>JAISEM010000001.1 GCA_031264105.1 Endomicrobium sp.
GCGAAATCCCAAAGGCAATGCCTTTATAGAACGTTTTAACAGAAGTATCAAAGAGCGATTCGTTTATAAAAGAGGATTGTTGTCATTTTAAAACATCAAAATGTCTAATATGTTGTGAACTATTACAGAGGCTTGACAAATATATAATTATTTTATTACAATTACAAAACAATCGCTAGATGCGGTTGTAAATCTCAATGTCTGTATAAGAGCAGACGAAAAAGGAGTTGTAGTAATGGCACAAGGCAAAGTTAAATGGTTTAACGACCAAAAGGGGTACGGATTCATTTCTAATGATGACGGATCAGGTGATGTTTTTGCACACTATTCAGCTATTCAGTCTGAAGGTTTTAAGTCGTTAGCGGAAGGCGACAGTGTTGAATTTGAAGTTGTAAATTCTGACAAAGGTCCTAAAGCAGCAAACATAAAGAAAATCTAATTTTGTTTAGCAATTTAAAGAGGATTGGAAAAAATTCCAATCCTCTTTTTTTATTTGTAAAAAACAATCAGCGACGCTGCTGGTAGTACCAAAAAGCTTTACTTATGAGAGTGTAGTTAAAGTGCAAGCCCTCGGCACATGAGTTTGTCGAATATAAGAAAAAAAAGAACCTTTTTTGAAACAAAGAAGGGGAACATAGGGTAAGGGTAAAAGGGCATTTTTAGGGGAATCTAAATGTCGAACTCAGGAAAATCCCAGCCTCCAATAGAGGCTGGGATTTATTTTTGTATAAGCAAGAATATTATTTTATTAATATTCAGGCATTGGAGGCATTCCTCCACCCATAGGCGGCATCTTAGGAGATTTTTCAGGAATATCCGTTACCAGCGTTTCCGTTGTCAAAACAAGTCCTGCGATTGAAGCTGCATTTTCCAATGCTGTTCTTGTAACTTTTGCTGGATCTACAATACCGGCTTTTATCATATCCACATACTCATTGTTGTCAGCATTATATCCAAAAGCAGCATCTTTTGAGTTTTTTACTTTATCTACTATTATAGAAGCTTCAAGCCCTGCATTTTCAACTATCATTCTTATAGGTCCTTCTAAAGCCTTAAGGACAATTTCAATACCAGTTTTTTCATCTACATCATCTGATTTAATTTTTTCCAAAACAGATTGAGCCTTTAGAAGAGCCACTCCACCACCAGCTACTATACCTTCTTCTACGCCTGCTCTTGTCGCATTTAAAGCATCTTCCACTTTAAATTTCTTTGTTTTCATTTCAGCTTCAGTTGCAGCACCAACATTTACTACAGCTACGCCGCCAACTAGTTTTGCAAGTCTTTCCTGAAGTTTTTCTTTATCATATTCAGATTTTGTGTCTGCAATCTGCTTGCGAATCTGAGATATTCTTGACTCTATTTCTTTCTTATCGCCAAGACCTGAAATAATTGTTGTATTTTCTTTGTCAACAACAACTCTCTTTGCCTGACCAAGAAGCTCTATTGTAGCACTGTCAAGCTTCAAACCTGTTTCTTCTGTAATAACAGTTCCATTGGTAAGAATTGCTATATCTTGAAGCATTTCTTTTCTTCTATCACCAAATCCTGGTGCCTTTACAGCAATAACTTTGAGAGTTCCACGAATCTTGTTAAGTACCAAAGTTGCAAGAGCTTCACCTTCAATATCTTCTGCAATTATAACGAAAGGTCTTCCCGTTTGAACAACTTTTTCAAGCAAAGGAAGAATCTCTTGCATTGAAGATATCTTCTTATCTGTAATTATTATGTAAGGATTTTCTAAAATTCCCTGCATTCTTTCTGTATCGGTTACAAAATAAGGAGAGTTATAGCCTCTGTCAAATTGCATTCCTTCAACAACATCAAGAGTAGTTTCGGAAGACTTACCTTCTTCAACTGTTATAACGCCATCTTTACCTACTTTTTCCATGGCATCTGCTATCAAACTTCCTATTTCTTTATCGCTTGCAGAAATTGAAGCAATCTGAGCAATTTCTTCTTTGCTTTTAACTTGCTTTGCTATTTTCTTAATTTCTTCTATAACTACTGCAACTGCTTTGTCTATGCCTCTCTTTATATGATTAGCGTTAGCTCCTGCAGTAATATTTTTAAGACCTTCATTTATTAAAGATTGAGCCAAAACTATAGCTGTTGTTGTTCCATCACCAGCGATATCATTGGTTTTAGAAGCAACTTCTTTAACAAGCTGAGCGCCCATATTTTCAAATGGATCTTCAAGTTCTATTTCTTTAGCTATTGTTACGCCGTCATTTGTAACTGTTGGAGAACCAAACTTTTTATCCAAAACTACATATCTGCCTTTAGGCCCTAGAGTAACTTTAACTGCATTTGCAAGTTTATCTACGCCAGCCTTCATAGATTTGCGAGCATCATCATTATAAATCAACTGTTTTGCCATAGCACTTTCTCCTTTCTTATTATCAGATTATTTTATTATTCCTAAAATATCGTCCTGAGACATTATAAGATACTCTTTATCGTCAAACTTTACTTCAGTTCCAGAATACTTTCCGTACAAGACTTTATCGCCAACTTTTACTTCTAAAGCTATTATTTTCCCATCTTCAGTTTTTTTGCCTGTCCCTACAGCTACAACTTCGCCTTCTTGTGGCTTTTCTTTAGCGGTATCTGGAATAATGATTCCGCCTTTTTTTACTTCTTTTACCTCTGCGGGTTTAACCAAAATCTTTTCGCCAAGTGGTTTAATCATTTTACTCCCTCCTTATATTTTTGCGCTTTCTAATTTTATTCTAGCGCTTTAACCTAACGATTGCTATTATACAACTAAAATTATGCATTGTCAATATTAATCAACAGTCAACATGTCCAAAGTTAACAGCAGACTACAAACTTGAATACCTGATTACAACGCTTAAACATGACAGACAACGTGAATTGATGACAAAAAATACCTGAAATAACATTCTAATTCCCATCGCTTTCTATTGCTTCTATAACTCGTTTCAGGTCAAAACCGTCTGAATATAAAGCACTGCCTACAATTGCTCCATAAATACCATATTGTTTAAGCTTAATAATATCTTCTTTGTTTCTTATACCGCCAGAAGCTATGACTTTAATATCTTTTTCTAAAAATCCTTTTATTCCATTATAGTCAGGACCATAAAGCATTCCGTCTCTGGAAATGTCGGTATACAGAATATTTCTAACGCCTATTTCTTTTAGATTATCGACCAAACTTAACATATCAATAGAGGTAATATCTTTCCAGCCTTTAATGGCAACTTTCCCATCTTTTGCGTCAACAGCTACAATAATTCTTTCATCGCCGTATCTATTTACAGCTTCTTTTAAAATTTGAAGATTAGATACTGCAACAGTACCTAAAACCACGCTTGCTGCTCCCCAATTAAAAATTTCAGATATTTTATCTAAACTTCTTATACCTCCGCCAACTTGTATTGGAACATCTACACAAGAACATATACGTTTGATAATTTCTTTATTTGTGCTTTCTCCACTAAAAGCTCCGTCTAAATCTACTATATGTATACGTTTTGCCCCTTTAGATTTCCATATTTTTGCAACATTTCCAGGGTCCGTAGAATAAATAGTTTCATATTTAACGTCCCCTTGTTTTAATCTTACGCAATTACCTTGTCTTATATCTATAGCAGGGATTAAAATCATTTTCTTTCCTCTTTTTTATTGCCTTCAATAGCATAACGCTCTTGAAGTTTACTATTTACATCATCCAAACTTATATTTTCACTTTGCATTAAAACAAGAATGTGATAAGTTAAATCACAGATTTCGCCAACTAAATCATTTTTATTTCCATTTTTTGCAGCAATAACAACTTCGCAAGACTCTTCTCCTATTTTTTTACAAATTTTATCAATCCCTTCGTTAAGCAAGTAATTTGTATAAGAATTTTTAACAGGATTTTTAGCTCTGCTTGAAATACGACTATAGACAGCGTCAAATATATTCTTTTTTGTTTCGCAAGGAAGTATTTCCTTAAAAAAACAAGAAAATTCACCTGTATGGCACGCAAATTCAACTTGTTCTACTAAAACTAATAGCGCATCGCTATCACAATCCAAATACACGCCTTTTACTTTTTGAATGCAGCCTGAAGTTTCTCCTTTATGCCATAACCTTTTTCTGCTTCGTGAATAAAAATATGTCTCGCCTTTCTCAAGCGTAAGGGTATAGCTTTCTTCATTCATATACGCTAACATCAAAACTTCTTTTGTTTTGTAATCTTGAACAATAGCCGGAATTAACGACATTTTATTAAAATCTATCATTGTAGTACCCTCTTATAGGAATGTTATTTTTAATCATTTCTTGTTTTATGTCGTATACGGTTGCAGTTTTATAATGCAAGAGGGACGCTACTAAAGCTGCACAACACTCTGTTTTGTTGAACATATCAATGATATCATTTACACTTCCACAGCCTCCGCTTACTATAACTGGCATGTTTACAATATCTACAACTTTGTTTAATGTTTCAATATCATAACCTTTTTTTGTTCCGTCTCTGTTTATTGATGTAAGCAAGATTTCTCCTGCTCCTAAGCATTCGCATTGTTTAACCCAGTTCACTAGATTAATCCTTGAGTTGATACGTCCGCCGTTTATAAAAATGTTTTCTCCGTCCGTATCTATGGCAACAACAACACATTGCGTCCCAAACTCTTTTGCAGCTTGCAAAATAATATCAGGATTGTTAACCGCTGCCGAGTTTATAGCTACTTTATCTGCACCAAGTCTTAAAGCATTACGAAAATCTTCAATGGAACGAATTCCTCCACCAACTGTCAATGGAATTCTAAGTGTTTTAGCTGATTTTTCTATTATGTTGCTTGTTATGGCACGATTTTCGCATGTAGCTAAAATATCTAAAAATACTATCTCATCAGCTCCCTGTTTTTCGTATTCCTTTGCAAGAGTAACAGGATTTCCAACATCAGTTAAGTTAAAAAAATTAATACCTTTTACAACTCTACCATCTTTTATATCCAAACATGGGATTATTCTTTTTTTAAGCATTTGCTTTTTCCTCTATATCAAAATACCACTTCCTTAGAAGCTTTAGTCCATATTCTCCACTTTTTTCAGGATGGAATTGAAATCCTGTTACATTGCTATATTTGACTATAGCTGGTATTTGAACACCACAATAATCTGTATAAGAAACTATATTTTCCGAAGTCGTACTTGCCATATATGAATGGACAAAGTATACATCTTCTCCCGTATCTAAATTGTTCCAACCCATATGAGGAAGTCTTGCATTAACAGGTATTTTTATAACCTCACCTTTTATAAAACCTAAACATTCTGTTTCTCCATCTTCATAGCTTTTTTCAAATAACATTTGCATTCCAAGACATATGCCTAAAATTGGTTTATCAGTATTTTTTAAAACATCAAATAATCCTGTTTCTTTTAAATTTTCTATAGCTGCTTTAATCGCACCAACTCCAGGAATAATAATTGCTTTATGCGAATCCAGAGTTTTAGTGTTGTTTGTTAATTTTGCCTTAATGCCAATTTCTTTGCAAGCTGACAATAAACTTGAGATATTACCAGATTTATAATCAATAACTGCTATCACTTACATAACTCCTTTTGAAGAATTTATTTGGGCGCCAGTTCTTTCAATTGCTTGCCTTAACGACAGAGCAAAACCTTTGAAAATAGCTTCTATTATGTGATGAGTATTTTTGCCATACTCAAGATTTATATGAAGTGTTATTCCTGCATTTATAACAACTGCTCTAAAAAATTCTTCAACTAACTCAGTTTCAAAATCCCCTACTCTTTCAGATGTGAACCTTACGTTAAAAACTAAATAACCACGTCCAGAAGTATCTAAATTTACATTTACTAAAGCTTCGTCCATTGGCAGAAAACAGCCTCCAAAACGAGTCACTCCTATCTTATCTTCTAAAGCATTTTTCAAAGCTATCCCAAAAACTATACCAATATCTTCAACAGTATGATGCGCTCCTGTATTTAAGTCACCTATGCAGTTAAGTTTAATATCAACTTTGGCATAGAAAGCTAGAATATTAAGCATATGGTCAAAAAATCCAATTCCGCTATTTCCATCAAATTTCCCCGTAGCATCTAAATTTAATTTCATTTCTATTTTTGTTTCTTTAGTGCCGCGTTTAATTTCACCTGTTCTCATTTATAGCATCTCCTTTACAAAACGAATATTTGCCGCATTTGCGTGAGCATCTAAACCTTCTAATAAAGCAAAAGACGAAATGTCGTCTTTAAATTCCGATAACGCGCTTTTCGGATAATAACTGTAAGAAGTTCTTTTTACAAAATCATACACACCTAAAGGTGAAGCAAACTTTGCAGTACCAGATGTTGGCAAGACGTGGTTAGTGCCGCTCATATAATCGCCAAGCACTTCTGGAGAATTTTCTCCTAAAAATACTGATCCGGCATTTTTAACTTTAGCAAGCATTTCTAAAGGATTTTGCGTCATTATTTCTAAATGTTCAGGAGCGATGTTATTTGATATTTCAAAAGCTTCGTCAATAGATTTTGCTATGATACATATTCCATTTTTTTCTAACGCGCTTTTTGCTATCTCTTTGCGTTTTAGTTTTGGAAGCTGTAACTCTAACTCCTTTTCAACTTTTTTATACAGATCTAATCCAGTTGTAATCAAAATACTTTTTGACATTTCATCATGTTCAGCTTGACTTAGAAGATCTGCTGCGATATAGGCTGGGTTAGCGTTAGAATCTGCAATTATTAAAATCTCCGAAGGGCCTGCTATCATATCTATATCTACTACTCCAAACAAGAATTTTTTTGCACTAGTCACATAAGCATTACCCGGACCTACTATTTTGTCTACTTTTGTAATATTGTTGGTCCCATATGCAGCTACTGCAACAGATTGTACACCTCCTACCTTATAAATTTCAGTTATGCCACATATTGCTGCAGCTGCTAAAATAAAATTCTTAATTTTTCCATCAGATTTTGCAGGTGTAAACATGACAATATCTTTAACACCTGCAAGTTTTGCTGGAACAGCATTCATCAATACAGTCGAAGTATATGCTGCCGTACCCCCAGGCACGTAAATAGCCACACGTTCTAGCGGTCTTATAATTTGTCCCATAATAACACCATTTTTCTTATATATAGCGTATCCTTTCTGCACTTGTCTTTTGTGAAAACTCTCAATTTGTGACTTTGCTTTTTTAAAAATACGTATTGCATTTTTATTAGTTATCTTCAACGCATTTTCTATTTCTTCGTTTGTCACTCTTATAGTCCTACTATTAAAACCATCAAACTTTTTTGCATAAGACAGAACCGCTTCGTCACCGAATTGGCGTACATCATCAATTATCTTTCTCACAGAAATTTCTATCTCGAGATCCATCTCATTTTTCGCAACAAATTCTTTTGCATTATATTCAACAAGTTTTAACATACCACCCTCCCAAGCTTTTCTATAAAATTATCTATTGCATTTAAGCCTATACTATTAGGATTAATTACAAGCGACGTACTTATGTCACAAATCTTTTCTATTACTTCTAACCCGTTAGCTTTTAATGTATTGCCGCTTTGAACAATATCAACTATCCCATCGGCTATTTTTAAAATAGGTGCAAGCTCTACTGATCCTTCTATTTTTACAATTTTTGGATACTTATTTTTCTTTGCAAAAAATTTCCTTGCGACATTTGGGTATTTTGAAGCTATAACTTTGGCTTCTTTATAATTTGAAAATCCAGCTAAAGCAAGATGACACTTGCCTATGTTTAAATCCAACAATTCATTATACGTCTCAGTATCATTTTCAATAATTGCATCTTTACCAACAACTGCCAAATCTACAATATCTAAATCTATAAATTTCAAAGTATCATTAGATTTAGAAAATATAAACTCTATATTGTCTTTTGATTTAACAAGCAAGCTTCTTCCTTTGTTACAGATTGGCGTGCTGTCAAACCCTGCTTTTCTAAGTAATTCAATAAATTCTTCTTCAATACGTCCTTTAGTAACTGCAACTCTAATCATTATAATTATCTCCTGTAATTTCCAAAATAAAAAAATCGTGTAGACTAAAATACCCACACGGCTTATAAACCTTCTATAGCAATGTAGGCGCAAGCAAGCGACGCTTGCGCCCTGCATGAATTTCATGTTTTAGCGCAAATGTCGCTCGTTATGATGATGTAATTTTGCAAACATTGCTATGTTAAACATCTAAACCTTTCCTTAAATAAAATTTGCTATGTACAAAAGTATAGTCTTTATTTTAAAATTTGTCAAAAAAACCTTCTATGGTCTCAAAAAGTTCAAACGCATAATTAAACATTTGGCGTAAAATAAGTTTTTTGTAAAAGGGCGTTTAAACGCCCTTTTACAAAGAGCCAAAAACGTCAGAGGGTTAATTATGCAAAATTAGAACATGTATTATAGTTTGGCGCGGACAAAAGCGACAAAGGCGTAGCTTGAGCAGTTAATTTAGCCAACTTTGACAAAACGGTAAAAGAACGTGAAAAGATCATCAAAATGCCTAATACGTTGTGAACTATTACAGCCGCATCCGGACGAGTATTTCAAAGAACAAAATGTAGAAACAATTTCAATATCAAGCATCTGGCGTATAATGAGCGACCTTAAAGACAAAGCGGAGATAAGTGATGGTGTAAAATTAAAACTTAACGCAAAGAGCGGGGCGGCAAGTACAACCCTCAAAGACCGGGCGATTTAGTGCAAGTTGACAGCTTTAAGTCATCAAAATGTCTAATATATTGTCAACTATTGCAAACTTAGTTAGTATTGGTAATAATAATGTATAACAGTAACAATATATGGAGTTATTGTGAATTTACAATTGACTTGAAATAGGATTATCTTTTATTATATTATTATATAAATATTGCGTCAATTAAATATTTTACCAGGATACAGGATATACGTATGAACTTTTGTAATGTTAAAAGCGCTGCTATTAGATGGTCTCTTTTTGTAGCGTTGCTTCTTTGTGGATGTGTATTTTTACAGCTTATAATTGCTAGAAAAGCTTCAGCTATTATATCTTCCGTTCCTTCAGTATCTATTCCTTCATATTCTCCTGACGTACTCCTTAATGATATTGAAGCAAGAGCAAAATATCTTGCATTGCGCGTCAAAGATACAAACTTTTTCGCTTACTCAGTTCAACCAAAAGATAATTTATGGAAAATTGCCAAGAAGTATGGTTATTCCGTGCATAGCATAATAGGAACAAATCCTCAATTAAAAACTTATGAAGTAAACCTTAATCAAAAAATTCTTCTTCCATCTTCAGGCGGATCTTTGCACCCTATACAAGACAATGATACTTGGAAAAAAATTGCCGAGAGGTATGATGTTGATGAGAAAATATTACAAGATGTAAATTTTGGTATATCAAATCTTGTTCCAGGAGAATATGTTTTTATTCCCGGTAAAACACCTGCAATAGATTTGATGAATAAAGATATGCAAGCAAAATATGAACTCCGTTCTTTATTTAGGTCGCCGCTTAATGGTAGATATTCAAGCGTTTTTGGCAAGAGAAAGCACCCTGTAACTGGCCAGTCAAGCTTTCATGGCGGCGTAGATATTGCCGTCCCTTCAGGGTCTTGGGTTGGGGCAGCCGCTGACGGAGTAGTTATAGTTGCAAGCCATAATGTAGGTCATTATGGAACGGCAGTCTTTATAGATCATAAAAATGGGTATATTACACATTATGGACATCTTTCTTCCATACATGTAAGAGTAGGACAAAAAGTTAAAAAAGGCCAGCTTATAGCAAAAAGCGGTGCTACAGGCAGGGTGACAGGTTCACATTTGCACTTTACAATAAAGAAAGGCGATAAGTCATTAGATCCTATGAAGTTTATTTGGTGATTGGCTTACCTAGAAAGTATCCTTTTTTGTTTTTGCTTATTATTTCCGTCTTTTTCTACAAAAATCTTGTTTCCCAATAAATCTTTTTCACAATAATACATTAAAGTAGCATTTGTAGGAGGCGTTGGCGGAAATATTTGTATTTGTTTAGGACGAATTCTTAAATTCCTTCCAATAAAATTTTGTAGATTCTTCATTTCTTTGTCGCTGCATCCTGGATATGCTGCTATAAATAATAAGTGAGAAATTGTTTGTTCTTAGAACTTTGCTTAAACATTTCTATAAATTGAATAGTTTTGCTGACGGTTTTCCCATTAAATCTAAATACCTTATCATCGCAATGCTCGGGGGCTATTTTCATTGTCCAGACGTATTATTTTCAACTATAGTATCAAGATAGTCCTGTCCAAAATTTTTATCTGAACAGATTCACGTCATATCTTAAGCCTGATGAGATAAATACTTTTTTAACATTTGGCAAAGCTGCTACTTTTTCTAAAATTTTGATTTGAGCTTCATGCCCAAATATAAGGTTTTGGCAAGTTTTCGGAAACAAGCAGCGTTTAGTGTCGCATTTGCCAGCATTTTGTTTATACAACATTTTGCTTCAAACATATTTGCAGTGGTCCCGCCTAAGGCTGTAATGTACCCCTTAAAATCTTTTAACTGTGTAACTTTTTTTGCTTCTTTAAGCGTTGACTCTCCACTTCTTGACACTACTTCTTTGCCTTGATGTACAGCTATAGAACAAAAGTTACATCCACCAAAACAGCCTCTATGTGTTGCGATAGAACATTTTATCGTCTCTTGAGCTTTTACTTTGCCCATCTTTGCATAATATGGATGGACTTCTCTTGCATAATCAATATCGGATACTTCATCAAGCTCTTGAGACGAAAGAGTATCTTGTTTTGGATTATGTATTAAGTATCTGTCCGCATGTTTTTGCGCTAAAACTCTCTCGTTTTGACTACATGCGTTTTTATAAAAAGCACTAAAAGCTTCAAAAAAAATTACCTTTATTTTCTTTGCATTCTTCAAAAGATGGAATATCTTGAGCATTTTCTGTTTTTTCTTTTGATGTATAGCGGATACCTTTAATGTCTGGTTGCTATTACAGCTACTTTAAAACCATGAGAGTAAAGCCATTTTCCAATTACTGCTGCGCATATAAATGGACTATCGATATAAGTGTCGCCTGACACTAAAATTATATCTGGTCATCCCAACCGATTTCTTTCATTTCTTCTTTAAGTAGTAGGTAGGTAAAAACATAATTCTCCAAGAATAAAATCGTATTAACTAAAACATTGTAGTCGTATTATAGCAAACAAAGCTTTCTATAAAAAGTTAAGAGTTTATATCGCAAAATTGGACAGCAAATAAAAATTTTAGTACAATTAGACTTAATAAGGAGTTAAAAAAGTATAAAAAGCAAGGAATAGCAAAAAGGAGTAATAAAGATGGCATTTGTGAAAAAAGAAGTAGTTGAAAAATTTAAGACTCATGAAACAGATACAGGATCTCCTGAAGTTCAGGTCGCTCTCCTTACAACAAGAATAAAGTATCTTTCAGATCACTTCCAGAAATTTCCTAAAGATTTTGCTTCAAGAGTAGGTTTTCTTAAGATGATAGGTCAGAGAAGAAGATTGTTGGATTATTTGAAAAAGCACAACAAGGAGAGCTATTCTACCTTGATAAAAAAATTAGATCTTAGAAAGTAAATAAAAGACCTGGCAGAAACTCATGAAGGATGCAAGGAGACGCTTAGCGTATAAGGCGTTTGCTTGGATCTTTTGTGTGGAAATTGCTGGGAGCGGAGTTAAAATGGAATATTTTAAAAAAGAAGTTGACATTGCTGGTAAAAAGTTTATCGTTGAATCCGGAAAAGTTGCAAAGCAGTCAAGCGGGGCTTGTACAGTAAGAGTCGGAGACACAATGGTTTTAGTTACTGCAGTAGCTTCAAAAGATCCAAAACCTGGCGTAGATTTCATGCCTTTGACCGTAGATTATAGAGAAAGAACTTACGCCGCTGGTAAAATACCAGGCGGTTTTTTTAAAAGAGAAGCTAAGCCTAGGGAAAGTGAAATACTTGTAAGCAGACTTATAGACAGAAGCATTAGACCTCTTTTCCCTCAATATTGGAAAAATGACACACAAATTTCAGCAATTGTGATATCTTACGATGGAGAAAATGAAGCAGATATAGCTTCAATCCTTGGCGCTTCAGTAGCTTTGCGCACTTCGGACATACCTTTTACTCTACCTATAGCATCAGTAAGGATAGGTAAGATTGATGGAAAACTGGTCGTAAATCCTACAATTTCAGAACAGAAGCTTAGTGTTTTAGATCTTACCGTAAGTGGAACGGAAGATGCTTTGACGATGGTAGAAGCAGGCGCGCAAGAGCTTTCAGAAGAAGAAATACTTGAAGCATTAAATCTTGCAAGAGAGACAATAGAATCAGTATGTTTGATTGAGAAATCTTTCCCGACAAAAACAAAGACTCTTGTTAGAGAACCTGAATATAACGCATCCTTGAAAAATGATATTGAAGCTGAAGCAATAGCAAAGGCTGAGGAAGGCGTAACAATTAAAGAAAAAGGCGAAAGGGAATTTTTCTGGGCATCATTTAAAAAAGATATAACTGCAAGGCTTGTTGAAAAATACCCTGAGGAATCGGTAGCCGCTATTGATACTATACTTGAAGATATTTTTTATAAAAAAGCAAGGGATCTTGTTTTAAACAAAAAAGTCCGTACAGATGGTCGTGGTTTAGAAGAAATAAGACCTATAACTTGTGAAACAGATTTTCTTCCAAGATCTCATGGTTCTGCATTGTTTACAAGAGGCCAGACTCAGGCTTTAGTAACAGTTACACTTGGAACTCCAGGTAATATGCAAATTATGGATGAGCTGTCTGGAGAACTCAAAGAACGTTTTATGCTTCACTATAACTTTCCAGGATTCTCAACAGGAGAAGCTAAAGGTGAGAGATCTACAAGCAGAAGGGAAATAGGTCATGGAAATTTAGCTAAGATGGCACTTAGACCTATTTTGCCTAAAGAAGAGGATTTTGGTTATACGATAAGAGTTGTCTCAGATATATTGGAATCTAACGGGTCTTCATCAATGGCTTCGGTCTGTGGCGGTTCTCTTGCTTTGTTTAATGCTGGTGTTCCAGTTAAATCTGCATGCGCAGGTGTTGCTATGGGACTTATGAAAGAAGGCGATAATTATGTTATTTTGACTGATATTATGGGAATGGAAGACCATCTTGGTGATATGGACTTTAAAGTAGCAGGTACTAAAAAAGGCATCACGGCTCTTCAAATGGATATAAAAATTACCGGACTTACTACTGAAATCATGGCGAAAGCTCTTGATCAAGCAAAAAGAGGCAGATTTTTTATATTGGATAAAATGGATTCAGCAATATCCATACCTAAAAATGACCTTTCAAACTATGCTCCTCGTATGGCAACATTGATGATTCCTCAAAACAAAATAGGGGAACTTATCGGGCCTGGCGGGAAGAATATAAGAAAGATTCAGGAAGAAAACAACGTAAAAATAGATATTGAAGAAACTGGAAAAGTATTTATTTCTGGAGTAGATCCTGCAGGCGTTAAAGCTACAAAAGAATATGTAGAATCTATGATTGCAGAAGCAGAAGTAGGGAAAATATATAATGCAAGAATTACAAAATTAATGGCATTTGGCGCTTTTGCCGAAATATTGCCTGGCAAAGAAGGGTTAATACATATTTCTCAACTTGCTGCAGGACATACAAAGAAAGTTGAAGACGTTGTTAAAGAAGGCAATAAAGTTAAAGTTAAAGTTACAGAAATTGATGATAAAGGAAGAATAAACTTAAGTATTAAAGCTGCTTTGTAATACACAATAAAACTTGGAGTTTGAGGCTTTGTACATTTCAAACTCCGATTTATAAAGGATTAAGATGGCTAATGACATTAAATCCAAAGTAAAATCTCTTTATGAAATAATGAAAGAAGAAAAAGTTCAAGAACTTGAAGTAAACTCAAAAGATTATAGCATTTGCATAAAACGTAAAGATAAAAATGAAAATACACAGCCAGTTGTTTTGAAAAAACAGCAAATTTCAGAAACTGTTGTGCCTTCTTTCGATGAATCAAAAGATACTCAAACTGCGAGGGAAACTATAAAGTCTCCAATAACAGGCATTTTTTATAAATCTCCTTCTCCATCGTCTCCTGTATATGCTGAGGAGGGTAGTATCGTAGAGACTGGCAAGACTGTTTGCATAATAGAAGCAATGAAAGTAATGAATGAAATAAAAGCTCCTTTTAAATCAAAAATTCTTAAGATATTGGTTGAAAATGGTAAGACTGTAAATGCGGGACAAGACTTGCTTGAGGTGGAAAAGGCATAAACTATGAGCGAGATGTCGTCTATGGTAGGGATAATCGCAGGCGATGTATGGCATTACTTATCTGAGAATGGAGAGTCTTCTCCGATAAAAATTAAATCAGCTCTTGGTATACCAAGCTCAATACTTTATCTCGCATTGGGTTGGCTTTCGAGAGAAGATAAAATTGTTATAGAACAAAATGAACATAGTTACAAAATTGCTTTAAAATAAAGATTTTTAAAGTCTTTTTTCAAAGAGGCTTGTTTTTGTGGGCAAAAAGAGAACTATTAAGAGTAAGAATAAAATTCATAATAGTGAAAAAATAAACAGGGAGGCGGGTGCCCTGTTTTTTGTTTTGGCAGCATTTTTAAGCGCCTATGCCTTTATTGTTCCTTATAAGTCGGGCATAATAGGCAAAGCGTTTTATTCTGTAATGTTTAATATATTTGGCGCATCTGCATATATCTTACCTTTTATATTTTTATGGCAATTTATATTGCACATAAAGCAATCTGTAGAATTAAAAGGAAGGCTTGATTTTATTTGGTCTTTTCTATGTATGGTCTGTGCTTCTGTATCCTTTGAAGCCGTTCATTTTATGTTTAAAGCAAAAATAGAAGGAGGATGGATAGGAGATACTTTATACCCATTTCTGAAAGAACTTGTTGACGCTTGGCTGGGACTTGCTCTAATTACTGTTGTTACTCTTATATTATTTTCCAAAATATTAAGGTTATCCATAATAAGAATTCTTCGTAGTTTTTTTGGTGGATTAAAAGAAGATTTAAGTAAATCAAATAATGGAAAAAATGGTTTGCAAAAACCTAGTGAACAACTTTTTCAACAGAGTTTTTCCGACGATATTTTTACTCGCGAGCCTGCAAAACCAAATATTGTAAATAGATTTGATGAAGAAGAGAAAAAGAAACAAGAGGCTTCTGCAAAGGTTTCACCTATTAAGCAGGAATCAATTGACAGTAAAACTTTCAAATATAATCTCCCTCCAACGGATTTGTTGAAAAATGACGATACTTCAAGTTTTGCAGCCAATAAAAATGAACTTCTTAAAAGAGCCGGTCGTCTGAGGACAATTCTTTCTGATTTCGGTATAAATGCAGAAGTCAAAGATATTATTCCAGGTCCAGTGGTAACTCGTTATGATTTGGTTTTAGCTCCTGGTATAAGAATACAAACTGTTTCAAATATTATAGACAACATTTCTTTGGCTATGCGTACGGCATCAATAAGAGTTGTTCCAATTCCTGAAAAAGCGGTTGTCGGTATAGAAGTCCCTAATCCTGTAAGTGTTATTGTGGGGTTAAGAGGAATTTTAGAAAGTGCTTCTTTTGAGAAATCAAAATCTCTTCTTACTTTAGCTTTAGGTAAAACTACAGATGGCGCAGGGTACGTAACAAATTTGTCTTCAATGCCTCATTTGCTAATTGCTGGAGCTACGGGTTCAGGAAAAAGTGTAGGTATTCACACAATAATACTTTCAATTTTATATAAGGCTCGTCCGGACGAAGTAAAGCTTATGTTGGTTGATCCTAAACGTGTTGAAATGTCAATATATCGAGATATTCCACACTTATATAATCCATGTGCTAACGCTGCGAATGCAGATATTATAACCAATCCTAGAGAAGCTGCTGCAGCATTAAAGAAACTTGTTGCAGTTATGGAAGAAAGATATACTAAATTTGCGAAAGTAATGGTTAGAAATATTAAAGACTACAATAATAAAATGACTGAGATAGGTGGAGAAAAAGAATTTTATATTGTCGTTATAATAGATGAGCTTGCAGATTTAATGCTTGTAGTTCAAAAAGAAATAGAAGACTCTATACAGCGGTTAGCACAAATGGCTAGAGCCGTGGGAATACATCTAATTCTTGCTACTCAAAGACCGTCAGTAAACGTTATAACTGGTATTATCAAAGCTAATTTCCCTGCAAGACTTTCATTCCAAACTACTTCTAAAGTTGATTCTAGAGTTATTTTAGATATGCTTGGTGCAGACTCGTTAATGGGAAAAGGAGACATGTTGTTTTTACCGCCAGGAGCAGCAAGACCTGTTCGTTTACAGGGCGCTTTTGTTTCTTTAAAAGAAGCTGAAAAAATTATTTCTTTTATAAATGATCAAAAATTTCCAAGACTTTATGAATCCATATCTGTTGAAGTGGAAGGAAAAGGAGGTTTTGATGCGGATAAAGAAAAAGGCAATAAAGATCTAATTCCAGCATTAAAGCTTATAAATTCAAGGAGAAGAATATCCCAAGATTTGCTTAAAGCAAATTTTGGCGGTTCTGCAAGAGCTACAAATATACTGAGCATTCTTGAAACAGAAGGATTTATATCAAAACCTCAAGGCACTAATAAGTGGCAGGTAAATTTTGATAAGATTTCAAAATATTTGGAAGCAAATAATATATGATAAAATTTCTCCTATTGCTATTACTTACAAGACTTAAACTTGTTAGATTTGGAACTTCTATATTGTTTTTAACGTTTTGTGTTTACAATATTAAGGCTCAAGAAATAAGTGGAGAATTGTCAGAGTTTCTTTTAAAATTAGAACAAAGCGACAAAAAAACAAACACTATTAAAGCGGATTTCGTCCAGACTATCTCATTTGAGCTTACTGGTGAAAAACAAAAAATTGTTGGAACTGTTTTTTTGAAGAAACCAAATAGTTTGTATATAAACCAAAGGACTCCTCAAGAACAGAGAATTTATATTGATGGGAAGACAATAACTATTTATACTCCAAGTGAGAGTCAAGCTGTTACGGATACTTGGAAAAACTCCATAAATGAAGATTTTTCCCCAGTTCTTATAGTAAATTTTGGAAGCTCTTGGAAAGATATAAGAAAAACAAATAACATAACCCTTGAGGGGCATGATAATAATAGCGTTATAATTAAAATTCAACCTTTAAAAAATAAAGACGTGAATGCAAAAATATATATTTCTAAAGCAAGCATGCTTCCAGAAAAAGCAATTATAAATTCTGCAATAACAAAGATAGAGATTGTATTTAAAAATTATAGTCTTAATCCCGAATTATCAAAAGATATTTTTAAGTTAAAGATTTCAAATAATGTTGAAATAATAAAGTTATAGTAAAAACCAAAATTGGGAGACAGTATGAAAGAAATAGGAAAGACTCTTAAAGACAAGCGTGAACAAATGAATTTGTCTCTTTCTGATGCTCATAATGCTACTAGAGTTCAAGAAAAGTATCTTGCCGCTATAGAAGTAGGCAATTTAGATGTTTTTAAAGATGAGGTTTATTACAAAAGCTTTTTGAGATCTTATTCTAAATATTTAGGCTTTGATCCAGAAGAGTTTATAGACTTATTTAATACTCATAAACGTGCCACAGAACAAGCTTCTAAATTAGAGAAAGTGTCGTTTCCTGATACTCTCGTAAATCAGCATAAAAATTCGTTTTATAAAAAAAGAATACTTATTGCTGGCCTTGTTATTATTTTTTTAGTTTTGTTAGCAGCATTTATATATTTGTATATAAATATTTCAAAAGTTGTTGAGCCGATCGAAACTGATAGTTTTAAGCAAGTTGAAGTTGAAAATGAAGAGTCAGTATCAAGAGAAGACAATACTGTTATTTTAGAGCAAGAAAAATCATTAATTGAAGAGAATGTTCCTAAAACTGAAATCCCAGCGAAACAGAGTCTTAAAATTGAAGCAAAAGAGAATGTTTGGATAAGAGTAGATATTGACGGTAGAATGGCCTATGAAGGAACACTTTCAAAAGGTAGCAGAAAAATATGGGAAGCTGATAAATCGTTTACGCTAAAACTTGGGTATGCGCCAGGCGTTAAAGTATTTTTTAATGATGAAGACGTTGACGTTGTATCAGGAGCAGTTCAAGACATTAATACTGTTGTCTTAAAGAAGAATGATATAAGGGTGTAGCGCTATGCAAAAAGCAGCAGTTGTAGCTTTAGGTTGTCCGAAAATACTGTTGAAGCAGAATATCTGCTAGGAGTCTTAAAAAGCAAAAGTTTTGAGATAATAAATGATATTGAGAAAGCCGATATTGCTGCAGCACATACTTGTTCTTTTATAAAGATAGCAAAGGAAGAATCTGAAAAAACTATTCGCGGCGTTTTGTTAATAAAGAAAAAGACAGGTTTAAGGGTTTATGTTTCAGGTTGTCTACCTCAGCTTTTACAGGATAAAATGATTTCACTTTTCCCTGAAATAGATGAGAATATTAAGATTTTAAGTGATAAGTCATTAAAACTTGACGGATTCTATAAAGCAGAGATAAAAGGCGTTAGAGGGTATAATATAAAAGCAGCGATGGAGAATATAAATGAACTTGGCCAATAAACTAACTATCGCGAGGATGTGTTTAGTGCCTTTTTTTATTTTGTTTATGGAACTTGGAGGTTTTTTTAATACAATTATTGCTTTGGCCATCTTTTGTGCCGCGTCAATTACAGATTTTTTTGATGGGCATGTAGCAAGAAAACAAAAGACTATAACTTCCTTAGGTATTTTTTTAGATCCTTTAGCTGACAAGCTATTAATATCGTCTGCTTTTATATGTTTTGTCAGTATTACATATCTTGGCATATCTGCGTGGATGGTTATAGCCATAATATCTAGAGAATTTTTGATAACAGGTCTGCGCTCAATAGCAGCCTATAAAAACGTGATTATACCTGCTGATAAGTCCGGCAAATTTAAAACTACGTCTCAAATAATTGTGATTATAACTGTTTTAGTAATTGTAATAATTAACGAAGCTTTCAATAAATATTTTGGAATGCCAATTGAATTTTTTAGGTTCTATTCTCTAGGATTATATTCATATATAGTGATAATAATGGAAAAGATTCCGTATTGGTTTACTTTCTTTGCAGTCATATTTACAATATTTTCAGGCGTTAAGTATGCGTTCAACTATAAAAATTTATTAAGTAAAGATAAATGAATAAAATAATAATTTTTTTATCGTCAGTAGGATATTTAGGATATATTAAGCATGCTCCGGGCACGTTTGGCAGTTTGGCGGGACTTTTGCTTTGGATATTTTTTATGCCAGACAAAACGGCAGTTCAATTTTTTTCTCTAATAGTCATATTTGCCGTATCTATTATACTTTCTTCGCTAGCTGAGAATATTTATAAAATAAAAGATGATCAAAGAATAATTGTTGATGAAGTTGCTGGTATGTGGTTTTCTTTAGCTTTACTGCCGAAATCTTTTTTATTCTATGTTCTCGGTTTTCTATTATTTAGATTATTTGATGTGAAAAAGCCTTGGATAATAAAGTCGTCACAAGAATTAAAAAACGGCTTTGGCGTGACAATTGACGATGTTTTAGCAGGGTTATTTGTAAACTGCATACTTCAGATTGTGAATTTAATTTTGCTAAATAATTAATTGGAATAAAAATGATTAAAGTTAAAAAAATAATAACCGGATCCATTGATGAAAATTGTTATTTGCCATATGATTCACACACCAAATATGCGGCTATTATAGATCCTGGGGAAGATGCTGATAAAATTATTAATGCTATAGAGTCTGAAAGTTTAAAACCAGAAATTGTTATTAATACGCATGCTCATTATGATCATGTTGGCTGTGATGATGAAATTCGTTCAAAATATAAAATTCCTCTAGCAATTCATAAAGATGAAGTTGAAATGCTTGCTGATCCAGAAAAAAATGGATCGGCGCTTTTTGGTCAGTATGCAGCAGTAAAAGATCCTGAAATTTTGCTTGAAGATAACCAAGAAGTAAAACTGTCTTTTATTGCTTTTAAAGTTTTGAGTTCTCCAGGACATTCAAAGGGCAGCATATGTTTGTTGTTTGGCGCGCACTTATTTACTGGAGATACTCTTTTTGCAGATTCTATAGGCAGAACTGATTTATGGAGCGGAAACAGTGAAGAGATCATAAAATCATTAGAGAAGCTAAAAAAACTAGATCCTTCTATTACTGTTTGTCCGGGACATGGAAGCATGACAACCATCGCTAACGAGCTAAAACACAATCCATTTTTTAAATGAAACTACGTGGATGTGGATATATTGAAACCATGTAATGTTTGCAGAATTTTTGTGTACACTATTAACAAATATTTTAAAGAGGTTAGGGAATGCTCCAGATGCTCTAGTTAAGCTGATATAAATAGTTCTCCCATCTTCTAAAAAACCACCCAATTCTACCATATCTTCATTATGTCTTCTCATTGTTTTCTAAAACTTTTTTTACGGCAACAGAAATACGCTTTCCATCAGCCGCTCCATTTACAGCTGCTATAACGGCTTTCATAACTGCGCCAAAGCTTTTATCTCCGGATGCATCTGCAACTGCTTTAACTTTATTGAATAGCTTTTCATCAGACATTTCTGCTGGCAAATATTGTTCTATAACCTTTACTTCATTCTCTTCTTTTTCAACAAGATCTTTTCTTCCGCCTTTTTCAAAACTTTCTATAGATTCTTTGCGTTTCTTTATTTCGCCTCGCAAAACTTTTAGCACTTCTTCATCTGTTATTGTAATATTTTTCATGTCACGTATAGTTATTTCATTAAGAATAGCTCTCACAACATTTAACTTTTCCATGTCTTTGGCTTTCATATAAGTTGTCAAATCTGATTTTAATCTTTTTATCATTTCTATGTCAGTCATCTTAATCCTCTCGTATTGTATTATAATTATAATATCAATATATTGCCTTCTTTAATTTTTAACTCTTTTACTCGCCCTGCACTTAATTCTATAACTATGTTTGCTTCTCCGGTAGCGGGATACGTCTTTAATTTTTCTTCAGGTACTCCTGGCTCTGGCTTTACATTTTCTGTAACTCCTAGTATTACGTTGTTTCGTACCCATACGATATCTAATGGAAAGTTCATTCCTCTCATCCAAAAAGATACTTTTAGTGGTTTATCAAAGAAAAATATCATTCCGTCAAAAGGTATTTTTTTTCTCCAAGAAAGCCCTTTTATTACTGTTTCAGGTTTTTTTGCTACAACTAATTTTAGATTTTGACCATTTATATCTGCATTTAATGCGCCACCATCAGTATATTCATTGATATCTGGTTTATTGATTAAAGAATTTGGCAGAGAAACATATGAGTTGTATGTCCTAGCATGTAAATTTGTACCAAGGAATATTTGCATAAAAAACAATAATAGAAAGC
Organism: Endomicrobium sp.; assembly: GCA_031264105.1. GTDB lineage: Bacteria > Elusimicrobiota > Endomicrobiia > Endomicrobiales > Endomicrobiaceae > Endomicrobiellum. The sequence continues at coordinate 21,471 of JAISEM010000001.1, forward strand.
TAAATATAAATTTTTTCATAATATTAATTATACAAAATTTTATGATGTATATCTAATGTATATAATAGTTCACAACGTATTAGACATTTTGATGTTTTAAAATGACAACAATCCTCTTTTATAAACGAATCGCTCTTTGATACTTCTGTTAAAACGTTCTATAAAGGCATTGCCTTTGGGATTTCGCGCATATTGCATAACCATTTAAAATTTTTGTAGAATTCATGCAGCGTTTCAAGCGAGCTTTATAAAAAAAGTATAGTATTATATAGTATAATGAAGGATAATCTTTGTATGCTTTTTGCGCTATTTTTTAGGTCTGCAAGTCTAAATTT
>JAISEM010000034.1 GCA_031264105.1 Endomicrobium sp.
TAGGCTTTTTAGCCTTTATTTTGTGTTCTATGGCATTGCCGCCATCTGGAAATTTGAAGCAAGTTCTTGCAGTACCAATTTGGGTGTTAGCTGTTTGGATTTGGTATAAACTTAGGGGGGAAAAAGCTTAATATGCAACAACCGGAAAAAAGTAAATTAAAACGCAACCTTACAAATAGACATATACAATTTATAGCACTTGGAGGCGCAGTTGGCACTGGCTTATTTTTAGGGGCGGGTCGCACTATTTTTGTTGCAGGACCCGCAGTTCTTCTTGGCTATTTAGTTGCAGGAATAATAGTCTTTCTAATTATGAGACAGCTTGGCGAAATGAACACGCAAGATCCTTCTGCTGGATCTTCAATCTATTTTGCTTATAAATATTGGAGTGCTTTTCCTGGCTTTCTTGCTGGTTGGAATTATTGGTTTGAATATGCGCTTGCAGGAATAACAGAGCTTACCGCTGTTGCCGCTTACACTCAATATTGGCTCCCTAATATTGCCACATGGAAAACTGCTTTATTCTTTTTTATTCTTGTAAATGCTGCAAATCTGCTAACTGTAAAAGCATTTGGAGAAATAGAATTTTGGTTTTCTTCTATTAAAGTTTTTGCTGTTGGCGCTATGATTTTAGCTGGCTGTTATATTTTATTTTTTGACCCTTCTTTAGTAACTGGCGCTTCTATTAAAAATTTATGGCAAGCTCCTTCTCTTGGCCTTCATGCTGGGGATTATGCTTTTAGCGGCTTTTTCCCTCACGGTATTATGGGTCTTGTAATGGCTCTCCCCATTATCACTTTTGCTTTTGGAGGACTAGAACTTATTGGCATAACTGCAGCAGAAACTGCTGAACCTACAAAAACCATTCCTAGAGCTATCAACCAAATTCTTTATCGTATTTTAATTTTTTACGTTGGCTCGCTTGCTGTTCTTTTGTCTCTTTATCATTGGAGCAATTTAAGTGTTTCTGACAGCCCTTTTGTTATGATTTTTGATCACATTGGGTTTAAGTATGCGGCTTGGACTTTAAATTTTATTATTCTTATTGCAGCTTTATCTGTTTACAACAGCTGCCTATACAGCAATAGTCGCATACTTTATGCTTTAGCTTTGCAAAACAACGCGCCTAAAATATTTTCAAAAACAAATAAAGCAGGCATTCCTATTCTTTCAACTTTAGTATCAGGCGCACTTACATTTTTTGTCGTGCCATTTAATTATTTTATTCCAAATTGGGTTGACGCTTTTAAAATAATTTTAAGTTTTGTTGTTGTCTCTATTCTTGTAAATTGGGCACTTATAACTTTATCCCATATGAAATTTAAACAAAAAAATAAAAGAACTCTATTTCCTGCTCCTTTTTATCCTTATTCAAATTATATTACTCTGACATTTATTGTATTTATTCTTATAACGATGACATTTCCTCAAATAGGAATGGCAAAACAAGTGATAGCTATACCTTTTTGGATATTTACAGTTTATGTAGCATATAAAATATTAAAGAAAAATTAATTTTCTACGGCAAATGGACGTAAAGGTTAATTGTTTTGATATTCGATCAACATCACAAACAGAATATAATGACAATCAACCATACAAAATATTTGCTATGCGTACACTTTGTTCATTTTGTTCGTTAACTTATGATGTTCTAAGAAAATATAAAGTTATTTGCGCAAGAGGTAAATGTTGTTTTAAACAAGTAATAGATGCTACAAATTTTGTCGGTCACGAAGTTCTACGACAATAACATGCAAATTATATAGTACCTCGTAAATATCACAGACCTTATGATGAAGTAACAATTCCAAATAGTACGCTAACACCTACAGAAATAGTAAGTATGCGTTATTTATGGAAGATTTAGATAATGCCTCATCTTATATTTTATACAATATTTTAGTTGTTATGTTCTTCTCGACATCAGGATTATAATAAAACGCATAAAAAACATAGACTAGTCATGTAAAAAAAGAAGAAGCGCTTTTATGAAAAAATTTGTATTTGGTTTGTCTATCATGTTTGTTTTTGGTTTTTGTTTGAATGTTTTTGCTCAACCTATTCCTGATTTTGATGGTCTCCACGCAAGATATCTAATGTTGTAGATAAAATAAATGCTTTAGCTCAAGCAGATGGGCAGGTTACTAGTAGAGAACGTGCTCGTAGAGAGAAATTAGCGTACTTAGGCAACAGGGATAGAGGACGCTTTAGACGTAAGTGGCCACTGCTAAAAAAGACCAGGCAAAAATCGCTTACGCGCAAGCAGCTCGCGATTTGAGAAACGCGCTCCATGAACTTACTGATGTAAGTAGAAGGTTATGATAAGTAAAAATACGTTTACATTAACTTGACCAGTCTGATGAAAGGGGTCTATGAAATAGCCACAGACCCCTTTCATCTTTTTTCAACATACGATAAGGATTATGTTTATAAAAATTACTAAGACAAAAGCGCGGCAAAATACTTATGTATTTATTGACGTTTTAGTATATTATGTATTGGGAAGCCTCAGCTTAACATATCTACCGTTGTTTAGCATTTGCATTGTGGGTAGATGGCCTTCTTTTGAGCTTTCTGATGGTGATATAATACTACAAAAGTCACGAAATCCTTCATTTAGTTCTCTATTCTATTATGCTTATCGCTACCAGCCCCACTTTCTATACCACAAGCTGCCCCCTTACGGAATATACTAATTACCCTTGCGCTTTCAGGCGAATTCGGATCCGATATTTTGTTATATGTCTCTCTTAGCAAAGCAATCGTTCCCATCATTACATCTGCTGCACTTTCCATGCTAAGTTCTTCTGGCAATTCGATCTTAATGCCGGCTATACTAAACACCCATCCTTTATCGCCACGTTCTAGAGGTTGAGCGAAAGATAAAGACGCTCCTATACAAACCACAAACATAAACGATAAAGTTATCTTTTTCATATTTTTATTAATCAATCAATATTTGCCGCGCTTTTGTCTTTTCACTTTTGATATAATTAAAAATACGCATAAATAGAAGATATAAAATTTTACAACATTTGCGCTATAGCCTCCATACTTCGTTATTTTATTAAATACTCATTTAAAAATCGGAGACTTTATCTTTTTTTAATTAACTATTCTTTTTCTTTAACTTCTTCGTCTTTTGCTTTTTCTACAGCTTCTTGAACTTCAGTACCTTCTTGTATCGTCTTTTACAACGCTTGCAATAGCTGCAACTTTGTCGCCATCACCAAGCTTTACAAGCCTTACTCCTTGAGTATTTCTTCCTATTACAGAAATACTATTTACTCGAAGCCTTATAGTTATTCCATTTTGTGTCATAATCATAACTTCGCCCTCATTTGCTTTTTTAATTCCTATAACACTTCCATTTCTGTCTGTGGCCTGCATGTTAATTACACCATGTCCTGCTCTCTTTTGCAAACGATATTTACCAACTTCCGTTCTCTTTCCATATCCATTTTCAGAAACTGATAAGAAAACGTCATTTGGAGAAAGTACTTCCATACCTATAACTTCATCATCTTTGTCTAGAGAAATTCCGTTTACGCCCATACCATTGCGCCCTATCGCGCGTACGTCGCTTTCTTTAAATCTTATTGCTATACCTTTCTTTGTAGCGATTATAACTTCAGGATTTTTTTCTATAGCTTTTACTTCTGTCAAGATGTCGCCATCTTCAAGTTTAATAGCCATTATGCCTCCCTTTCTTGGGTTTATAAACTCATCTAAGGCAATTTTCTTAATAGTCCCGTTTCTTGTACACATTAATAGGTATTCACCTTTAATCTCTTTAGGATTAAATGATTTAATAGGAATTGCAGCTGTAATCTTTTCTTCAGTTCCTTGCAATTGTAAGAGATTTACAATAGCTTTACCTTTTGATGTCCTTGCGCCTTCTGGAATTTCGTAAACCCTTGTCCAATAGAGTCTTCCTCTTGTAGTAAAGAAGAGCATATAAGCATGAGAACTTGTAATAAACAAATTTTCAACAAAATCTTCTTCTTTAGTATTCATAGCGGCTATTCCACGCCCGCCTCTGTGTTGAGCTTTGTAAGTATCAAGAAGTATGCGTTTAATATATCCTGCATGAGACATTGTTACTACAACTCCTTCTTCTTGAATTAAATCTTCAATATTAAAGTCAGCTTCAGCAGCTTGTATTTGTGTTCTTCTCTTGTCTCCGTACTTTTTTCTTATTTCAGTAGTTTCTTCTTTTATTATTGAAAGAATTTTCTTAGGATCTGCTAAAATTGAGCGAAGCTGTTCTATAAGTTTTATGGCTTCCAAATATTCTTCATCAATTTCTTTTCTCTTTAGTCCTGTAAGCTGGCGAATCTTCATTTCCAAGATAGCTTCAGCTTGAACTTTCGTTAAACGGAACTTAGTCATAAGGCTTGCACGAGCCGCATCTTCGTCAGGTGATTCTTTTATTATCTTAATAATAGCGTCAATATTGTCTATGGCTATTTTCAAACCTTCTAATACATGTGCTCTTGCTTGAGCCTTTTGAAGGTCAAACTTTGTTCTTCTTGTTATAACTACTTTTCTATGCTCAATATGATGAATCAAAATTTCTTTTATATTCATTACCTTAGGCCTATTGTTTACAAGAGCAAGCATTATAACACCAAAAGATGCCTGCATTTGAGTATGTTTATAAAGCTGGTTTAAAACAACTTGAGCATTTGCATCCCTTTTTAGCTCTATAACAATTCTTATGCCCTCACGGTCAGATTCATCGCGCAGATCAGAAATGCCGTCAATCTTTTTGTCTTTTACTAAATCAGCTATTGAAGTTATAAGGTTTGCTTTATTTACTTGATAAGGAGTTTCATTTACTATTATGGATTCTCTCCCATTTTTAGCTTCTTCTATTTCCGCTTTGGCCCTCATTTTTACAGAGCCTCTGCCTTTTTCCATATAATCCTTTATCCCGCCCTTGCCAAGGATTATAGCGCCTGTAGGAAAGTCAGGGCCTTTAATATATTTTGCAAGTTCTGATACAGACAAATCTTCGTCATCTATTAAAGCAATCAATCCATCGCAGATTTCACTTATGTTGTGAGTAGGAATATTAGTAGCCATACCTACAGCAATACCAGACGAACCATTGATTAAAAGACTCGGAAGTTTTGAGGGAAGAATTAAAGGCTCTTTTAAAGAACCATCGTAATTAGATATAAAATCAACTGTATTTTTATCCAAATCAGCTAACATCTCTTCAGTAATTGGGTCCATTCTTACTTCGGTATAACGCATAGCTGCAGCAAAATCTCCATCTATGCTTCCAAAGTTACCTTGCCCGTCAATCATAGGATATCTTAAAGAAAAGTCTTGCGCCATTCTTACTACAGCACCGTAAACCGCAGAGTCACCGTGAGGGTGATATTTACCCAAAACGTCTCCAACAACTCTTGCAGATTTTTTATAGGCTGTGTTATGCTTTAATCCCATTTCCTTCATAGCATAAAGTATTCTTCTATGAACAGGCTTGAGTCCATCGCGTACATCAGGCAAAGCTCTTCCTACTATTACGCTCATAGCGTAATCTATGTAAGAGATTCGCATTTCATCTTCAATATTTCTTGGAACAATACTTGCAATAGGGTCTAAAGATTTTAAATCTTGTAAGCTCTCGTCTCTGTCTTTTGGCATTCTTATCCTCTTGGTTTTTCCTTCTTTATAAACAACCGTTGCTTTAGCTTTTTACTGCCTACGATACTTTCTTATAAAACCATTTTAATTTTTTCCTTTAGATCATTTTGAAATTTTTTTAATACTTTTTGAGAATCTGAATACATTTTTTCTTACTTTTTTTGACCTTATTATAGAGGAGGTTGCGCTATATGCACATAACCATTTTCTAAAAGCTGCGGTATCTGCCTATAAAAATTGGACAGTATCCATTGGCGTAAAGAACTCAACCCCAAATTTCACATGGAAGATGCTCATCTACGCTTATACTAACAAACCTCATATATTATATTACACAAACACGCCGCGTACGCTGCATACAATTTGCTAATATATTATGCCCCGCATTACGTAAGTTTATAGACGTCCTCAGCATCCCAGCTGCTCTAGTGGCACTTTCATTTTCAGTTGCTCTAAGCTAACAGCTCTGTTAAAGTAACTCCATCTACACCGCTACCACCTTGTTGTTGTGTTAACTCATATTCGCCATCTTGATACATCTAACTTTAAATGTAGGTTGAGCTATACAACTAACAGCGATAAACATCAACACAGATAACACATTTACTTTAATCATCTTTAACCTCTCATTTTAATGCGCATTCTCTTTACCAAGCGCGAATTAAATATCTAAATTTACTACGTCTAAGGCATGTGTCTGAATAAAAGCCCTTCTTGGCTCCACTTGATCGCCCATAAGAGTTGTAAATATTCTGTCCGTTTCAATGGCGTCTTCAAGCTTAACCTGCAATAGCTTTCTGTTATTAACAGCCATTGTTGTTTCCCAAAGTTGTCCAGGATTCATTTCTCCAAGACCTTTATATCTTTGTATTGTAGCACCTTTATTGCCAAGTTCCCTTATTGTTTCAACAAGTTCTGTAGTAGAATGAAGGTCGTAAACATCGCTTTGCATTTTCTTTTGCGCATCTTGAAGTCTATATACAGGCTTTGTGTGCGATTCTCCATAATGTTCTAAATGCAATCCTTCTTCTTCAAGCTGTTTTGCAAGCTTATCTATACGCTCAAACTCCCATAAATCTTTATATTCCGGCATTACATCATCTAACTGAAGATTTTCGGCAATCTCAGCAAGTTCGCCTTGTGAAGCAAGCAATTCTCTACGCTTACTAAGTAACTGGTCTTTAAATTCTTTCCATTCTTTGTCAGAGTAAATATACCTAATATTGCCTTCTACTACTGTTCTATACAGTGGAAGTCTGCCTTCGTCTTTAAATTTAAGATAATCTTTCCAAACAACTCCTTTCTTGTGTATCTTTTTTAAGAGACTATTCAACTCGCTTATATTTGTTACTATTTTGCGTAAAGTTTTATCGTCTATTTCTTTTATCTCTTTACCGTCCTGCAATAAAGATAAAGACATTCCGTCAATTGCTGCAGAAAATAAAAACTTATCTAATTCCTCTTCAGAATCTAAATACATTTCTTTCTTGCTTTTTTTAACTTTATATAGAGGAGGTTGCGCTATATACACATAACCATTTTCTAAAAGCTGCGGCATCTGCCTATAAAAAAATGTTAACAATAGCGTTCTAATGTGTGCTCCGTCAACATCAGCGTCTGTCATAATGATAATCTTATGATAACGTACTTTATCTATATTAAAATCTTGTTCATTTTTTCCTATACCTGCACCAATTGCTGTTATCAATGTCCTTATTTCGTCGTTTGCAAGCATTTTTGTAAGACGAGATTTTTCAACATTTAAAATCTTACCTTTTAGCGGAAGTATCGCCTGAAAAGATCTGTCTCTTCCTTGTTTTGCAGAACCGCCTGCAGAATCTCCCTCGACTATAAATAGTTCAGCTTTTTGTGGATCTTTTTGAGAACAGTCTGCAAGCTTGCCAGGAAGCGACGCAGAGTCTAACGCTCCTTTTCTTCTTGTAAGTTCTCTTGCTTTTCTTGCTGCTTCTCTTGCTTCAGCGGCATTTATAGCTTTTTCTAAAATTTGGCTTGCAATACCAGGATTTTCTTCTAAGAAAGTTGTTAAAGCGTCGCCAACAATAGACTGTGTTATACCTTCAACTTCAGAGTTGCCAAGTTTTGTCTTCGTCTGACCTTCAAACTGCGGGTTAGGCACTTTAGTTGAAATAACTGCAGTAAGCCCTTCGCGCGCATCTTCTCCGGAAAGCTTTAAATCTTTTATTTTAGATATGTCATTTTTCTTAATATATTCGTTTACAGATCTTGTCAAAGCAGAACGGAAACCAGACAAATGCGCTCCACCTTCTATGGTGTTAATGTTGTTAACAAACGTAAAGATCTGCTCATTGTAAGAATCGTTATATTGCATTGCTATTGCCACTTCTACGCCGTCTTTTTCTTTTGTAAAATAAATAGGATCTTTATTTATAACGTTCTTATTTGCGTTTAAATATTGTACAAATGTCTTTATTCCTCCTTCGTAATCAAAAATATGTTCTTTATCATTTCTTTCATCGGCAATTCTAATGCGCACGCCAGCGTTTAAGAATGCCAATTCTCTAAGTCTGTTTGCCAAAATATCAAAAGAGTATGTAGTTACTGAAAAAATTTCAGCGTCAGAGTGAAATGTAATTTTAGTTCCTCTTTGGTCTGTGCTGCCAACTTCTTTAACGGGACCTAAAGGCTTTCCTCTTGAATAGTTCTGCTTGTAAATTTTTCCATTTCTAAAAACTTCAACTTCCATAGAATCGCTTAAAGCATTTACACAAGATACGCCAACACCGTGTAAACCTCCAGAAATTTTGTAAGAATTCTTGTCAAACTTTCCACCCGCATGAAGTTTTGTAAGAACAATTTCTAAAGCTGACACGCCTTTATACTTTGGATCTGGATGTGAATCAACAGGAATACCACGTCCATCATCTAACACGCTTATTGAATTATCTGTATGTATTGTAACGTCAATATTTTTACAAAATCCAGCTAAAACTTCATCTATTGAGTTATCTACAACTTCGTAAACTAAATGATGAAGACCTTGATTTCCAGTAGAGCCAATATACATAGCCGGTCTTTTACGAACTGCTTCCAACCCTTCAAGAATTTGAATGTTAGAAGCATCGTAATTATCTTTTTTAACTTCTTCGTTTGCCATGACAGCTCCTCTTTTTATTTGATTTATTGCGCTGCTAATATAGATATACAAACTATAGATCGCCAACAGCTGATAGAAGTTTGGTCACGCTTCTATTTTGATTTTGATATTTTTTATCTTTGCGCTGCCAATATACTCATTTATTTTATTTATTATCTTTTTTTTACGAAAATTAAGTTCACTTACAGCGACAGAACTCTGTGTCTTTGCAAATATAGTCCCGTTTTTATAGCCAGTAAGACTAATGCCTTCTATGCCTACTTCTTTGCTCCAAACACGCTCAACAATAAAAAACTCTTCTTCTAAACCAAGCCTTTTTCTAATAAGCTCTACTATTTCGCTTGCTTTAGTCCAAGACATATTTATACTCTCATTGGCATTACAACACATATATACTTCTTATCTTTTTCAGGCGCTATGGTGGCTGGGTTAAGAGAGTTTTTAAACTCAAATATTATTGATTCTTCATCAATATTTTGAAGTACTTCCCTTACAAAACTAGGGTTAAAATTTATTTCTGTAGGCTCAGCTTTATAGTCTATTTCAAGTTCGACTTCCCCAGATCCAAGTCCTGCTGTTGAAGCTGAAATTCTCAAAACATTTGAATTAAAATAAAATTTAACGGCTGAAGATCTATCTGAAGATATTTTGTCTGCAGTTAAAAGAGCCATCTGTTTTACAGCAGCTAAAGTATTTTTTACGTTTAATTTGACCTTTATTTCAGATGTTTTTGGTATTACCTGCTCATAATTTGGGAATATGCCTTCTATAAGCGTTGAAAGGAATGTTATATCTTCTATTTCCAAAGCTATTTGATTGCCTGTTATCCCTATCTTTATATCTTCAGATTTTATATCCGATGAAAGAAGTCTTAATATATCCGTTATTGCTTTTGTTGGGACTATAACTTTTATTTTTGTTTGCGGTTTAATGCCGTTTACTCCGTTTGTAGTTATATAAGCAAGTCTTCTGCCATCGGTAGCGGCCATTTTTAAAATATTCTCTTCTAAAATGAAGTATACGCCGTTTAAAACGTATCGATGAGAGTCTTTAGATGCAGCAAATATAGTCTTTTTAAGCATAGAAGCTAAAAGATCTCTTTTAATAGTAAAATTATTCTCTTTTGGAAAATCAGGTATTATAGGATATTCTGTTTTAGATATGCCCATAAGGTTAAACTTAGATTTTCCTGAAGATATATTAATCTGATTAGATTCGTCAGAACGAATTTCTATTTCGTTTTCAGAAAGCAATTCTTTGATAATATCAGCAAATCTTTTAGCAGGTATAGTAATACCGCCGTCTTCTAAAATTTCCCCTTTAATGTAGCATTTAACAGCAATTTCCAGATCTGTAGAAGAAAGTTTTATTTTTCCGTTTTCAGTATCAAATAAAAAATTGGAAAGAACGGGAAGCGTACTTTTAGATGAAGCTATTGGCGTTATGGTTTGTATTCCTCTAATAAGCTCTTCTTTTCCACAAAGTACTCTCATTTATCCTCCTTTGTTTTCTAAAAAAATAAGTTTAGTTGTAATAACGTTTTGTATATTGTTGATAAGTTGTAAATAATTTAAAAAAGTCATAATTATCAACTAAAATTTTAAATAATATTAAATGATAATTATATTGATAAATAATCAAAGTTATCTATAATGTTAACTAACAAAGTCATTATACTATTTTTTGAAAAGTTATGCACACTATTTTCAACGTTTTTCGCGATGGGATTTTAAGATAAAAATAGTAGACGCAACAACAAAGTAGAATTATCGCTTTTTTGTCTTATAAAAATCAAAATAAAGAATTATTCTTTTGAAGTAACATTGTTAATAATGAGATAGACGGAGTTGTTTTAGCGGATCAAATAAAAAATTTAGACTGAATTAAGAGAGGCATTTCTTTTATAACAAAAGACTCTAAAGGAGAAATAATAGAAGAGATAGAAAAAACTTGTGTTTTAATTTTAGATTAATAAAATAAATTTTACTCGCAATTGCGAATTTTTTTAATTATCTGGTTTATTTTGGCATTAAAATATGGATCAGAATCCATTTTTTCTTTAATTTTGTTGCAAGCATGCATAACTGTAGAATGGTCTCTCCCACCAAAAGCGTCACCTATAGCGTTTGTTGAAAATTCGTCGCTAAGTGTTCTTGCAAGGTACATAGCTATCTGTCTAGGGAAAGCTATGGCGTCTGTTCTACGTTTAGACTTCATATCTCTTAAATTAATATTAAAATCGCCAGCGACAGCTTTTTGAATACCTTCTATTGTTATTCTTGTAGATTCGTCTGTTTTAATAATATCCCTAAGCATTTTTTGTACGGAGTCAACAGTAAGAGGCGTTCCGGTAAATAAAGAAAATGCCGTTATTCTTAAAAGAGATCCTTCTAATTGCCGTATGTTAGATTTAACTTGAGTCGCTATATGCAAAACAACATCGTCAGGCACATAAATCTTTTCTTCTTCAGCTCTTTTGCGCAAAATAGCAATTCTCGTCTCTAAGTCAGGCTGTTGAATATCTGCTATAATTCCCCATTCAAATCTTGAAATAAGTCTGTCTTCTACACCTTCAAGTTCTTTTGGAGGACGGTCAGAAGATATAACAAGCTGCTTTTTTGCATTGAAAAGATTGTTAAACATATGGAAAAATTCTTCTTGAGAACTTTCTTTTCCCATCAGAAATTGGATATCGTCTATTAGCAAACAATCTAAACTTCTATATTTATTTTTAAATGACGAAACTTTATCAAAACGAATAGACTCAATAAAGTCAGTAACAAACTTTTCACATGTTACGTAAAGTACTCTAGAATTTGGCATAGCTTGTTTAATGTGGTTTCCTATAGCGTGAAGCAAATGCGTTTTTCCAAGGCCAACGCCGCTGTAAAGGAATAAAGGATTAAACTGCTTGCCAGGATTTTTGGCCGCAGCTTCAGCGCAACCATGCGCAAATCTGTTTGACGCGCCAATAACAAAACCTGAAAATATATATTTAGGGTTTATTTGATCTTTTTGCAAAGCAGCAATAGGAGCATCTATATGGACGGGAATATTTTCAGTTTTTTTTATTATCGAAGATATGTCTTGTTGAGGCTTCAACTGCAAAACTATTCGTTGTCCGCAAGAAGCAGACAAAATGCTTTCAATATTTTTTAATTGGTTGTTTTCTATCCATTGTGAAAAATATACGTTAGGGACTTCTAAAGCTAAAGTATTATTTTCAAACTCTAAAGGTTTAAGCGGAGAGATCCATAAATTGTAGGTCTCTGGCGTAACAGACGTTTTTAAGTTATCAACAACTTTTTGCCATAAGTCTAAAGCTGAAAAGCTCATATTATCCCCAAGTTATCCGCAATTGTGGATAACATAATTAACAAGTAAAAAAAAGAGGTCTTTTGTGAAATGAAAAAAAACTAAATTTATGCACGACAAATTCTATATTTTTTGATTTCCTTTGTCAAACCTAAAAAATCAAAAGTAGAAAGTTTATCCGGACGTAAAAGTACATTTAATCCACAATTTTCTATAATCTTAGAAACATTGTTCTTTGGTATGTTACAAAAAGAACAGAGAGAATTCAAGATGGTTTTTCTTCGCATGCTAAAAGCGTATTTTACAAAATCAAAAAAGACATCATCAGGATATTGAGCTTTTTTATTCTTAAGTTTTATAACTGAAGAAACTATTTTTGGCGGCGGATTAAAACATTTTGGCGAAACATCAAAAAGTATTTCCGCGTTAGCATAATAAGATGTAAATATTGAAATATATCCATAATCTTTACTTCCAGGCTTTGCTGCTAAGCGAGCTATAACTTCTTTTTGAAGCATAAACACAGCTGTCGTCCAGTTTTGTAAAGGAAGTATCCTTTGAATTATTGCTGTACCCACGTTATAAGGTAGATTAGATACAAATTTACGTTCAATATCGTCAATATCGTATTTCAAAAAATCTTTTTTTATCAATTCAACATTTACAACATTATGAAAAGAAAAGTAATGCTTTAGTTGTTGAAAAAGCGTTTCATTTATCTCAACTGCAGTAAGTTTATTTACTTTAGGTTGTATAAGTTTTGTTAAAATGCCTTTGCCTGGACCAATTTCCAAAACATTATCATTTGAGTCTAAGTTAGCTGCTTTTATAATATTGGCAGCTATATTATTATCTATTAAAAAGTTTTGTCCGTGTTTTTGACGCATTTTTGATTTATTTCCCTATGCAAAAGGTTGAAAAGATCGTATCTACAATATCTTGTTTAACATTTATACCTAAAATTTCGTTGAGAGCGTCTTTGGCGATTATCGCTTCAAAACAAGCAATTTCGTCGGCATCTTTTGCTTCTAGCGCATTTCTGGTTCTTGTTAAAGCGTCTAAAGCATTTTGTAACAAAGTATAATGACGAGAGTTTATCATTAAATAATCATTTTGTGTTTCGGTTGCACCAGCGATCTTTGCAATTTTATCCAATAAATCAGATATTCCTGTTTCAGTTTTTGCTGAAATCTTTACAGTATCTAAGAAAAAATTTTTAAAGATGTCGTCTTTAAAAGCTAAGTTTACAGATAAATCTGATTTATTTAAAACAGCTATTATTGATGTTTTTATTTCTGATTGTTTTAAGAAATCAAATATTTTTAAGTCATTTTTATCTAATTTAGAAGAAGAATCAAAAATCCAAAGCAAAATGTCTGCTTTTCCAATAGCTTCTTTAGTGCGTTCTTGCCCTATAAGTTCTATAGAATTATCTGTGCGGTCTCTTATACCAGCGGTGTCTATTATTGTAAGAGGAATGCCTCTACAGTCTATAGTTTCTTCAATTGTATCCGTAGTTGTTCCTGCAATATTTGTGACAATAGCTCTATTTCTACCAACAATTGCATTTAAAAGGGAGGATTTGCCTGTGTTTGGTTTTCCTATAATTGCAACTTTTACGCCATTTTGTAAAAGTTTGCTTGTTTTATAAGAATCTAAAAGATTTTTAATGTCTTGAATGTAAGAATTAAGTCTATCAATTTTTTCTTTTGCGGACAAAAACATAATATCTTCTTGCGGGTGGTCTAAAGTTGCTTCCATAAAAGCTATCAAACTTATAAGATTGTCTTTTATAATTTCAACTTTTGAAGAAAATATTCCAGAAACATTGTTTAACGCTGCTTTTGCAGACGCTGCAGTTTTGCTCGCTATCAAATTACAGACTCCTTCTGCTTGTGCAAGATCTTTTTTCCCGTTTAAGAAAGCCCTGTAAGTAAATTCCCCGCATTCTGCGGGACGCGCGCCGTACTTATATAACAGATTTAAAACTTCATCTATTATTATAGGGTTGCCATGTAGAGAAATTTCTACTAAATTTTCCCCCGTATATGTATGCGGAGCTTTAAAAAAAGCGCAAATAACTTCATCTATTTTTTCAGTTCCGTCAACAATATGTCCATATTTTACCTGCTTTTCGTCTGAGGACTTTGTTTGAAAGAGGTTGCTTATAATTTCAAAAGCATTTTCGCCAGATAAACGAACAACCGCAATAGCGGACTTGCCTGCTGCGGTTGATAGTGCTGCAATAGTGTCATTTTTCAGATAGTTCATAATTAAAAGTCGTTACTTACAAAAAGAGTATCCTTATTAATAATTAATACAATTAAAGTAATAATATATATAGGAAGCAACCTTAAAGTCATTGCTTTAAGAGTTTTTTTATTAAAAAGTTCATAAAGAGCAAAAGGTATAAGCGCTATAACAGCATAGAATGAAATTAACAATGCTACTAAATATAGAATAGTTGATATTGCTATAAACTGCGCAGCTTGGGTGTGTTTTAACCCTTGCGCATCGCGCATAGTGTAAATAAATACAGATACTAAAGCAATAAGTAAAGCAAGCAATGGCCAAAAAGAACAGTTAACAAAAAATCCGCAGGTTAAACCTAAAGCAAAAACTATCAACGTTTGTAAACTAAATTTGCGCATAGTTTCCTCCGAGAGTATGATTTTCTATTTAGTGATGGCAACAACCGCTGTAACATTTATGTTTATGCTTAGCAGCCGTAGGGCATGATCCTATGGAAGAACAGTCTGCCCCAGAAGATATTGCTGCAAAACTTGAAAACTGTTTTGACACATTTTTATAATTGCATTTAGGACACTCAACACTTTCCTCGCCAAAAACTAAAGTTTCAAACTTTGTATTGCACTCATTGCATATGAATTCAAATATCGGCATAAGAATATCCCCTTTTATTATCTTCTAAATGTTTTACGATTGCCGCTTGCGCGATTGCCATATCCACGGTGAGGTTCGTTTCCTTGTTCTGAAGAGTTTCTTGCTTTTGCAAGCTCTACAGAAATTCTCTTGCCTTTTATATTGCTTGAATGTAAAGCATTAATTACTTCATCTGCGCGCTCGCTTGGCACTTCAACAAAAGAAAAAGATTCTAGAATTTTAATGTTTCCTATCATATTGCCGTTTATTCCAGTTTCTCCAGCTATAGCGCCGACGAAATCCCCAGCTCTTACATTATCTTTTTTACCTATATTTATAAAAAGCCTTACCATTGTGCGATCTCTAGCGCCAGTATCTGCATAACTGTCAGCTGCATTTGCAAAAATATCCGCTTGCTGTTGTTGTGCTTTATTTTCAGAAGCAAGAGTCATTTTTAAAAGCGCTGCAGCTACATCTAAAGATGTAGTCTCATCAGATATTAAAGATTCTACCATTTGTGAATATTTTTCTAAATCTTTTTCTTTCAAAACTTCTTTTACTTTATCAAACATAAGAGTTGTTTTGGTGTTTTCAACATCTGTAAGCGAAGGAACTTTTGTCCTTTTAATCGCTACTTTTGTATATTTTTGAATATCTTTTAATTTGTAAATATCTTTTCCAGAAACAAAACTGTAAGCTTTTCCGGTTCTTCCTGCTCTTCCGGTTCTTCCTATTCTGTGGACATAATCTTCATCATCTTTAGGGACATCAAAATTAAAAACCATGTCTACATCATCGACATCTATTCCTCTTGCTGCAACATCTGTAGCTGTAAGTATTTCTATAGATCCGCTTCTAAACTTAGCCATAACTCTATCTCTTTGGGATTGGTTCATATCTCCATGGAGCGCATCTGCGCAATAGCCTCTTGCCTGTAAAGAAGAAGTAACTTCATCAACTCTTCTTTTTGTATTGCAAAAAACAATGGAAAGCGTTGGATCATACATGTCCAAACATCTTGTAAGAGCTTCAAGTTTTTGATGTTCTCTTAAATCAAAATAATATTGCTCAATTAGAGGAACAGTCAATTTTTCACTTACAACTTTTATAATTTCAGGATTTTTCTGATATTTTTTTGTCAAAAACATAAATTCTTTAGGCATGGTAGCTGAGAAGAATACAGTTTGTCTTTCTTGAGGCATGCTTTTTAATATCAATTCAATATCATCTCTAAAACCCATATCAAGCATTTCATCGGCTTCATCTAAAACAGCTATAACAGCATCTTCAAGTTTTAAAGTTTTGCGTTCTAAATGGTCTATAACCCTTCCGGGTGTTCCTATAACAATTTGCGCTCCTTTAGAAAGAGCTTGCAATTGCCTTTGTATAGGCTGTCCGCCATAAACTGGCACTATGTTAATACCCCTTTTATATTTTGAAAAAAGCTTCAACTCTTCTGAGACCTGTATTGCAAGCTCTCTGGTTGGGCATAGTATTATTGCTTGAACCTTTTTATTTTTTGAATCAATTTTTTCCAAAACAGGTATACCAAAAGCCGCAGTTTTTCCTGTGCCTGTCTGTGCTTGCCCTATAATGTCTAACCCTGTCATTACTTTAGGAATAGCAAGGCTTTGTATTGGCGTGGCTTCTTCAAAGCCTAAGTCTGAAACGGCTTTAATTATCTCGTTAGATAAATTTAATTCTGTAAATTTTAACGTTGTCATTTTCTACTCTTCCTTTTGGAGCAAAGCCCCTGTTTAATTCTAATTTGCTACGTTCTTTTTTCTTCCTTTTTTCTCTAACCGATAAACTCAGATGAAGATCTCTGCTTTCGTTATTTTCAACATCCTTTTTTTCATCATGCCCGAGTGTTGTAATCAATTGACAAGGATGCTTTTATATTTGTAGTTTTTCAACGTGGACTTCCGATAAAAGACTTGGGGGTTCGTCTGTCATAGTATGCGAAGTTTTAACCACAAAGGTGTACTTTTTATCTTTGTCCTTGCCATTTTCAAACATAGAGTCTCTATAACTACATTTAGGAAGAGCCAATGTTGCGAAATAAGAATCCGTTAGTCTTTGTCATCATTTTCGAAAATCTTAATTAGGAATCCATTCTTTCCGTCACTCATATTGCATACAATCGCAAAACTGTATTAAACCCAATTATTTTTTGAAACAGACAGGAGAAAAAGCAGAGTTATGCAGTGATTGTATTTGCATCATTCGCAAACAGTTTTGGTAGTCTGCTTCAATACTCTTTCTACTTGCGCTAAATCTGTATCTGTAGCTGTACACCCATCTTTTGTAAGGGGTACAAATTGTATAACTATTTTCTTATCTTTCAACATTTTAAAAGCTTGATCGCCTTCAAAAAAACAAGCAATTCCAACTATAGCTTCAGGATTTTCTTCTGTTACAATTTTCTCTATAGTCCTTCCACCCTTTACTACATATAAAGCTTTATAACCTAATTCCTTTACAAGCTTGCTAATAGCATTTATTTTGCACCCACCACACTGATCGCAGACATAGTATCCGCCTTTATCAATAGCGCAACACATAGAAACATTTCTCATACAGTGAGGAGCAAAAACAATGCGTTTATTAAACTCAACCAAGGCAAACTTCCCCGCTTGAAGTTTGTTCTGCTTGTCTGTAAAGGGTTTATCGGCGTGTTCTTTGCTTTTTACAGGAAACTCGCACACTTTCATATGATATTACGTATATTAGCATAAAGTCGGTACTAATATCAAAATTTGTATAAGGGTAAGACTATATATATGTTAAAGGCACGGACACAACGCCTTCCATTAGCGGGATAGGAGTATCTATCAAACATATAACAGCACCAAGCCCTATATTTTTTTTAAAAGATTTTAAAATATCAAAATTTTTTGCATCGTTTTTTATTGGATTGGCGCTACGCTTAATTTCAATAGGATAGAGTGTGTCATTTTTCTCTATGAGTAAGTCTATTTCTTTTTGATTTTTATCTCTATAGAAGTAAATTTTTGGCTCTTTACCGTTATGCCAATAACTTTTTAGTATTTCAGATATTACATATGTTTCTAACATTGCTCCATTCATTGCGCCGTTTTCCAAAACTTTTGCGTTATCCCAACCAGTTAAATAACATGCAAGACCAGCATCAAGGAAATAAAGTTTAGGGGTTTTTATTGTCCTTATAGTAATATTATTTGAATATGATTGCAATAGAAAAATTAGTCCAGATGTTTCTAAAATAGATATCCAAGACTTTGCAGTATTTACGCTTATTCCAATATCGCTAGCAATATCACTGTAACTTAATAATTGCCCAGTTCTTGCTGCTACTACTCTTAAGAATTTTAAGAAATTATGTTCCTGAGCAACATTAACAAGCGTTCTAACATCTTTTTCAAGATATGCGCTTACGTAAGAATCATAAAATAATTCCCAGTCCATTGTAGATTCTGTAAGTAGGCGAGGATAAGAGCCTTTCCAAATTAACTTGTATGTCTCCTCTAAACTTAAGGCAGAAGTGTTTTTTCTCAGTTCAAACGAAGGCAAAAAAGGCAAACATTCAGGATGCATGTTTTTCTCGCTCTGAGATAACCCCTGCAAGCTTAATATTGCAATACGACCTGCTAAACTTTCAGTAACATTTTTCATTAGATGAAATATTTGCGATCCAGTTAACCAAAATAAACCATTTTTCTTCTCTTTGTCTATAAGAATTTTAATGTAAGGAAATAATTCTGGCGCATATTGAACTTCATCTATTAAAATAGGGGGTTTATATGTTTTAAAAAATAGAGAAGGATCTGTTTTTGCAAGAGATCTAATGCGAGGATCGTCAAGAGATACATATTCTCTACTTTTAGATATGGAATGCTCAAAAAGAGTTGTTTTCCCTACTTGTCGAGGACCATTTATAAGTACAGCAGGAAAAGTATTAGATGCATTTTCAATAATTTTTGAGAGGCTTCTTTTATAATACATTTGCTCTCCTATCATACAGAGCTTGTTTGCGCTTCTATAGCTAGTATATAACTTTTTGGACAAATTTGCAATATCACTGCAAAATTGTCCTAGGTATTATCTATTTTACAAAATTAAAAATTCTCTACTTTTTGTATAAGTATAATTTAACTTAAAGTTGACTTTGCTAATTTTATTAAATATGATTGCAAAAAGAGGTATAAAAATGGAAGTCCTTATAAATAGACCGGGATACTTGAATAAATTGAAATCTTTACAGGAGCGCACTGATCTTGTGAAGATTATCACAGGTGCGCGTAGGCGTGGCAAATCAAAACTACTTGCCATGTTTCAGTCAGACTTGCAGATGCGCATGGCAATGTAGCGGGAACTCAAATCGTAAATATAAATCTTGAAGATCCATTGCAGGCAAAGAAAATAGGGCTGACTCTAAACAAAGAGAAAGCGCTTGTTGATTATAGCAAAATGATCGATTTTGTTCTTGCTAAGCTCAATCCGGATAAAATGAACTATGTTTTTATAGATGAAATACAGTTGTTGCAAGATTGGCAACAAGCGGCAAACGGTTTGCGATTGCGCAAAAATGTAGATGTATATCTAATCGGCTCCAATGCATATATGTTTTCAAGCGATTTGGCAAATTCCTTTGGCGGGCGATATGTTGAAATAAAAATGCAGCCGTTTTCATTCAAGGAATATTATTTTGCGTATTTGGAAAGAGTAAAAATTAAAGACGCAAAAAGTCGCGAGGAATTTTTATATAAGTATGATTTGCAAAAAGTATATTCAACATATATTCGCGAAGGTGGTTTCCCGCAGACAACAGAGTTCTTTGGTAATCGGCAACTTATTAACGATTATCTGATGGATACTGTTTATCTAAATACTATACAAAAGGATATTGTGCGCAGATTCAATATATCCGATACGGGAAAGCTTGACGCTGTTGTAAGGTTTCTATTTGATAATATCGGCCAAGAAACCTCCATACGCGCCATAGAGCGAAGCTTAAAAGCAACAGGACGTAGCGTATCAATCCCCACGATAAACAATTATATACAAGGACTGCTTGACAGCTATCTATTGTATAAATGCGATAGATATGACAATAAAGGGTAAGCAATTGCTAGACTCAAACTCCAAGTATTATGTGGCAGATATAGGATTGCGAACTGCGTTGCTTGGCAATGACGATTCAAATATGGGAAGTTGTTTGGAAAATGTAGTTTATCTTGAATTGTTGCGGCGCGGATATTGTGTTTCAGTCGGAAAAGTAAAAACAAAAGTTGTAAAAACCGATGCTAAGAGCGAAAAGAAAACAATAGAAGTAGACTTTATAGCCCAAAAACCTGGAGAAGAACCGCAATATTATCAAGTTTCCTTGTATGCTCTTGAACAGGAGACGTTAAAGCGCGAATTGGCGCCCTTTAGAAGAAATAGATGATAATTATCCAAAATTCTTGCTATCAATGGATTATGGCAGCGGAACAAATAAAGGTATCAAACGCCTAAATGTTTTAGAATGGCTGATAGGTGGCGAACAATAAAAGTACCCTTTTTTGGTTGGCATGAGAGATAAGGAAAGATTTATTTTGAGTAAAATTGATGGAGCTGTTGCGTAAAAGACGCTCTCTACATTCGTAAAATAAAAATAGCCGAAGATAAAAATTCGTTTCGTCAAATCCTAGATACCATTCCTATTGGTATCTTTTTAATTTTGAAATGACATTTTAAAGGATAAAATTTGATATAAAGTTGAAAAAATGTATAATTAGTAAAAGTTACCGATAGGAACGCAGACATTTGAGGTACTACGTGAAGAAGGGAATATATATGTTGACAAAACGGAACATATATACAATTTGATAAATAGCGGAAGAGTATATTTTCTATCTAGACCAAGAAGATTGGGGAGATCATTGTTGATAAGTACGTTTAAAGAATTATTCAAAGGCAATAAAAAGATATTTGAAGGATTGTATATATATGACAAATGGGACTGGAGTAAGACAAATCCAGTAATACATTTGGACTTTGCGCAGATACAGTATGCGAGTGTCGAGCAGTTAGAAATTTCCTTAGATAGATTTTTAAATGATGCGGATAAGAAAGAAAATATTGAATTAGAAGAAAGTGAGACAAGACTTATAGGAGTTAAGTTTGCGCAATTGATATAGAAGCTACACGAGAAGGCAGGAGAGAAAGCAGTAATATCGGTAGATGAATATGACAAGCCATTGATAGACAATCTTAGCAATAGGGAAGTATATGTCGAAGTAAAAAGAACACTGCATGACTTTTATCAAGCGGTAAAAGCGAGTGATGAGCATTTGAGGTTTGTATTTTTAGCAGGAGTATCACAGTTTTCAGGAGAATCAATATTTGCCGGGTTAAACAAATTAAACGATATAACAATGAACGCAAAATATGCGTCTATTTGTGGATATACGCAAGAAGAGCTAGAAGATAATTTTAAAGAATATATAGAAAGTGTGTCAGAAGTAATGGGGATGACAAAAGAAGAAGTATTGTCAGCGATAAAGAAATGGTATAACGGATATTCGTGGGATGGGAAGACGTTTGCGTATAATCCATTTTCAACATTACTTTTTTTCAAAAACAAAAGATTCAATGAGTACTGGTTTGAAACGGGAACGCCGACATTTTTAATAAAACAAATAAAGAAAAAAGACGATTTAGAGTCATTTGTAGAAAGTCGAGAAGTAGGAATGAGTTCGCTAAAAGGAGATGGAAGCGATAACATAGAAACGACAGCCTTGTTATTTCAAACGGGATATTTAACGATAAAGAAAGAAGAGATAGGAGAGGATAGGAGAGCTAGATACGCGCTAGATTTTCCAAATATGGAAGTAAGGAGTGCGTTTTTGAGTAGTTTGATGAAATGGAATAAACAAAAAGATAACGAAAGCCCTAAATGAAAAGAGATCAGAAGATTTGACAAAAAGTGTAAGGGAATTATTTGCAAATATAGCATATGATTTAACAACGCAAAAAGAGTCATATTATCATTCGTTATTTTTACTAGCAGGAAGACTGATCGGGTATGAAGTAGAAGGGGAAACGCATACGGACAAGGGAAGAATAGATGCAGTGCTCAAGAAAGAAAAGACTGTAATAGTGGTAGAGATAAAATACAGTAAAGAGAAAACCCCAAGTCAGATGATAGAAAAAGCGTTAAAACAGATAAAAGAAAAGAAGTATTATGAGAAGTACGGAGATAGAGAAATAAGGTTATTATTGGCAATAGCGGTTGGCGATAAGAAAGAAATAGAATATAGATTCCAATAAGATACAAGTAAAAAGGAAAAGAATGAAGGGAATAGTTTTAGCAGGAGGAACTGGCAGTAGATTATACCCTGCAACATTAGCAGCATCAAAACACTTAATCCCGATTTATGACAAACCTATGATTTACTATCCATTATCGGTGCTTATGTTAGCCGCAATAAGGGATATATTAGTTATTTCAACACCAGAAGATCTACCGCTTTATAGACGATTATTAGGAGATGGTTCAAGTTTTGGAGTAAGATTAAGTTTTGTAGAGCAAACAAGACCAGAAGGTCTTGCCCAAGCTTTTGTACTGGGCAAAGATTTTATAGGTAAAGAAAACGTTTGCCTTATTTTAGGGGATAATATCTTTTATGGTAATGGACTAAAGGTATTTTTGTCTAAAGCTTCAAATCTTAAAGAGGGAGCAGAAGTTTTTGCTTTTCCTATTAGAGATCCTCAAAAATTTGGAATAATAGAAGTTGATGTTAATAACAAAGCTATATCAATAGAAGAAAAACCTAAAAATCCAAAATCAAATCTTGCGGTGGCAGGTCTTTACTTTTATGATAATGAAGTTGTTAAAATAGTCCAAAATTTGAAACCATCTACTAGGGGAGAGTTAGAAATAACAGATGTTAATAAGCACTATTTAGAAAATAAACGTTTAGTAGTAAATATTGTTGGCCGTGGTATTGCCTGGCTTGATACTGGCACGCATGATGATTTAATAAAAGCGTCCGTATTTGTTGAAGCCGTTGAGAATAGACAGGGACTTAAAATAGCATGTCTGGAAGAAATAGGGTTTAAAAATGGCTGGATTACAAAAGACGAACTCATTCTTTCAGGTAGAAAGATGCAAGATACCGATTATGGAAGGTATATACTAAGCTTATAATTTCTTGGAAGAAATTAGGAGTTTTAGAGAAAAATGGAAACAAAAACTATACTAATAACAGGAGGAGCAGGGTTTATCGGCAGTAATTTTGTGCCATATTTTTTGAAAAAATATTCTAAATATAGAATATTAAATTTGGACAAACTTACGTATGCAGGAAACTTAAGCAACCTAAAAGAAATTAAAAATAAATCCAATTATATTTTTATAAAAGGCGATATTTGCGATGCAAAACTTATAAATAAGATATTTAAAAAATATAATGTAGAGGGAGTTATACATTTTGCTGCGCAATCTCACGTTGATAATTCAATTTCAGGACCGGGATCTTTTATCAAGACAAACATAGAGGGAACATTTACATTACTTGAAACTGCGAGAAATTATTGGCTAGAAGAACCGTTTAAGTACAAGAAAAAACATAAAGATTGTAGATTTCATCATATTTCTACTGATGAGGTCTATGGCTCTTTAGGAAATAAAGGGTTGTTTAAGGAAACCACATCATATGCTCCAAATTCTCCATATTCTGCTTCTAAAGCATCAAGCGATTTTCTTGTTAGAGCGTATCACCGTACATATGGTTTAAATGTTACTACAAGTAATTGTTCAAATAATTATGGGCCAAAACAACATTCTGAAAAGTTAATACCAAAGATAATAAAAAAAGCGCTCAATAAAGAGCCTATACCAATATATGGCGACGGCAAAAATGTGCGTGATTGGCTTTATGTTTTGGATCATTGTAAGGGTATAGACTTAGTTTTCCATAAAGGAAAATCAGGAGAAACTTATAATATTGGTGAAAGAAACGAAAAAAACAATCTAGAAATAGTAAATACTATTTGTGATATTTTAGATAAATTAAAGTCGTTAAAAGATAAAAGCTATAAAGAATTCATAACTTTTGTTAAAGATCGTCCTGGACACGACAGAAGATATGCTATAGACGCATCAAAAATAGAAAAAGAGCTTGGCTGGAAAGCGCAAGAAACATTCAATACCGGTATCAAAAAAACAATTATATGGTATTTAAATAATATTTATGAAAGATAGTAATACTCCATTAGTGACTGTAGTTTGTCTAACATACAATCATGAAAAATTTATAAAACAAGCATTAGATGGTTTTGCTCTGCAGAAAACATCCTTCCAATTTGAGGCTATTGTTCATGATGATGCATCCTCTGATGGGACAGCAGACATTGTTCGTGAATATGAAAAAAAATATCCAAACATTATAAAACCTATATATCAAACTGAAAATCAGTCGCAAAATGAAGAAAAATTCGTATTAAGAGCAATTTTTTCTAAAATCAAAAGCAAGTATGTCGCTTTATGTGAAGGGGATGATTATTGGATAGATCCAGGAAAACTTCAAAAACAAGTTGATTTTTTAGAAAAACATGAAAACTGTTCAATTTGTTTTCATGCTACAAGAGTTATATATGAAAATGTCGAAAGATCGCCAAGGATATCTCCATCAAAGAAACAAAGGTTAGGCAAATCAATCTTAACATTAAAAGATTTTTTAAAAACAGGAAATATTATAGAAACTAGCTCTGTTATGTATCGCTGGCGTTTTATAGATGAAGATATAACAAAAGTTTTGCCATTAAATATAAATCCTTGCGATTATATTATTCATTTATTGCATGCTCAAAAAGGGAATATCGGCTATATAGATGAGATTATGTCTATTTATTGCAAGCATCCAGATGGTATTTGGTTTAATTTTGATAAAGAAGAGCATTCTCTCAAATATGGAATTTCAAGAATGAATTTTTATAAATTTTTGTCAGAAAATTTTTATAATAATTCAATGGAATATACTATAAACACAGTTTTGCCTATTTTTATTAAGTTGATTCTTATTTTCGCAAAAAATAAACGATATGGTTTATTAGATAAGCTTTTTGAGAAATTCTCTACATACTCAAAAATGCTTGATTTACCTGAGTATAAAGAAGTTTATGAAAATTATTCTTTGCCTAGCAAAATAAAACATATAAAAAAACAAAGACTAATTTATTTCGTTTTATTTATAGTTACAGCTATTATTGCAGTATCGCTTTTTGGAAGTTTAATTATATGAAGACAATATTTATTACTCAACCATTACTGCCAAAGAAAGAGGATCTGTTTGCCCAAATAGAGGAAATTTTTGCTTCCAAGCATCTTACAAATATGGGTACAAAGCATAATCTTTTGGAACAAAAACTCAAAAAAGTGCTAAAAGTCCCGTATTTATGGGTTTTTAATAATGGTGCCACGGCGTTACTTATAGCTTTAAAAAGTTTAAATTTGCCACTTAATAGTGAAGTTATAACAACTCCATTCACTTTTGCTGCAACGCCTCATAGTATTTCTTGGAATGGGTTAACCCCTGTTTTTTGCGATATAGAGCCAAATACCATGACAATAGATGCTGATAAAATAGAAAACCTTATTACTAAAAATACATCGGCAATTTTGGCGGTACATGTATATGGCTTTCCCTGCAATGTAGCAAAAATAGAAAAGATAGCAAAAAAGTATGATTTAAAAGTTATTTATGACGCTGCCCATGCTTTTAGCATCGAAATTGATGGGAAAGGAATAGGGACTTTTGGTGACATTACAATGTTTTCTTTTCACGCGACAAAACTTTTTAATACAATAGAAGGCGGAGCGCTTGCTTTTAATAATAAAACTTTGGAAGAACGAGTTTATAGTCTTAGAAGATATGGTATGGTGGGTGAAAGTTTTGTTGAAGATATAGGTCTAAATGGAAAACTTAATGAGTTCCAAGCTGCTTTTGGCTTATTAAATTTAGAAATTTTTGAAAAAGAAAAACAAAAAAGAGCAAAATTAAAAAATTTTTATGATAAAAATATTTCAAAAATTAAAGGTATAAGAATGCCTCAAATGCCAGATAACGTAACAAATTCGTATCAGTATTATCCAATAATTATAGAAGATGATTATTCAATCAGTAGAGATGAATTGTATGAAAAGTTTAGAAAAAGCAGCATTATGGTCAGGAAATATTTTTGTCCTGCTTGCTCAGACTATGAGCGTTACAAAGATTTGCTGTCTTCTAATCATGAAAGTTTACCCGTAACAAATGATATTAAAAATAGAGTTTTGTGTTTGCCTTTTTATGGAGATTTAAGTTTAGAAGACACAAAAAATATTTTAAA
>JAISEM010000033.1 GCA_031264105.1 Endomicrobium sp.
ATGATTATCTTCATGATTTAGTAAAGTATGTTGATGAAAATGTTAAAGATAATAACTATGAGGAATTTTTTAAAGACACCTTATTGTTTGGCGGTGATGGTCATGACCCAAAAAAATTAGAGGCATTTAAGCAAACTCCTTTGTATAAAGAATATGCTCCATCAATATTTGAAAGAAAGGCGGGTGATGAGCATTATGGTAATCCTTATAAATATCACAAGCTACTTCATTCCCTAGTAACAAGACAATTTGACAAATCCTGGCCGATAGCAGTAGCTTTAATAAACGAAGATATGCCAGACCGTCTAGACCATCAAGACATGGAAAAATTGAAAAAATCGGAATTTCTTGTTTACGATGGACGTCATCGTATAAATGTGATGAAATTTTTAAATGATTTACGTGAAAAAGGCGAATCTGGGGCAAATTTATCGAGTTTTGAACATTTTTTATACAATAAATTAAAAGAAACCTATTCAAGTTCGAGTGATGGATTCCCTAATAAAGCTCCTGTGTTATTAGTCAATAATTTTAATACTGAAACAAGGTCTATCCCGGAATGGCGTAAAGAAGTCGAAAAAGCTGAGTCACATTTCCTCCCAAACAGCTTAGAAGGACGTACATTAGCACAAACTCCCAGTTCATCCATCGGAAACATTCATCAGGTAATGTCAGGAAGAGGGGACACTGAGCGAGAACTTGGACCCCACCCCACCATCGGTAATCTTCTTACCTATCGCCCCACCCCCACTCCCACCATGAAACAAGAACTTTGATATTAATTTATAATATATAGATTTATAAATTGGGGGAAAAAATAGTATTCTGGTAATAAATGCTTTGTTGTGTTTGCCTACTTTTGAACATAGTAAAGTATTTTACCCTAAGCTAAGTAGTCATTTTTGTTTGATAGAAACCATTTACATGGATCTCTCGCCAACGCAACAAGTATTACCTAGTAGATGAAACTAATGTCTGCTAATCAAAATATCATCCCATCTACATACATCACATTTAGTTCTTTGAAAAGTAAAGGATTAGGGAAAAGAATTTTGGTATAAACAAGGGGGGGTGCTCAAAATTCTTAGCAGTTTAGCAAGTGTTTTTTTCTGGGGTTTCAGGATTAAAGGAAAAAAGCGAAAAATGATTGAAAAATGAACGGATTTTTGGAGCGCTAGTTTTGGAAGAAAAGGTTAAAAAATGGCGAAATGTCGGATTTTGGGACTTGTAAAAACAAAGAAGTGGTTGAATTTTGAATATGTTTTGTGTTTTTGGCGTACTTAACATAACTATTCATATCGGTCACTTCGAAAAAATCTTGGATACCATGCAACCGCTTAGTTCGCCTAAAAGATAATGCCACCTCTGTCGGAAGCAACACCATATTTGAAAAACTTAAGTTCTATTGTATTTTCGTCTTTGGGTAATAATGGTTAAGCTTGCTAACCTTATTATTTTTTTCTCCAGCGGTTCTTAAAGTCTCCTTTATCCCTGTTTACTTCTTTCTCAAAATCATCGCTCAATTCTTTTTGTCTTTGGCTAATTGTCCGAGCTTTATATCCTACACGATTTTGGTCTTCTTTTCGTTCTTCTATAAGATACTTCTCCGTATGCTCTTCTAGCGTTTTATCTTTAAATTTAGATGCTTCCTCTTCTATTTCTTTCCCAACACTCTCAATCGCTTCCCCCTCTTCGCCCACTTTAATTATATCCTTTTTTAAAATGCAACAGCTGCACAAACAAGTAAGACCAACACAGAAAATAAGAACATCCATTATATTTATATATTTATATTTCAACTTATTACGCCCTTTTATTACGCCCTTTTTAATTTTAATCGTATATCTTAACAACTCAACAATAGTTTTTATTATGAATTTAAAAACTCACATAACTACCATTATCAGCCCCCTTCCTCCTCCCTTACTGACACTCCAAATCCTATCCCTTTTTGTTTTTCTTGCCAACACCATACTGCCCTATCTTGTTTGGACATAGCAATTAAATATTTTGCGGGAATTACCGTAATACCGCTCTTTGATTATATTTCTGCTTTATTTATTTCGCTTCGCAGGCTTTAAATGTAATGCCTATTTTATTTATTAAAGGCAAAAAGTTCTTCAGCGTAGGATTATTGTCTTTTGATAAAAATCTATAAATATTGTTTCTTTTCATTTCAGTCTTTTTGGCAAGCTCCGATACACTCTCGGCTTTTGCTAAAATCTTTAAGTTCTCTAAGAATACATCAAGTTCTTTTGTCTTATTATATTGTTCAACAATGTATTTTTTATATGTTTTTACTTCTTTTGGATTTTTACTTATTACCCTTGCATAAAAAGATGCGCTGTCTTCTTTTGACAAAACACAGTCTTTTAAATCAATTCCATGCTCCCCCTTTTTCATATTTTCCCCTTCTCTTTTAACTCTTCTCTATGTTTTTTCAAAAATATTTTCTCTTGATTAAACAATATTATACACCCAAACACTGAAAATAAAATAAAGCCCGTCGTTATTCCAAAAGGCACTCCCCATCCATAAGATTTTACCGTGTAAGCTGTTAAGATTCCAGATATAGATACGCCTATATAATGGAAAAACCCTACAACCCCTAAAGCACTCCCCTGAAACTGTTTTGTAACAAAGTTTGTGCTCGCCAAACTTCCTAGTATCTGCGGAATGTCAGTAAAAAAACCTAACAGCAACATTACAAATACTAACCATGCTGTTGACAATGTCGTACATTCAAAATATAAAAATCCTAGAAGCAATATTACTATACTGGCTGTAATCGCTATTACTGGCAAAATCCTTCCCTTAAATATCCCGTCTATTATGTATCCGCTTGCTATACCTCCAAAACACCCCAGCAACGGCAAAAATGCCAACAACCCTGTTGACTTGGTTATGCTAAAACCTTGATCAGTAAAAAATATTATTAGCCAGTTCAATATAAAAAAGTATCCATAATATATGCCCATACTCGTTATTGCCAATATAAGCAAGTTCTTGTTGTTAAATACATATTTCCCTATTTCTTTAAATGTCGGCTCCACACTCTCATTCTTCCTCTCTTGCACAAAGTTGTCTGGTTTTTGTTTATAGAATAATCCTATAAACACAAACATCAACCCCGTTATGCTTGCTGGCACTATAAATGCTCCTTGCCAATACGCATGCGCTAGACACCATGTCGCTATAAATCCCGC
>JAISEM010000030.1 GCA_031264105.1 Endomicrobium sp.
TTTACAAAGAGCCAAAAACGTCAGAAGTTTAATCATGCAAAATTACAACGCGTATTATAGTTTGGCGCGAACGAAAGTGGCAAAGGCCCAAGCTCGAGCCGTTAATTTAGCCGACTTTGCCAAAATGGCAAAAGAACGTGAAAGAATCATTTTATTTTTACACTGAACACGGCCTTAAGACAACCCAAGAAGCCTGCGGTGCGGGGCTAAACGTTTAACTTTGTTAAAATGGCAAAAGCTATATATGTAAATTGGAATAAACGTCAATCGATTAACTATACCCTTGCCATTTTAAAACGTCAAAATGTCTAAATATGTTGTGAACTATTACAATATTTGTTTTTTACAGTTAATTTATGGTAAAATAAATAAGCTGGATAAGGCTGTTAAAGACTTGGCTGCCCCGCTAAGGCTTTAACGGGTTTATAATAGACGATATCTTGCCGGCAGTTATATTTTTAGAGTTTATAATTGCCGTTGTGTTTTGTCTTTTTTGTTGGAAGTATAATTCTATAGGACAGGGTTTTAGAGATGAATAAAAAAACTTATTTACCAAAACAAGACGCGATTGAAAGAAAATGGCACTTGATAGATGCAAATGGAAAAGTTTTAGGAAGACTTGCTGTTGAAATAGCCGAGATTTTAAGAGGTAAAAATAAAGTTTTCTATACCAACCATATAGATTGTGGGGATTTTGTTATTGTTGTAAATGCAAGTAAAATTGTTCTTACAGGTAAGAAGCTTGATCAGAAGACGTATTTCACTTATTCTGGATATCCAGGCGGAGCAAAGTTGACGCCTTATTCGGTTTTGATGGAAAAAAGTCCTCAAAAAGCATTGATTGCAGCAGTAAAAGGCATGCTTCCAAAAAACAAACTTGCAGATAGACAGATAACAAGACTTAAAGTATTTAAAGATGATAAACATATGCATAGCGCGCAATTAGCGTCGGCAAAGTAAAGAGGAGAAAAAATGAGCAACGTTTCTTATTTAAGCGCAGGGCGCAGAAAGAACGCGATCGCCAGAACGAAAGTATCAAGCGGCAACGGTAAAATTGTAATCAATAATAAGACTGTAGACGAATATTTTGGCGGACTAGAAAGATTAAAAAAGACAGCTTTAAAGCCTTTGGATATTTGGGAAGGTGTAAAGAGCTACGACTTTTTTGTTAATGTAATAGGCGGCGGGGTAAGCGGTCAAGCAGGAGCTATAAGCCATAGCTTAGCAAGAACGATTTTAGAACTAAATGAAGCATCAAAAGCTGCATTGAAAAAAGAAGGTCTTTTGACCAGAGATTCAAGAATGGTTGAAAGAAAGAAACCTGGAAGACCAAAAGCAAGAAAGCGCTTTCAGTTCTCAAAGCGTTAATAATAGTGTTATTTATAAAATTAAAAACATCTGCCTCTTTAAAAGAGGCAGATGTTTTTTTATGGAAGGTTACAGAATATCTTTTCTTTTCTCAAAAAAGGTTCTCGTTTTTTCTCTGCTTTTGACTCTCAAGATCTCTCTTTTCCCATCAAATCGACAAACTCAGATCGTGTCTGTTAATTAAAAATTTCTTATTAACCAAGATGTTATAGGAAGGGTTATAAAAGCTGATGCAGCTGTAAATAAAATTACAAAGGCTGACAAATTATAATCAAGCTTGTGGTGTGATGCTACAACTAAAGTCAACACCATTGTTGGCATAGCTGCTTCCATAACAACGGATTTCAATGCAAGTCCGTCCATTCCAAAAAAGGAAACTATTGCGAAAGACAGCAAAGGCGCAATACAAAGTTTAATTATTAGTGCAGGCGCTACAATTACAACATGTTTAATATTAGGCATAGGTAAGACAAGACTGACACTAAATAGCATCAGCGGAACTATCGGCATAGCCATAAGACCCAAAGTTAAAAAAAATTTTGGTAAAGAAATAGACGAAAAATTTATCATAAATCCAAGCGCAAGATCCACATTGGCGGCATTTGTGCAATTATTTTAACCAATTTTTTACTGTTAATTTTTTTCTCCTCTACCGTAATAGGACGCTATTGTTGTTCCAACAAGTTAAAGTAGCGGTGTTGTAGCAAGAAAATCGTAAAATAAAACATATTTTGCTACACTTTTTCCGTAAAGTCCTGTAACAAACAATAACTCCAAAAATGTAACATTGCCCAAAAGAAGCGCCTAGTATTAACGATCCTTTCTCATTTTTGTGCAACGTTACAAATTCTCAAATATGTGTATACAACAAAAGATATTATAAGAGATAAAAGTATCGTTGAGACAGCTGTTACAGGAATTAATACGGTGTTTATATCTATATGAGAAGTTGCTATAACTTTAAAACATAATGCTGGCAAAAAAACTTAATTATTATTGTGCTTATAACGTATCTTGCCATATTTGGATCTATGTTTCCATACTTTTTCCACTTAAAAAAATACTCTAAGACCTGCAAGTAAAAAAAATGCTATTAAATTGTTAAACATAAATTATTTCTCTTCCTTTATAAGAGAAAAAAAATCTTCACTTCTATCCTTAATTTAGAGCTATAGAATCTGCAAGACCTTTATGTAGTAGTAAGAAGCCAATATCTTCGGAAATGAAATCTATAAAAAGCTCTCCTTTAAGATTGCCAATCTCTGTATCAGAGCTTCCTCTTAAATATTTTTTTAATTTTGTTGCTGTTTGAATCTAGTAAGTTCAATTTTGTTATAATTTTTTCATTCAACAACGAGAGGGGTTAACATTTTCCTCCTGAA
This sequence comes from Endomicrobium sp., assembly GCA_031264105.1. GTDB lineage: Bacteria > Elusimicrobiota > Endomicrobiia > Endomicrobiales > Endomicrobiaceae > Endomicrobiellum. Next base: position 2,751 of record JAISEM010000030.1, read on the forward strand.
TAATTGCTCTCTTCTTTTGTTATAAATATATCATGAGGATGGCTTTCCGTAAGTCCTGCGGCTGTTATTCTAACAAACTGCCCTTTCTCTCTAAGCTCTTGTATTGTTTTTACTCCACAATATCCCATAGCTGCTCTAAGTCCGCCAATCAACTGATATACAACATCGCTTAATGTGCCTCTATAAGGTACACGCCCTTCTACGCCTTCTGCAACGATCTTCTTTGAGTTTTCTTGAAAATACCTGTCGCTACTGCCTGCGGCCATAGCTGAAGATGATCCCATCCCTCTATACGTTTTAAATGCTCTTCCATTATAAATTATGTCTTCTCCAGGGCTTTCTGCTGTTCCAGCAAATAATGATCCTATCATACATACGCTTGCTCCTGCAGCTATAGCTTTTGGTATATCACCTGAATATTTAATTCCTCCATCTGCTATTACAGGTATGCCGTATTTTACGGCAACTTGAGCGCAGTCATAGACTGCTGTTATCTGTGGTACGCCTATTCCTGTGACAACCCTTGTTGTACATATTGCCCCAGGTCCAATACCTGCCTTTATAGCATCTGCTCCAGCTTTAATAATGTCTTCAGCTGCTTGACTTGTGGCAATGTTTCCAGCTATTATTTGTACTTGAGGGAAAGCGTCTTTTACTTTTTTTACAGCTTCAAGCACGCCTTGACTGTGTCCGTGAGCTGTGTCTATAACTATAACATCTACATTAGAATCAACAAGAGCTTTTGTTCTTTCAAACATATCTTTTGTTATTCCAATAGCCGCACCTACTATGAGTCTTCCTTTTTCGTCTTTTGCAGAGTTAGGATAACGAATGGCCTTTTCTATGTCTTTAATTGTAATAAGACCTTTTAAAATAAAATTATTGTCAACCAAAGGAAGTTTTTCAACTTTATTCTTTTGCAGTATATCTCTTGCTTCCTGCAAAGAAGTTCCAATCTTTGCAGTTATAAGATTAGTTTTAGTCATTATTTCGGAAATCTCTTTATTTGTATCATTCTCAAAACGCATATCTCTATTTGTTATAATTCCAATAAGTTTTCCAGAATCATCAATAATGGGAACGCCAGATATTTTATATCTGCCCGCAAGTATTTTGGCTTCACCCAAAGTATTGTCCTTTTTAAGGGAGAATGGATTATGTATAACTCCGTTGTCACTTCGTTTAACTTGATCAACTTCAATGGCTTGGGCAGCTATAGACATATTTTTATGAATTATACCTATACCCCCTTCTCTGGCTATAGCTATAGCCATTTTGGACTCTGTTACTGTATCCATTCCTGCGCTCATAAGCGGGATATTCAATTTAATTTTTTTTGTAAGACTCGTATCAAGAAGAACATCTTTAGGTAATACCTGTGAATGTTGTGGAATTAATAAAACATCATCAAATGTTAAAGCTTCTTTTGCAAATTTTGTATCCATTTGTTTTGCTCTCCACTTTTTAACTATTTTACAAATTATATAAACGCGTTACAAGAAAAAACAAAAAAAATCCAGCTGTGATAGCAGGATGAGGTTTCTTAGATTTTAAAGCTCTGATACTTGTATAGACTTCGAAAAAATTATATCCGATAGCTACCCGACTTATTGGGGTTTCATCCTCAAATACCCGCATTGGAACGGCTTATAGCGGGACATTCAATCTAATCCGTCAAATTCAGGACTTTCCGCTTTCGCCTGACCTCAAACCGTTAGCATTACAAAGAAATGAAACAAAAAGTTTAAGAATTCGTTTGTTAGCTTAATTATTTTATCAAATCTAAAAATGGTATACTATAAAAAATCGCTTCGAAAGTATTTCGGTAATTCTGTAATGGAACAAAAAAAAATTATTATCTGCTGATTATATAAAAACTAAACTTCTTGATTTTGAGATTTACTCATTATTTAATTATCTCCAACTATCAGTATAGATAACACTTGCAGTTCTAATAATCATCTCTTATCTCATTCCATTCTCTATATGAAAATCTTTAATCTCTGTTGAGTTTTTTGCGTCGGCAATAAGGTTTTTTGTATAGCAATTCAAAAAGTCGTCGTAATTATCTATGAATCTTAAATAGTATTTAAGCGTAGTTAAAATGCCGCTTGCTATTATATCTACGCCTCTATTTCAAAAGGTTTATTATCTTTTGTGTAAATTTCTATATCGCCAAACCCGTATTTATCTGATGAAGTGTGAACTTGCAAAGGAACAAGTCTTTTATTTTTATCCCTGTCAAATTTATCAAACAAAACTTCGTAAATGAATATATTACAATTACGGGCGCTCTTGAACTTTGTTTCATTTGAAAATGCTTTTGAAAGCGTTGAGAGAATTATATTGATATTTAGATTTACAGAGTTTGGCGTTTTCTTTTGCGTTGTCTTCAAAAATAACGCTTCATTACTTTCTGATAATTTGGTAAGACTGAAAAACAAATAGACAAGATATCTTTCAGGGTCTTATTTATGAGTTTCTATTTGGTCAAGTATATTAAGAAAAGCCTCTTTTAATTTTGGATCTCTTATCTTTAAATTTTTGCCGTCTTGTTTAATCCATTTAATTTCTTCTCTGGTAGCCAAAGTTAGAAAAGTACTTTCTTTATTTGCATATTTTGGAAAATAGTCTTTGAAAAAATGCGAAGTTATATAAGCATCTAAAACTCTTGCACAATAGCCGTTGTCAAAATCTGTTCTATGCAATCGAATATCTTGCGATGGCGTTATAATTTTCTTTAATAAACTTGTCGCCAAAGCAGAAACCAAAGACTTATTGCTTTCTATGTTTGCAATTATAATACCTATGTCTATTGATTGAATTAGTTTTCTTCGTTCTTGCCTTGGCGTAGGATTTGTTTTAGCCCAAGTAATTTGATTGATTAAAAAAACTTTTTTATTTTCTAACGCTTTAAGAGCAAATTTATAAGGTATCAAAGACAAATTGCCGTTTAGATATTTACCGCCAAAATTAAAGACTATTGCGCCTGTTGTTTTGACTACACGAGAGCATTCATTAAATATCAGTAATAAATTATTGATGTATTTGTCTTCCGTTGCTTCATTGCCAATACCGCCCGCTCCATAATCGCGCTGTTGAAAATAAGGGGGAGAGGTAAAACTAAATCAACGCTATTATCTGGTCCTTTTTTTTAAACGATAAAGCGTTAGAACAATGGATTTTATTAAGCAAATCGTTGATATTGAGGGTTTCGTAATAATACTGCTTGCGAACTAAATTTCCATATACTTGTAATTGCTCCATCATCATGCCCCTGCGAAAGGATAGGTATTTATTATTTTTTCTATCTCTTGCGTTTTTTGCAAACTTTCTTTTAATAGGCTTGTTACCTTTGTCGCTAATCTGTCAATATCTTTTTGAATTTTTGCTGAAACAATAGGAATTTTAGTGTTGTAAATATCAGAGACTTTTATCTTGATTTTTGGCTTCTTATCGTTTGCGTATTCTGTTTTACTGCGCGCAAATAAGCGGCTACGTAGCGAACTGACATTTTTAATTCTGGCTTTATCTGATACAAGTTAAGAAGCCAGATGGGATTGTTTTTTTTGATTGTCTTCTTTGCTAAAAATTGCCACCTTAAAAATTGTTCCGCGATAAGAAATTAAAATACCGTTGTCTTGCAAGAGATACCTATTTTTTTATAGTCTTGCTTATTGTAATGTAGGCGATCTTTAAAAGAGATTTCGTTATTTTGAATATTTGCTGAACGAATAGCACGAAAACCGTCGTTGTGATGTTCCCGAAAAAGCGTATCGTTTGTAAAAATTGTAGCCACTGCCAAGGTGTCTGTGCAGGTCTTGCAATGTTAATGTTTTCATATAGAGGGATAGAGTATTATAATCTTGATATGATTATAGCTGTAGGCTACCGTGTTCAATCTCAAATAGCAACCAGATTTCGCAAATGGGCTACAATGAGATTGCATGAGTATATTCAAAAAGGCTTTACGCTTGATGATGAAAGATTAAAGCAAGGTGGAAACCGCTATTTTAGAGAATGCTTCAGCGCATTAGAGCGCTTCGGAAAGGAATTTTTATCAGCAAGTCACCGATATTTACGCTACATCAATAGATTATGATCCGAGAACGGATTTGACAAAGACTTTTTTTGCCGCAGTTCAAAATAAATTACATTTTGCCGTTTCTGAAAATACAGCTGCAGAGATAATTTACAATAGGGTGAGTAATGAAAAACCGTTTGTTGGAATGACAATTTAAGGGCAAATATATCGCAAAAGACGATGTTAAAATTGCAAAAAATTATTTGTCGGAAATGGAATTAAAGCGCTTAAATTTATTAATATCGCAATTTTTGGATTATGCTGAATTTCAGGCACTTGAACAAAATCCTATGACTATGAAAGATTGGATAAATGCGCTGGATAGCCAAATATTAAATCACAAAAAGAAATTATTGCAGAATGTCGGAAAAGTTTCCCACAGGCAAGCCGTTGAAAAAGCAGAAAAAGAATTTGATATATATATAGCAAATGAAATGAAAAAGTTAGAAAGCGACTTTGATCGTGCCATTAAAAAGTTAGCAATAAAAATAAAACTGAATAAATAAGGAATTTGCAGTAAATGAAGCGTTGATGAACGCTTAAAGGAATACAAATTGACGATATAACTTTTGAAAGATTGCGTAAGCATTTAGAAAGAAGAAAGGCGTTAAAGACAGAGACGCTGATATACTTAAACTCCGTGGGAAATACGATAAGAAACAGCTTGAACCTTCTTATAATAGCATTAAGCATTTTTATATTTAACTATTATTATGAGAGACCTTTGCAAATAGTTCCATATATTTTCAATTCTCTTAGTGAAAGCGTATTCATAATAGTTATTGTTGCGTATTTATTTAATAAATTTTTATGAAAATGCAAAGTTTTTAGAAAGTGGCTTGTGTTAATTCAAAATTTAAACGGAAAATGGAATGGTTTTATTCATTCTGATTGAGTTAATCCTGATACAAAGGAAAAGCGTAAGCCAATTGAAACATCTTTATTCATTAAGCAATCCCTCTTCCATATAAGTTGTGTAATGAAAAATCGAATTGTAGTGAGAACGACGATAAAAGTAAGTCTTTCATTGCCGCTGTCTTCAGATTAGCCAAAGATGTACATAAATTATTTAAAAGTTCGAGCTGTGAGCAAAAAAAAGGCAAATTCTGATTGATTTTACGTATAAACTTCCCTTTGGCAAGATTGCCAAAGGGAATTCTGTTAAGAGGATACTCCGACGGCTGGACTCGAACCAGCAACCGATCGGTTAACAGCCGATTGCTCCACCATTGAGCTACGTCGGAATTAGGTGTTTTTTTTAGCACAACCAAGATTATAACTATTTTTTTTTAGTTTGACAAGAGACTGCAATTTTTATAATATCTCCCGGCATATATATTCTTGTATTCATATTCTGTATGCCGACGTAGCTCAGCTGGTAGAGCAGCGGTTTTGTAAACCGCAGGTCGTAGGTTCAAACCCTATCGTCGGCTATCTAATCTATATATTATAAACTAAGGCGACAATGAGATAAGATGAGAATATTTTCTAGCATAAGTTTAAAAACAGGGATACTAGTTATAATAGGTATAGTTATTATTTCTACGGCTACCATGTTGGCTGTTTTTTTTAGTAAAACTTATAAAATAACTCTTGAAGATAGTCTTAAAAATAAAGCAAAAGTTCTTGCGGAAGAGTTAGCAGATTCAAGTATGAATGCCTTATATACTAATCAGCAAAAAACTTTACAATATCTCGTTGAAAGTGCAGTATTTGAAGAGAATGTTGAAAGTGTTCAAGTCTATAATAGTGAATTGGTAGAAATAGCCGGATCTAAAACAATAAATCCAGATATTAGTAGTATCGTTATGGAGAAAGTTAATGGTAACAATTTATCACGTACAACTTATAAATATATATCCAAAGAAAAATCCAGATTTTATGAAGTAATAGCTCCAATTTTTTTATACGATAAATTCCTAAATATAATAGGAATATCTGTTCCTGGTAATGAAGATCCGGATCAATCTAAAAATTTAATAGGAGCTTTAAAGATAATAGTCTCTTTTGAAAATATAGATAAAGAAATGGCAAGGGTAACAAGCATTATTATAATAATTTCTGTAATTGTTATCATTTTTGGATTAGCATTGTCAGTTATATGTTCCAAAATATTGTTGAGTTCGATAGAAAAGCTAGCTTTTGGCGCTAAGAAGATGGCAGAAGGAGATTTGTCATACAGGGTTCCGTCAGTAAGCATTAAAGAAATTGATTCGCTAATTAAAGTATTCAACTCAATGGGAGAAACTTTGGAAAATACTTTAAAATGTTTGTACAAAGAGAAAAAAGACCTGCTTGAAACAAAAGAGAATCTTGAAGGACTTATGGTCGAAATGAAAGAAATGCAAGGAAAGCTTTTAGATTCTGAGAAATTTGCAACAACTGGAAGGCTTGCTGCAATTTTAGCACATGAACTTAAAAATCCTTTGACAAGTCTTAAAAATATAATGTTCTTTTTTTCACAAATAAAAGACTTCAGCGATGAAAAGTCTGTTGAAATGCTTGATACGTTTTTTTCTGAAGTTGACAGAATTAGCAGGATTATTTCAGAATTGCTTTCTTTTTCAAGATTGACTAGCATTCAAAAATCATTTATATTCATTGATGAACTTGCCAGTAGTGCTGTGCTTTCAGTGAATCTGCCTGAAAATGTAAAAATTGAAAGAGATCTTGAACACTTTGAAGCGGAAGTTGATTCTTCAAGAATAAAACAAGCTCTAGTACAGCTTATTGGAAATGCGAAAGATTCTATGTTGTCAGGAGGTAGTATACGTATATCAGCTAAAAGACTTAAAACTTTTTTTAGTATAAGGATAAAAGATACAGGTTGTGGGATTGACCCTAATATTCTAGGAAATATATGGGATCCTCTTTTTACAACAAAACTTCAAGCTGTAGGGCTTGGTCTTGCAATAGTAAAGAAAATAGTAGAGTTACATTCTGGGACGATAACAGTAATAAGTGAAAAGAAGAAAGGTTCGGAATTCATTGTAGATATTCCATATTTGAGGGAGGATTAATTGGCTAGTAAACTTAATATTCTTATTGCTGATGATGAAATGTCTTTAAGATCTTCTTTGAGAAATATTCTTGAAATGAAAAGCTATAATACTGCCGAGGCAAAAAATGGATTAGAGGCCGTAGAAGCCGTAAAGAATGGCAGCTTTGATGTAGTTTTTCTTGATATTAGAATGCCAGAAATGAATGGCATTGAAGCTTTTAGAGAAATAAGTAAATTCAATAAAAAAATTATCGTTATAATAATGACAGCATATGCTCTTACGGACTTAATAAAAGAAGCAGAGCAAAAAGCATTTTTACTTATTGATAAACCTTTTGATATTCCTTATATTTTGGAAGTACTTAGAAATATAGAGGCAGGAAAATCGTATAGTAAAGAAAAAGTTGCTGTTATAGGCGAGAATTCAAGTTTAGTAACGATGTTGGGTAAGATTACGAAGTTTCTATGTTTAAAAATAGCGATATTTTTCTTGCATCTTCCCCAGAGTCTTTTAAAGCAGTTTTGATAGATCCTGTTTCTGAAAATAATATAAATGATTTACATCAAAAGTTAAAAGAGAAAAACTTAAATTTAAAGATAATGTCAATAGTTAGTTTTGATAGTCCTGTATTGGAGTTTCTCAAGAAGGCAAACTTGCCGTTTGTAAGAAAACCTTTTAATGAAGAAGATCTTCTTAAACAAATAATATAAAGTTTGATGGGAAGACAAAACTTGAATCAAAATCTAAGAAGGCTCGGTTTTGCTATTGAACTACCCAATCAGTTCAGGAATAAAAAATGGGAAAGAAAATATTTTCATCAAATAGAAAGGCTTATTATAATTACGAGATACTTGAGAAGCTGGAGGTAGGAATTGTCTTATCTGGATACGAAGTAAAATCAGTAAGACGATCAAACATAAGTCTTGTGGATAGTATAGTAAGATTTTCAAATGGAGAAGCATTCGTTGAAAATGTTTTTATCGCGCCGTACGAACAAATATCATCGCACATTATAGATTATAATGCGAAAAGAAAAAGAAAGCTTTTAATGCATAAATCTGAAATTAATAAATTGCATGCAAAAGTTAGAGAAAGAGGTCTTACTGTTGTTCCTCTGGAGACTTATACTGACGTAAAAGGGAAAGTAAAACTTCTTATAGGGCTTGCCAAAGGTAAAAAAGCTTATGATAAGAGAGAAGCTATAAAGAAAAAAGATATTGCCAGAGAAGCAGCAAAAGAATATTAACTTGTATTTGTAAATCATATGAGTAAATCTCGGATAATTTCTGTTCAAGCCTCTGCTGGTTCTGGCAAGACGTATAATCTTGCCAAAAGATACATTTACCTATTATTTAATTCTGATGAAAATATAAACATAAAAAATATTATAGCAGTCACTTTTACAAACAAAGCGACTCTTGAAATGAAATACAGAGTTATAAATTATCTTAAAAAAGCCGCTTTGGAACAGGACCCCAACGGCTTTTTTGACGATTTAAAATTGTCAAAACAAGAAATTGCTAAAAAGAGTAAAGCAATTTTAAATACGATTCTTACCTCTTACGATAGTTTTAACATAAGTACAATAGACAGCTTCAAAAATCGCATATTAAAATCTTGCGCTATGAGTATTGATATATCTCCGAATTTCATAATAGAACAAGATTATTCTGATACCCTCATGTTTTCTTTAGAAAACTTTCTGCAAAAAACTAAAAGATCTGGTAATTTAAAAAGCATGGTTTTAAAATGCGTCTCCCAATACCTTATGAGAGATTCTGGTTGGCTTCCTAAAGAGAGCATATACGGAGAAATATTAAAAATTTTTAATAAGTCTGGAAATTCAGGCAAAGATATATTTTGCATTAATGACGTAAATTTTAGAAATGAACTTTATTCAATGGCGCAAGCAATTGAAAAAAAAGTTGTAGATTTTTCAAAATTCCTAATAAAATTAAAACTAAACGCTCATTATGGTAAAGCAGTGTCTAAAGTTTTAAAAACAGGAGCTAAATTATTCCTTTCTGCGAGTACTATTCCTCAAAGATTTAAATATGGTGATTTAGAGTATTTAAGAAATCCTCAAAAGTCTCAAGAAGCTGAGAATATATGGCATGAAATCCACAATGATATTTGTTCTCTTTGCCAATTCTATGTTGAAAATTATTATGGTATTTATTCACAAATATACTCGGAAGTTTCTCTTGAGTTTGATAAACAATCAAAAAAAGATGGTGTAGTATATTTAAATGAAATAAATAAAAAAATTGTTAATTATTTTGAAAACGACAACAATATAATGCCTGAGATTTATTATAAGCTTTCTGAAAAATATAAGCATTTTCTAATTGACGAATTTCAAGATACAAGTACTGTTCAATGGGTTGGAATTAAAAGATTTATAGAGGAAAGTTTAGCAGAAGGAGGAAGCTTCTTTTTTGTTGGAGACGTAAAGCAGGCCATCTATTCTTTTAGAGGTGGAAGATCAGAGTTATTTAACTCTATTGCAAATGAATTTTCTTCAGCTGAAATAGAAAAAAAATATTTAAATCGAAATTTTAGAACAAGAAAGACAATAGTTGATTTTAATAATAAAGTTTTTTCTTTGGAAAATATTAAAAAGCTTTTTAATTCTTTTTGCGAATGCGAAAAAGAAAAAATTGAAACTGATTTTACAAAGATGATAGAAACCTATGATTTTTCACAACAACAATCCCAAAAAGATGGTGGATACGTTGAAATCAATACAATAGACAAAGGTTGTGATGATATTGATGAAGAAATAAAGCAAAAATTTATATCTTGCATTCTTCGGATTTCAGAGAGATTTAATCCTCGAGATATAGCGGTTTTGTGTAGATCAAACGAAGAAATACTTAAAGTAAGTCTATGGCTTTTAGAAAACAATTATGAAGTTGAATCGCCACAAACTTTGAATATAAGAAATAATAGTTTTATAAAGCAGATAGTTTCACTATTGATGTTTATAAATTCCCCTATAGACAGTCTTTCATTTTCGTCTTTTTTGTTTAGCGAAATTTTTTCTAAGGCGTCTGGCATTTCCAACGAAAAAATGGCCGAATTTATTTTTGATTGTAAGTTAGATATTAAATCAAAGACCCTTTATAAAGTTTTTAGAGAAAAATATAAAGATATATGGAACGAGTATTTTAAGGAATTTTTTGTAAAAGCAGGTTTTATTCCAACGTATGAATTGACACTTTCCATACTTGATAGATTTAATATCGGAAATTTTCCCGAAGGGAAAGCTTTTATAGTGCGATTTCTTGAGATTATAAAAGATTTTGAAACTCAAAAGCCAGGTCTTAAGAATTTCTTAGAATATTTCAAAAGTCTTAGCAGTGATAAGGACGAACTTTATATAAAAAACTCTTTTGGTAATGGAATAAAGGTGATGACTGTCCATAAGTCTAAAGGATTGGAATTTCCTGTTGTGATAGTTCCTTATCTTAAACTTTCATCCGAATCTGTAAGAAATCCTTATTTTGATGATTTTGGTGAAAAGATAAAATTGTTAAATATAACAAAAGATCTCGCAGATTTTTCGCCAAATGCAAGAAAAGTGTATGAGAAAGAAAAGCTAAATTCTCTGCTAGGAGAACTCAACGTTTTATACGTTTCAATGACAAGAAGCAAATACGAATTTTATGGAATAGTTCCGCCAAAAACTAAGCAATCAAATAACTTAATAGCTGCTTTGTTTGACGGCGAAAACTTTTCTTTAGGACAAAAGCAAAAATATCTGTCAGACTGCTATAAAAAAGAAGATGTGATATACGACTCATATGTTTCTGCAGGTTACAAAGATATAAATAAATATCCAATTATTTCTAAAAAAAACTCGTTTGACATCACTGAAACTAGAAAAAAAGGGATTATTGTCCACTATGCTTTATCAAAAATTATTACGGTTAAAGATGGAAATATGGAAGATATTATTAAAGACTCGCTAAAATTTACAGAAAGAAGATTCTCTTTTGAGGACGTTAGTTTTGTAAAAGAGAAGTTAAAACGATTGTTTTCTTCAAAAGAAATACTTGAAATATTTTCTTATGAAAAAGATAGAGTTTTTAATGAGAAAGAAATTGTGGATCTTTACGGAAGATCTTATAGAATAGACAAACTCATAGTTAGTGATGATAGTTTTACAGTAATTGATTTCAAAAGCTCAAATTATGATGAAGAAGAGAATAAAAAACAGTTAGAAAATTATGTGTTGTTGGTATCTGAGATTTATCCAGATAAAAAAGCTTTTGCTTATATTGTAGACATAGATAAAAACTCATTGGTGGAAATGTGTCATTAATAATAAATGTAGATATTAACAAAAATATAATTGATTTTACATCAGAATATATTTCAAAATCAAATAAGAAAATTGCCGTTATAAGCGGTGGAAAGAGACCTTCTCTTTTTATAAAGAGAAAACTCGCGCAAGATAAAGGCAAAGCTTTTTTCTCTCCAAGTTTTTATACAAATGATGAGTTTGTTGAACAATCTGTTTTTGAAAAATTAAAACTTATTAAAATATCAGATATTGAAGCATCGTATACGGTATATAAAATTATAAAAGATGAAGTGCCGCATCTTTTAAAAGAAGATTCTTCTTTTGCGTCATTTATGGAATGGTCTTTGGAGATTTTTTCATTTATAGAGCGACTAGACCTAGAAAATGTTTCACAAGAGAAACTTAGATCTATAAAAGCAAATGCTGAAATTGGTTATGATGTGCCTGAAAATATGAATAATTTATTAAAAAATATTTTTAAAATAAGAAAAAGTTTTCATGCAGAACTAGAAAAATCGTATAAAACTACAAAAGGATTTAGTTTTCTTAAAGCTGTAGAGTCAGATTGTTGTTTAGGTAACGATGAATTTGAAGAAATAATATTGTTGGCGCCTTTTTACCTGCATAAAACCGAAATTAAAATCTTTAAGAGAATTTACGATTCTGGAAAACTCACGATAATTGTTCAAGGAGATCCTAAAGAGTTTGATGTCCTTGAAAATTTATATATGGAATTTGGGCAAATATCACCAAATCTAAAACCATTAAAGAATAACTATGAACTAAGTATATATTCTGCTAGCGATGACCAATCTCAAGGAAGTTTGTTGAAAAATCTGATTAGCTCATATAGCCAAGAAGATTTTGATAATGCTGTAATTGTTGTCCCTGATACGAAAATGTTGCAGTCTGTAATATCTGAAATTTCAATAGTCACAGATAAGTATAACGTATCTGCTGGATATTCTGCTGATAAAACAGCGGTATTTTCTCTCATAAATGAGATTATAGAAGCCCAGCTTTCAAAAAGAGAAGACTGCTATTATTCAAAGCATATTATAAGAATATTAACTAATCCGCTTTTCAAGAATATAAGGTTTTTTGGTGAGAGCGCTATATCTAGAATCGTCTCCCATAAAATTGAAGAGTCTTTAACTTCAGGCTCAAATAAAAATTTAAGCGGTAAGATGTTTGCTTCTTTTAAAGAAATAACAGAAGATAAAGTCCTTATAGAAGATATAGAAAAAAATATATTCGGAGCAGGGCAATATTTATCAGTTGAAAAAATTAAAAAAATATTAAATGAAATTTTCGAAGATTTTTTCGTATCTTGGGAAAGTATAGAGACATTCAACAATTTGTCAGAAGTTCTTTTTCGTTTTTTAAACAAATTATATAGAATGTCTGCTGTCAACAGTTATCCATTAAATATAGAGGCAATGGATATTCTATTGTCTATGTGCGAAGAAATGAAGTGTGGTGAAGTTTCAAAAGTACGCTTTAAAAATGAAGAAATACTTACGGTTTTTAAAAAGTTTACAAAAAATAAAAGAATGTCTCTGCCAGGATCTCCATTAAAAGGACTACAGATATTAGGCCTTTTAGAATCGAGAAATCTTTTTTTTGAAAATGTCTTTATAGTCGGTATGACAGATTCTGCAATTCCTGCTGTAAAAAAAGATTATTCTTTAGTGCCTAAAGATATAATGTACTGTTTAGGCATAGAAATGACTCGTAAAGAATATGAAATACAGAAATATCATTTTAACAGGCTTATTGCTGGAGCCAAAAAGTTAAATCTTATTTACCCAGATAACGACAAAGAAGAACGTAGCAGGTTTATAGAATCTATAATATGGGAAAGACAGCTTGAAAAAAAAGATTTAGATACTGTAAAAGTAAACAGGTTTGTTTTGCCAAAGTTTTCAATAAAAAAAACTTTAAAACAAAAATATGAAAAAACAAAAAAGATTAAAGAATATTTAAAGAATATTCCATATACTTATAGTAAAATTGATTCTTATTTAACGTGTAGATTGAAGTTTTATTTTCAATATGTGTTGTCGCTTGACGAAGAACGCGAGATAGGAAGTGATATTTCTGGCGCAGACATAGGAAATTTTATACATGATTTTTTAAAAGATGTTTTTTATGAAAGCCTTGCAGTTGAAGAGTTGCAAACAGAAAAGTTTAAAAAAGATTTTTTTAAGAAGCTTAACTATAAATTTGAGGCTTCTTCTTATTTTAGTTTTAGAGAAGATGCTTTTCTCATAAAAGAAGTTTTTGCAAACAGAATGGAAAAAGTTTTAGAAAAAGAAAAGCGGAGAGACTTTAAAAATATTTATATATGCGAAAAAGAATATAATTCAAATATTAAAACGGATTCTAGAAATACTTATAAACTCAACTGTAGAATAGATAGAATAGACGCTGGCATTACAGATTATATGATATTTGATTATAAGACAGGGTATATCAATGATAATATTGTTTCAAAAAAATATTTTGATAATTTAAATTTCGACAGACAAGACATAAAAAGAGCTGTTAAATCTTTACAACTTCCTTTATATAAATATATCTTTGAAAAAGAATCAGGATTAAAAGTTGTGCAATCTGGCGTATATAATTTAAAAAAGGCTGAAATCGTAAACTTCCCGCAGGAACAATATATACAAGAAAAATGTATCGATATAATAAAATTTTTGCTTGACGAATTAAATTCGGGAGATTATTTTATTTTTGACGAAAAAGATGAGCCTAACTGCAAGGCTTGCAAATATTTCTACATATGCAGATAAAACTTTACTGAAGCTTTATTCATTATTCTAATACTTTCCTTATTATAAACCTTGTTTGTTATAGCGTGCATTCTATAATTCACAAAAAACCTTTTTTTGAATTTTCCACACTTGCCGTTTTGTTTATACTAGTTATAAATCTATGTTTTCTGTGAGAAATAATTAATAGGGAAAGTTGAACGCTTTAGTCCGTAGGCTTCTTGGGTTGTCTTAAAGCCGCGTTTAGTGTAAAATAAAACGATCCTTTTACTCTCTTTTGCCGTTTTGTCAAAGTAGGCTAAATTAACGGCTCAAGCTACGCCTTTGTCCCTTTCGTTGGCGACTAACGATAAAAAGTGTTGTAATTTTGCATATTAAACCTCTACAAAAAACTTATTTTACGTCAAATGTCTAATATCTGTTTGAACTTTTTCACAGAAAATATTTAAAAAACATGGAATTCCAGAAGCAAAAAAGAAAGTATAGGGTATGACGGAAAAGCTAAAAATAGAAGAGCAGAGCAGAGATATTTATCCTGGCTGCCTCTAACTGATAGACTCAGTCTCTAAATTTTTGTATACAAAAAAATAAAATTTAGTATAATACTAATAAGTTACAAATAAATAATGATGTATTTGGAGTTATTATGAGAAGTGATCAGATAAAAAAAGGTGCTGTTAGAGTGCCAAATAGATGTTTATTATATTCTACTGGAATAAGCCCAAAAGATTTAGGTAAACCTTTCATAGGGATAGCTTCATCTTTTACAGATTTAGTTCCGGGTCATGTCGCTATGCGTGATTTAGAAAGATATATAGAAAGGGGTATTGCCGCAGGTGGCGGAGTTCCCTTTATTTTTGGCGCTCCTGCAGTTTGTGACGGTATTGCTATGGGTCATAGCGGTATGCATTATTCTTTAGGATCAAGAGAGATAATTGCAGATTTAGTTGAAACTGTTGCAAACGCGCATATGCTTGACGGTCTTATTTTACTTTCAAATTGTGATAAAGTTACGCCTGGCATGTTGATGGCTGCTGTCAGGCTTAATATACCTTCCATTGTTGTTACGGCTGGCGCTATGATGACTGGCGCGTACGACAAAAAAAGACGTTCAATGGTAAGAGATACTTTTGAGGCTGTAGGGCAGTTTCAAGCTGGAAAAATTAATGAGCAACAGCTTAGCGAGTTGGAAATGGCTGCCTGCCCAGGTGCTGGCGCTTGTCAGGGAATGTATACAGCAAATACTATGGCATGCTTAACTGAAACGATGGGAATGTCTTTACAAGGTTGTGGTACTGCTTTGGCAGTAAGCGCCAAGAAAAAAAGAATTGCATATGAATCAGGCATAAGAATAGTTGAGCTTGTAAAAGAAAATATTAAGCCTAGAGATATTTTGACTTTAGACGCTTTCAAAAATGCAATCACTGTAGATATGGCTTTAGGCGGTTCTACAAATACAGTTTTACATCTTCCAGCTATAGCTAATGAAGCTGGTATAAAACTTCCTTTAGGATTGTTTGACGAAATTTCTAGAAAAACTCCTCAACTTTGTTGCTTAGAGCCTGCTGGTGATCAATATATGGAAGATTTAGATAATGCAGGTGGAGTATCTGCCGTGTTGTCAGCTCTTAAAGACAAATTGGTATCTTCAAAGACGCTTACAGGCATTGATGTAAAAGACATAGCCTCATCGTCAAAAGTTTTAGACGAAGACGTTATAAGAGCAAACAATCCTTATAAATCAGAAGGCAGTATTGCTGTTTTAAAAGGCAATATTGCGCCAAACGGTTCTGTTGTAAAACAAGCGGCTGTAAGCGAAAAAATGAAAGTGTTTACAGGCAAAGCTAGAGTATTCGACTCTGAAGACGATGCAATGAAAGCAATACTTGATAAGAAGATTACTCCAGGAGATGTTGTTGTTATAAGATATGAGGGACCGGCAGGCGGACCTGGAATGAGAGAAATGTTAAGCCCAACAAGCGCTTTGCAAGGAATGGGTCTGGCAGATTCCGTAGCTCTTCTTACCGACGGACGTTTTTCTGGCGGAACTAGAGGTCCATGCATAGGCCATATTTCTCCCGAAGCTGCTTCAGGTGGAGCAATAGCTGCCATAAATGAAGGCGACATTATTAAAATAAATATACCTGAAAGAAGTCTAAATGTTGAGCTAAGTAATGATGAAATAAAAACAAGACTTACAGAAATAGTTAAGCCTGAACCGAAGATAAAGACAGGATATATGGCGCGCTATGCAAAATTGGTACAGTCAGCAGATACCGGAGCAATTTTGATATAGCAGAGGTATGTTATGAAAATATTGTCAATACAAGCTCAAGCATTTGAAGTGTTACGCAATGACGGGGCCGTATATGTAGATAAGACAGAGCATATATATAGTTTTGATAAATAGTGGAAAGGGATATTTTCTGTCACGTCCGCGCCGTTTTGGAAAATCTTTGCTTATAAGCACCTTTGAAGAATTGTTCAAAGGAAACAAAAAGTTATTTGAAGGATTGTATATTATATATATGTATATATGACAAATGGGGTTGGAGTAAGACAAATCCGGTAATATATGTTAGACTATTAGAGAGATAGGATACAAAACGTCTAACATGCTAGAAAATATAGAGATCAGTATACAATAGACTTTCCCAATATGGAAGTAAGGGAAACATTTATAACAAACATAATAGAGTATTACAGTAATAGACAATCCAAGGAAATAAATAAGTATAGAAAAGCAAATAATAGAGAAAGATTCCTCACGATTAGAAGAAAGTTTAAGAATGTTATTTGGAAATATCCCATATGATTTACATATAAGCCAGAAGCCTATTATCATTCGATGTTAATGATGTAATGACAGTGGCGGGATATGAAATAGAAGGGGAAGCGCATACGGACAAAGGAAGAATAGGCGCGGTGTTAAAGAAAGTAAATGATGTAATAGTGGTAGAGATAAAATATGGGGAAGGGAGAAAAGTAGAACAGCTGCTAAAAGAGGGGATGGAACAGATAAAAGAAAAGAAGTATTATGAGAAGTATGGTAGTAGAGAAGTAAGCTTATTGGCACTAGCGTTTGGAGAAAATAAATAAATTGCTTGTAAATTTGTAAACTAAATAGTAAGAAATAAAATGAAAAAACTAATTTTTATCAGTGGAATATGGACGTGAGAAAGACTACCATTGCCAAAACACTTATTCTTATTGATAAACTTGAGAAGTCCATTATGTTTGATTGCGATTGAAGTTGGTATTAAGGCCAATATTGGAATTTCTATCAGAAGAATAAAGACATTGAGTGTTAACAATTTTTTAAAGGACGGTAATTTTGAACTGTACAGAGAGAGTCTGGCCACAAAATCAGTACTGTTAAAATTGACATGTCTCAATTAAGTAAAGACGAAGTTTTAAGTGCAGTGTTTTAACATAATAAGGAACTAGTATGGGAAAAAAGACTGGAGCGCAGATCTTAATTGAGAGTTTGTTAAAAGAGAATGTTGAAGTTGTTTTTGGACTTCCAGGCGGGCAGGCTTTGCCGATATTTGACGCAATACATGGTTCTGATCTTAACTTTATTCTAACAAGGCATGAACAAGCTGCTTCCCACATGGCAGATGGATATGCTCGTTCTACAGGTAAGCCAGGTGTTTGTGTAGTTACTTCTGGACCAGGTGCTACAAATATAGTTACTGGCCTTGCTACCGCATACATGGATTCTGTTCCTATGATTGCTATTTCTGGGCAGGTTGCAACAAATGTTATAGGTCAAGACGCTTTTCAAGAGGCTGACACTATAGGTATAACAAGACCTGTGACAAAACATAATTTTTTGGTTAAAGACGTAAAAGATTTGGCAAGAACTATTAAAGAAGCATTTTATATTGCAGCGACAGGAAGACCAGGCCCTGTTTTGGTTGATGTTCCTGTAGACGTACAGCGCAGTATTTATGAGTTTGTTTATCCTGAGAAAGTTGAGATACGTTCTTATAAACCCAACTATAATGGACATATCGTACAAATAAAGAAAGCAGCCGAAATTATAAATAGGAGTGAACGGCCAGTTCTTTATATTGGAACAGGCGTAGTTGTTTCCAATGCTAAAGATGAAATTTTGGAATTATCAAAAAAAGCAGATATTCCAGTAACTAACACTTTGCTTGCAGTAGGCGCATATCCTTTTGATTCAAAACTTAGTTTGGGTATGCTTGGAATGCACGGAACTTATTGTGCAAATAAATCTATGCAATCTGCAGACGTCATTATAGCAGTAGGGGCTAGGTTTGATGACCGATGTACTGGCAAGATTTGCAACTTTGCTAGAAAAGCAAAAATAGTTCATATTGATATAGATCCTACTGAAATATCAAAAATTGTTGATGTTGATATTCCAGTTGTTGGCGATGCAAAAACAGTTTTAAAAGAAATGTTAGGTTTAGTAAATACGAAAGAGCATAAAGACTGGATTAAAACGATTGATGTATGGAAACAAGAGCATCCTTTGTCTTACGACACAAATGATAATAAGCTTCACCCTCAATATGTTATAGAAAAAATTTCAGAGCTCACCAAAGGTGAAGCAATTATAACTACAGAAGTAGGACAGCACCAAATGTGGTCTGCCCAGTATTATAAAGCCAAATATCCTCGTTTATTTTTAAGTTCAGGCGGGCTTGGTACTATGGGTTTTGGCTATCCTGCCGCTATAGGTGCAAAATTTGGAAATCCAAATAAAAAAGTTATAGCTGTAGCTGGTGACGGATCTTTTCAAATGAACATGCAGGAAATGGCAGTCGCAGTTTTAAATGATATTGATGTTAAAGTGGTTATATTAAATAATCAATATTTAGGAAATGTCCGTCAGTGGCAAGAGATGTTTTACGGTAAAAGATATTCTCACAGTTGCCTTGCTAAACGAAAAGAGTGTCCTAATCGGTGCAATAGTCCAAACAGAGCGACATGTCCTGTATATATTCCAGATTTTGTGAAATGGGCTGAAAGTTATGGGGTTTTAGGTATAAGAGTTACTGATAAAAAAGACGTTGAGCCTGCTTTGAAAAAGATGCTTGAAACTAAAGGTTCTGTAGTTATTGATATGTGGGTTGAGATAGAAGAAAATATTTTTCCTATGGTTCCAGCCGGAGCTTCTCTTGACGACATGATAACCAGAATGAACGAATGAATAATATTAAAGCGAAGATTTCGTATAATGGAGGCGCAATGCGCCACGCAGTTTCGGTTTTAGTAGAAAACAAATCTGGCGTTTTGACAAGAATATCTGCTCTTTTTGCCGCTCGCGGATTTAATATAGCTTCGCTTTCTGTAAGCGAAACGGAAGATGCTGCAATTTCAAGAATGACTATTGTTATAAAAGGCAATGAGTCAATTTTGGAACAGGTAACAAAACAATTAAACAAGCTTGTTGATGTTATAAAAGTTACAGATTTTAAAGATATTGGGTATATAGAAAGAGAGCTTGCTCTTAATAAAGATAATCGCTGTAAATAAGACATCTAGAGATGAAATTATTAGAGTTGCAGGTATTTTTAGAGCTAGGATAATAGACATATCTCCAGATTCTGTAATAGCTGAAATAAGTGGCGATGAAAGTAAATTGAGAGCCTTTATGAAAGCAGTCTTGCCTTATGGTGTAAAAGAAACTTGCAAAACAGGAGTTTCTGTTTTATGTCGTGGTAATGCTGGCAAGGTTAAATAAGGAGTAATGTTAAGGAGGAAGAAGATGACCGAAGCAAGAATGTATTATGACAATGACGCAGATTTGAGTTTGTTAAAAGGGAAAACGATTGCAATTTTAGGGTATGGAAGTCAAGGTCACGCTCATGCGCTAAACCTTAGAGACTCTGGGGTAAACGTTATAGTTGCTCAGAGAGAGGGCGGCGCCAATTATAAAAAAGCTGTGGAAGATGGCTGGAAGCCTGTAAGCATAGCTGAAGCCGTTAAACAAGCTGATTGGATTCACATTCTTTTGCCTGACGAGGTTCAAGGGAAAGCTTGGCAAGAAGATATAAAACCCCATATTAAAAAGGGTGCTGTTTTAAGTTTTTCTCATGGGTTTAATATACGCTATAAACAAATAGTTCCTAGTGAGGAGCTAGACGTAATAATGATTGCGCCTAAAGGTCCAGGACACTTAGTAAGAAGACAATATGAAGAAGGAAAAGGCGTTCCATGCTTGATAGCTGTTGAGCAAAGCGCAAGCGGCAAAGCAAAGGAATTAGCCCTTGCATATGCTATGGGTATAGGCGCAACAAGATGTGGAGTTCTTGAGACAACATTTAAAGAAGAGACAGAGACAGACTTATTTGGCGAGCAGGCAGTTCTTTGCGGCGGCATAGTTGAGTTAATAAATTCAGGTTTTGAAACGCTTGTTGCTGCAGGGTATCAACCAGAGATAGCATATTTTGAATGTTGCCATGAGGTGAAACTTATAGTTGATTTAATTTTTGAAGGCGGTTTTAGCAAGATGAATTACTCCATTTCTGATACTGCTGAATATGGAGAATATGTAACTGGAAAAAGAGTAATAACAGATGCAACAAGGGCTGAAATGAAGAAAGTTTTAGGAGATATACAATCTGGTAAATTTGCAAATGACTGGCTTAAAGAAAACAAAGACGGCAGGCCATTATTTAATAAAGAAAGGAAAGAAGTAAGCGAGAGGCTTATAGAAAAAGTTGGAGCAAGGCTTCGTTCACGTATGTCTTGGGTTAAAAACAATAGTTTTTAGATTTAAACGGAGTAACATTTTGGCAAGAAAGTTATTTAAAGTATTTATTTTTTTAGCGATAATAGGTTTAGCATTTTATTTCGCATTTAACATGGTAATGGTATCTTTGATTCACAATAAAAAAGAGGTGTCAACGCCTGATGTTATTGGGAAAAATTTGTATAGAGCTGTTGAAGATCTCTCTAGAGAAGGGTTTGGATTAAAGCTTGAAGGTGAAGAAACAGACCAAAATGTTCCTGCAGGTACGATATTAAGACAAAATCCTCCAGCAGCAATGACTGTCAGAGAGGGTAAGGTAATAAAAGTTACAATAAGTCGAGGCGGAGAGATTATTTACGTTCCAGATCTTGTTGGACAGAGTATTCGTTCAGCCGATATTTCTTTAAGAACGTCAACATTAGTTATGGGTGAAGTTACAAAGAAATATTCGGCGGTTTTTGATAAAGATATTATTCTTTCCCAAGACATTCCTGCTGGAACTAAAGTTGACAAAGATTCTGTTGTAAATCTTGTTGTTTCTGATGGACAACCTCCTGAGGGTATTGTTCTTATGCCAAAGTTTATTAACAAAAATATTCAAGAAGTGTCTGAATGGTCGTTACAAACAGGCGTAAATTTAAACATAAAGAAAGGAGACTCCTCTGAGTTTAAATCTGACGTTATCATAAGTCAATACCCGCAACCTGATATGGATATAACAGGTTTTAATAGTATAGATATAACTGTTTCTCAATGGCAAAAAGAGCAATAGGGAATGAAGAAAACTATAATAGCTCCATCAATTTTGTCAGCGAACTTTTCAAACTTGGAACGCGACGTTAAAATGTTGGAAAGCATTGGTGCAGATTGGGTTCATATAGATGTTATGGACGGCCATTTTGTGCCAAATATAACAATAGGCGCCGGAGTAGTAAAAGCATTAAGAAAAACGACAAAATTATTCTTTGATGTTCATCTTATGATTGCAAATCCTGAAAAATATTGGTTGGACTTTAAAAAGGCTGGGACTGGCTTGATTGTATTTCACCAAGAGGTTTTGACTGATAAAAAAAAGCTCATAAAAGATATAAAGGATTCAGGCATAAAAGTCGGAGTGTCAATAAAACCAAAAACTTCTATAGAAGAAGTAGAAAATTTATTGCCATATGTTGATTTAGTTTTAGTAATGACTGTTGAACCAGGTTTTGGCGGACAGTTTTTTATGGAAGATATGGTTCCTAAAATTAAAGGTTTAAGAAAAATTATTAATGAAAAAAAATATAATTGCCTCATAGAAGTTGACGGCGGGATAAATGCCCAAACAGGGAAAATATGTATTGATGCCGGTGCAGATGCGCTGGTAAGCGGCAGTTACATATTTTCTGCCAAAAATCCAGCAGAGGCCATAAAATCGCTTTTTATATGAAAAAAATTATATCTTTGTTTTTTTCAACTGTTCTATTGTTCTTTCCCGTAATTTCTTATGCGGATTCAGATAGTTCTCTTCCATCTCAAAATGTAAATGCAATTCTTGATGGTAATCTTTTTGAAGGAATAAAAGTTTATAATGTTTCTGATAATACATATTATTTTTCAATAAGAGAACTTGCCAAATTATATAATGCTGTACTCGATTGGAAATCTGTGAGTTCAAAAGTAACTATGGGTTTAAATAATAGAAAGATAGATATAAAGGCTGATACCTCGGAACTTGTTTTTGGCAAAAAGCCCAAAAAGATGTCTTTGCCGTCAAGACGAATAAAAGAAGATATATATGTTTCACCGGAATTCATTACTTCAAAAGAGTTTGCAGAAATTTCAGATACGCAAACTTCATGGGACCCTTCGTTTTTAGTGTTAACTGTAAATCATCATGCTAATATTTCTGCAGTAAGATATTCTACAAAGTCAGAAAATACGCAGGTGAGAGTCCAGCTTGAGGAACCGTTACAGTATAAAGTTTCAAAGAATGCTGATACAATAACATTGACAATATCAAGAGGTAAAATTCAAAGCGGATTTATAAATATAAATAATGGTGTTCTTAAAAACATTCAATATAGTACATTAGGACATAGCGCAGTTATTTCTATAAAGCTTGAACAAATCCCTAAAAATGTTAAGATTACAAGTTTTTCAAATCCTGCGGAAATAATTGTAGAAATAGATCATTCCAGAAATATTCCTATTATTGCTCCTATAAAAGAAGAAAACTCTAATGAAGATAAAGAAAATCTTCTTAGCAACGAAAAATTGAGCAGTTTAGACTTAACTCCGCCAGAAAATTTTGGACAGGCTCGCATAAGCGAGATAAATTCTCTTGTTGAAAGTGATGATGAAAATAAAGATTTAGATAATGCCGTTGTTACAAAATTTGAAAGCGGTAACATAACTGATGATAGCTTTGTAATAGTTGATGACACTGATACATTATCTGGAGTTGTTGCTAAAAAAGAAGTTAAAAAGAAAAAGAAGTCTGCTAGAAAGAAAATTATAGTTATAGACGCTGGACATGGCGGACATGATACTGGCGCTATCGGAGCAAACGGAACCAGGGAAAAAGATTTGAATCTTGATATTGCTTATGAGCTTAAATATCTTTTTGACAAAGATGATGATTTTGAAATCATTTTAACAAGAAAAGATGATACGTTTATGTCTTTGGCTGAAAGAGCAAACATTGCAAACGAGAATAATGCTGATTTATTTATATCTATACACTGCAATGCAAACTTTAATAGAAATGTCAGTGGTTTTGAGATTTACTTTTTATCCGAGAAAGCTACTGACTCTGAAGCAGCCGCAACTGCAGTATTAGAAAATTCTGTTATAGAATTAGAAGGAAAACCAAATAAAGAGCGCGCTATGCTTCAAGAGATATTGTGGTCTATGACAATGAACGCGTATAGGAACGAATCTTCAGAATTAAGCGCACTTATATCTTCTCAAGCAAGTGGAAGGCTAAAGATACCTATCAAAGGTGTTAAAGAGGGGAATTTTTATGTGTTAAGGGGTACACAAATGCCGTCGGTTCTTGTTGAAAGCGCTTTTGTAAGTAATTTTGCTGAAGAGGCAAAACTTGGTACTAAAAATTTTCGCGCGTCTGTAGCAGATTCTATATATGAAGGTGTTATAAGATATTATGCAAAGAAAGAAAGAGATCAAAACTCTGGGAAATAATAATCCTATAGGGATTTTTGATTCTGGATTTGGCGGTCTTACCGTAATGTCTGCAATAAATAAAATTCTTCCTTATGAAAATCTTATTTATTTTGGGGATACTGCTCATGTCCCATACGGTACAAAATCGCAAAATGCAATAATCAAGTTTTCTAAGAAAATAACTTCCTTTTTGATAAAAAATAATGTGAAACTTATAGTTGTAGCGTGTAATACTGTGTCTGCTTTAGCTTTGCCAGTTCTAGATAAAATTGCAAAAATTCCTGTTATAGGGGTAATATCGCCTGGCGCAAGAGCTGCAGTAGGAGCATCAAAAAATTTAAAAATAGGAATTATCGGTACTGAAGGTACTATAGGAAGCAAATCTTATCCTAAAGCAATAAGCAAACTTGCGAAAGCTAAAACGTATCAACAGGCATGCCCATTGTTTGTTCTATTTGTAGAAGAAGGCTTGACGGAGGGAGAAATAATCGATACTATAGCTAAAAAGTATATAAAGCCTTTGCTTTCAAAAAAAATTGACACTTTAGTTTTGGGGTGTACTCATTATCCGCTCATAAGAAAAACATTAGAGAAGAATTTGGATAAGAATATAGTCCTTGTAGACTCGGCAAAATCTACAGCTATGGAAGTAAAACGTATTTTAGAGCAAAAGTCTCTGCTTGCATCAAAGAACAATAAGAAATATCTAAAATTTTACGTAAGTAATAATCCTGAAAAATTCAAGAAAATAGGAATGAGATTTTTCTCAAAAGATATAAAAGATGTAAAAAAAGTTGATTTAGATGATTAAAGGAAAAAGTGAAATATAAACTTTCAGTAACCAAGAATTTTGCTTCTGCGCACTGTCTTAGAGAATATAAAGGTAGGTGTGAAAATCTTCATGGACATAACTGGAAGATAAGAGCTGCCTTTTCTGGTTCAAAGCTTGATAATACGGGCATGCTTATAGATTTTACGGATATAAAAAAGCATCTTGATAAAATTATTGCATATTTAGACCACAAGTTCTTAAATGAAATAGACCCCTTCAATAAAATAAATCCAACAGCCGAAAATATAGCGGCATTTATTTATGAACAATTAAAACAAATAGAGACTGAAACTGCAAAAGTATGCGAAGTTGAAGTATGGGAAAGCGAGTCTTCTTCGGCTCTTGTTAGCATATAACTAGCGGCTGTATTTTAGAAATAGTAGTAGTATTATTATTATGTCCAAATGATTGGCAAAGCGAAAAAAAGAAGCTAAAGAGTCAAAGATAACGATATAATTATAATGTAGTTATTAATTAGTAATTGTATTTACTCGAAGACTGTTCTAAATTTAAAACTGAAATTCTTGCTGCTGATTTCCTAATTCTATCGCTTTTATATCCTCTCGACTATAGAATATCTTATAAAAGACATCGGGATTTTCATTGACAAACTCTATAAATTTACCGTAACTTCCCCTAAAATTCAATTTTTCGCGCTCAATTTCCATATATTTATGGGCTTCTTTTGGCTTGTTTTTTGACCCTCTTCGTCGGCCGCCATAGAATAAATGCCCTTTTTGAAACCCTCGTCCCACTTTTCCTCGTTAAATCGAGTTTTTTATACTATTTTTATACTCGAGCAAAATAAGTTGAGCCACGCTATCCCTCGTCGATACCAAATGTAGCGACCAAGTCGCAGAATGTTCTGCCTCCATCTTTTTTAGCTTACCGTTTAGATCTTTTAGCTCTTCTACTTTATCAGTGCTAGACGAAGATATCTTCTTTATCTTCTCTCTTATCTTATTTTCTTCCGCGATACCTTCTTTTATAAAGGGAACAATTTTTGCTCTTATATCTCTTCTTAAACCTTCTATAAGCTCTCTGAAACCGCTTTCATAAGTTTGCTGCGGTTTATCTTCGTATTACATTTCTTGCTCCTTTAGCGGAAGGAGAGGCAGCCTCTTCTGTGCCCTTTGTACGTTTAGCGCGGCAGTTAGTGATGGAACTGGATCAGAAAGATACTCTAGCTGCCTTAGTTCGGCCGTCCCCAGCCTCATTGCAAAAGTACATCTATCCTTTAAAGTTGGTTGCTGAAAAAAAGTCTTCACTTCAGATAGCATTTCTTTACCAGCTCCTATAAGCTTTAGTTTGAAGTCTAGAAGTTCAACTTCAATATTATTAAGTAAATCACGGTTGCTTAGTAGTAATACTAGGTCAGAGTGAGATATCTCATTATTAAGCAAATATTCCATCTTGTCGTCAATAGTAGATAAGTTCATATATGTGCGATAAACAGCCGTTGGAGGTGGAGCTGGCTGGGCATTGGGCTTGGGCTGCGATTTCTTTTGAGGGGGTGCTGGAGCGTCCGCTACCTCCGCCGCTAGTCTTCGCGCGATAATTTCTCCTCCGCGACCCGTGAGTACATAGCTGCCTCTGATCACTTTTAGATCCTGGATGGTCAGAGGTTCATTTTCCAAAAAGTCGTCTCGAGCGTCGTCGGTAGTTAGCTCCTTAAATTCTTGTAGTTTGGTCTTTCGTGGCACGCAAATTATTCTTTCTTTTTTGGCCTCTTCGTGTTTATCTCCCTGTGCTTCCGCTGGCTTGGACTTTTCTGGCAAGGAAACTATTTCTTCTTTTTTGACCTCTTCGTGTTTATCTTCCGCGTCGTGATTTATTAAAGATATAAATGACGATGTTAATGGAGCAGGCGTAATTTTTGGAAACTCGTCGTCGGCGTGAGATGGTGAAGATATCAATGCCGATGCTGTTAATGGATTAGGTATAGTTTTTGGAAGCTCGTCGTCGTCGGCGGGGCGAGAACGTTGTTTTATTATTCGTTTGTTGATACGTTCGATTTGGTACTCCTCGAGAGGATATGTCTCGCGGATACTTTCTAGCTCCTCTATCGTCAGAGGTATAATTTTCAAAAACGCGTCTTGATCTGTCCTACTAATTAGCTCCCCAAATTCTTCTAGTGGGGGCAAGCTGTAACCTCTCCTTAAATCTTTTTCGTCCTTCACAATTTGATAAATTTTTCTATTTATCTGGCGGAAGTTTTTACCATCGAGGTCGCTTCGCTCGAGTAGCCGCTCGAGAATCTCTCGGGATAACGTTTTTCTGGCCAAAAACTCGGATCGACGAGCTATCTCCCAATGTTCGTCAAAATATATCATTGCCTCCCTTACGCTATCTTGATCTTCCTCTTCGCTGTTAGAAGGCGGCTCGGATGTTACGTTCTTGGTTGGCTGATAGGTTTTTGTCGGTTGGACTTGCGGAGTTGGACTTGGAGTTGGCGTGTGGCTTATGTTTTTACTTTTGCACCCTATCGACGTCCAAATAGCTAACGAAATTGATAAAATTAACAAACGCACTTGAGGATTAATTTTATTCATAGTTTCCCTTTTTTTATCTTGATTAAATAATATTATATTATTTTTTTTTCTTTTTGCCAGCGCCGTTGCCGTTTAAGTTGTTTTATTAAATGTCGCCGTTGTCGTTGCATTGTCGGGTAGTTAAATTAAAAACTAAAATTTGGCAAAAAAGCGTTTGTCTGTTGTTAGCCCTGGGAGACTTAGATTAAAAACTTTAAAGCCCTCTTGATTTTTTTAATTCGTAAGTTTTTATTAAATCGCTGATGTCTGTTTGCAAAAACATTTCAACGCTCCTTAAAATTTGCTAAAAGATACTAAATTTAATAATACAAGTATTGTCAATAATCAGATAAATCAATCTGTTTGAGTGTTTGTCCCATCGTCTGTAATTTCTGTGTATTCCTTTTTATCTTTTGGACCACTTGAAGACTTGTTTACTAATTCAATATATCTTTTATTTATAACCCCAGACGAACTTTTATATTCTTGTATGATAGATTGATAATTTTCACGCGTTACATTTGATATAAAAGAAAAGAAAGTATAAATCAATCCGACACTAATACATATCGTTCCAAGAATTCCCGCTGGACTTTTAAAACTATTATCAATTTTTAACAAAAAGCACCCGGGAATAAGCGTTAACAATAAGACAATTATAGATTGGAGTTCAATTTTTTGTATTACAAATACATTTTCAAATCTTTTTGCACTAATGCTACTGCGTTTTTAACGATATGTTTTTCTAACGGCTTGAAATGTTTGTGAATTGGAAAATCTATATTTCTTTCGCCTTTTAGAAATGTAAAGATATTCAAATTCACATCTTCAAAATAACTCATTATTGAATGTGTTGATTGAGCGCCATATGCTGTTTCTGGCAAATCAGAATAATCGCCGCCGAGTTGGCTTTCAAGTTGAAACAAGTAGCAGGATATATTTGGATATAAAGTCTTTAACAAATGAAAGTCCACAAGTATTCGTTTTATCATTGCGTTTTCAGTATAGGCTTTGCACTCTATACCCATAACGAATTTATCGTCAATAAAAATGTGTTTGTCAACGATTAACCCATATGAATAATCTTCTATATGTTCCTTTATATATTTTTTGACTTTTTCGTCCTTAAGATTTTCAACATAGGTTTTTTGTATAGGAATTTTTATTTTCTTTGAGTTAATTTCAAACCGCTCTTTTTTGCCTTTGAGATTAGCCCAAGCAAGTTTTATAATGTCTTCCGTTATAGCTTCTTGCAATTTACCTTTAACCATACGGACAACTCCGCCGTAAGCCCTGTCAGTCTGCTCTTTGGCTTTATCATCAACGACACGAACAATAGCGTTATACATTTTGATTATTTCAGAAATACTTGGAGCAGTTTTGTAAGGCTTCATCATTTCGGAGGCATTAAACATTTTTAATCCTTTTGTTGTTTATGATTAAATAAAGTATCTGCTTCTTTAAGACGCTCTTTTGCAGTTTTGCAATAAGCCTCGTCAATATCAATGCCAATAAATTCTCTATCAAGTTCTTTTGCTACTTTTGTTGTAGTTCCTGCTCCATTGAAAGGGTCAAGCACGATATCGTTTTTATATGAGAATAATTTTATCGCTCTTTTTGCCAATTCTTCGGGGAACATTGCGTCGTGCTTATACTTTTTCATTTTTCTTTCTGGCGCGATAGACCATTTCCCATAAACCCATTTCTTAAATTCGCCGGCAGAAATATCAATATCGTCTTTTTTGCCATCTTTTTTTAATGTATCCTTGCAGAAAATTTCAATAAATTCCCAAGAGTATTTCATATACGGCGAAGACGGGCTTTTCCAACTTCCCCAAGTGCAGTATTTGCAGTTGTAATTATTTTTTTCCCAAATTATTTCGCCCTTCCAAATAAGCCCCTCTTTGAAAAAGAAATTACTGACTATATGGTGTGTTGGGATATAGTCTGAAAATAAAGGCTGGATGTTTATAATAAAGCGTCCGCCGTTTTTAAGAACTCTATTGCATTCTTTGAAAATTGCAAATAACTTGTCAAAATACCCTTCCCAGACGTTCACATCGCTTGTGTTGTTATAAGTAATGCCAAAATTATATGGCGGCGAAGTTAAAATTAAGTCAATACAATTATCAGGCAAAGTTTGTAGAAATTCCAAAGAATTGGCGCAATGAATTTTATTGACTACTTTTTCTGAAATTTCATTATTGTTTTTTGCGAAGTTTTTTTGATAATACTCATAGCCTAATCTTTTCTTTTTGTTTTCGTCTTTATTTTGAACTTTTTTGGCTTTATTGAAACTTTTAAAAACGATTTTGCCGTTTGCGGAAGAAAATGAGCGAATTTTTAATAATTCGTCTAAAACACTACCGATTAGGCGGTTATTTTTATTTTGATATTCAATATACTTCATATCAACAATATCAAAATTCAAAATTATATTATTATCGTCTAATTCCGTCTGAATTCCTGCTGTATTTAATATCTGAAAAGCTGACATAATATCGGTATTTGAATATTCATTTTTTATAGCGACAGTCTTATATTGTTCCATAAAACCTCCAAGAAACTTTTAGTATCTATATTATACAAAAATAGCATATATTATATCTGAAAGAACAGCGTTGATTTGACTTAAATCACAATAGAAAATTCTTCGCAAACTGATTATCCGGGGTGCAAAATTATTATAGTAAATCAAAAGTGAATAGATGTAAAATAAAATATGCTATCATAATGATTATGCAAGCATATATTCTCACGCCTTATTTGGCGATATTTTTCTATTTAGAACGTATTCCAAATATAAAAAATACCGTCTCAATCGTCATATTTGCCTTTGCCTAAATTCCCCGAATGGATTACCGATAATAAATTTGAAGACAAAGTGAATATTGTAGTTTTTGAAATTCCAAGAGAAAACTAGAAAGGCGAAGAAATAAAGAGCGTCAAAAAAGATTTCTTTATTAAAATTTCCAATAGGAAAAAACTCAAAACTTTTTTAAACAACTATACGAAATTATTTAAAGAAAACCGATTAACGACAAATGAGAAA
>JAISEM010000004.1 GCA_031264105.1 Endomicrobium sp.
TTCCTTATTGATAAGATTGTCTATCAATGGTTTATCATACTCATCTACCAATATTACTACTCTCTCCTCTGCTTTCTCGTGTAGCTTCTCTATCAACTGCGCAAATCTGCTTGGTAAAGCTCTGTTTGTCAATTCAACTTCATATTTGGATGCTTCTGAATTTACAAAATCTAACAATGAATTTTCTAGCATGTTAGACGTTTTGTATCCTATCTCCGCAAAGTCCAAATGTATTACCGGATTTGTCTTACTCCAATCCCATTTCTCATGTATATACAATTCTTCAAATATTCTCTTGCTTCCTTTAAATAGTTCTTCAAATGTTCCGATTATCAGTGATTTCCCAAATCTGCGGGGGCGCGACATAAAGTAAAACTTTCCTCTATCTATCAGCTCCCATACAAATCTTGTTTTATCTATATACACATAATTATTTTCTCTTAAAATGATTGGATTCCGATTGGCAGCTTTCTCATTTTTCCTCCAATTATTACTAACTACTTTCTCTTCATTTCTCAAAAACTACTTTCCAGTTTGCGGCATTTTTCCCGCTTTCGGACTTTCCTGCCACCTAATGTATTGCATAGACTAATACCTTTTAATTGCGCTGCATTTCTCGCCTTTTTATAATATTGATGTCGCGTTTAATTCAATTATTATACCGCATTTTTACCAATATTAGAAGTCATCGTCGAACCAAAAAAGTTCAAACGCATATTAGACATTAGACGTAAAATAAGTTTTTTGTAAAAGAGCGTTTAAATGGCCTTTTACAAAGAGCCAAAAACGTCAGAAGTTTAATTATGCAAAATTAGACATGTATTATCGTTTGGCGCCAACGAAAGTGACAAAGGCGCAAGCTCGAGCAGTTAATTAGCCGACTTTGACAAAATGGCAAAAGAACGTGAAAGGATCATTTTTATGCTATTAGTGATTTTTGGCAATTTTATTTTTTAACCAAATTAAAAAGATTGAAAATATAATCTTTAAATATGTTACAGTAGAAAAAAAATGATAAGGTTATATTGAAAAATTTAAATTTTAAAGTTAATTTGAATGATAAAGTTGCTTTAATTGGACGCGCTGGAGCTGGTAAAACTACAGTTTTAAATCTAATGCTGTTTTTTGATAGTATATCATCTGGGGAGATTTTAATAAATGATATAAATTTATATGATATAAATATTAAGAACCTTATGTCTAAAATATCATGTTTTACACAAGATTCTTTTTTTGCTTAATAGAACTATAAAAGAAAATATTTTATTATATTTAGATTATAATAACCCGATAAGCGGGTTTTAAGGAAAATGTATAACGCTTGAAAGGAATAATAATGCGACTCAAAGAAATATTATCAGACGATATAAAGGCACTTGTTTTTGGAGATTTAAATGTTGACGTTTTGGGAATATCATACGATTCAAGAATAGTTCAAGACTGCTATGCTTTTTTCTCTTTACCGGGACATAATACTGATGGCAGTAAATATATTGGCGAAGCAATAAAAAAAGGCTCATCAGTAATTATAAGTCCGTCTAAAGTTGACGTAGGATCTGCTACTTTAGTTGTTGTTGAAGACATATTTAGATTTATGTCAATTTTTTCTGCAAGGTTTTATAATTATCCCGATAGAGAGTTGAGCGTTATAGGCATAACTGGAACAAACGGCAAAACAACTATCGCCTACATGATAGAAAGTATTCTTTCTCATGTCGGTATTGACTGCGGTGTTATTGGAACTATCAACTATAGACATAAAGGCGCAATTATAGAAGCTCCAAATACAACTCCACAAGCTCCTGACGTTTATAGAATTATGAGAGAAATGCTTGATGGCAGAGTAAAACATATTGTTATGGAAGTTTCTTCTCATGCATTGAGACTTGGAAGGGTTTATGGTATAGACTTTGATATTGCAGTTTTTACAAACTTAACTCAAGATCATTTAGATTTCCATAAAACTATGGATAATTATTTTGAAGCAAAGTCTTCGCTATTTAGATCTCTTGGAACAGGAATAAAGAAGAACAGAAAATATGCAATAATAAACATTGATGACAAATATGGGAAAAAACTTGCTGAAATAGATTTAAATGCTGAAAAGAAACTTTACTCTATATCAGAAAAATCAAAAGCTGACTTTAAAGCTGAAAATATAGACATTGCAAGTTCTGGTAGTAAATTTGATTTGGCATGCAATGGTGAGATATCTAAAATCAAGATAAAACATTTTGGACTTCATAATGTATATAACGCTCTAGCAGCTTTAGCTTGCACTGTTTGCTGCAATGTTAATTTTGACAAAGCTATAGAAGGTTTAAATAAGGCTAAGGAAGCACCTGGAAGACTTCAACGAGTGGATACTGGAAGATTAGGCTTTGAAATTCTTGTAGATTATGCGCATACTGATGATGCTTTAAAGAATGTTTTAGATGCAATAAAAAAGATTAAACATAAAAGACTTATAACCGTTTTTGGTTGTGGCGGCGATAGAGACAGAACAAAAAGGCCTATAATGGGCAAAACTGCAGTTGAAATGAGCGATTTTGTGTTTGTAACATCAGATAACCCAAGGACTGAAGATCCAAATCTTATAATTTTAGATATAGAAGCAGGCATAAAAAAAACATACAGAGCTAATTATAAAGTTGTTGTTGACAGAGACGAAGCTATAAAAGAAGCTATTATGATGGCAGGTAAAGGTGATATTATTTTACTTGCCGGAAAAGGTCATGAGACGTATCAAGTAATAGGGCTGGACAAAATTCATTTCAGCGATATAGATACAGCTGAAAAATATATAGATTTGAGAGAGAGTAGAAAAAATACCTCAAGCGAGCCCGAGCAAGAGGAGTTTAATTTTTAATGGAAATATTTCAACTTAGAGACTTAATACATGCAATAAAGGGTAAATTTATAATAGGTGATCCAAATCTTTTAGTAAAGGGTGTTTCTATCGATTCAAGAACTATACGCAAAGGAGAATCTTACTTTGCTATAAAAGGCAAGCGTTATGACGGGCATGATTTTATAAAAGAAGCCGTTGATAAAGGCGCATCGGTTGCGGTTTATTCAAATGAAAGTTTAAAACCGTTTGCTCCTTTTTCTAAGTTTCCGTCTTTAATTAAAACTGACGATACTCTTATTGCTCTTGGGGAATTTGCAAAATATTACAGAAACAAATTTAACAGTACGAAGATAGTAGGTATAACTGGCTCAAATGGAAAAACTACAACAAAAGAAATATTAGTCTCAATTTTAAATAAAAACGGAAAAACTCTTTCCAATAAAGGAAATTTTAATAATAGAGTTGGGCTTCCTCTTTCGGTATTTAATTTGATTTGTGAATATCAATATGCAGTTTTTGAAGCTGGAACTTCTCTCTTTGGAGAAATTGAGACACTGTCAGATATTCTAACGCCAGACGTTGGAGTAATTACAAATATAGGTTTTTCTCACCTGGAAACTTTTGTTTCTCCAGAAGGTGTTTTTAAAGAAAAGAAAGTTTTGTTTGAAAATGTAAAAGAAAATGGAATTGTAGTTGTAAATAACGACGACAATTTTTTGAAGACTATAACAAAAGTAGGTAACCGTAAAATTATTACTTTTGCAATAGATTGCCATGCTGATATAACTGCTGAAAATATAAAATTATTCCCAGATCAGGTAATTTTTGACATTTGTTTTGGTAAAGAACGCCTAGAAGTTTTTATGCCCGCTAAAGGGAAATTTAATGTTTACAATGCGTTGACTGCAGCCGCATGCGCAATAGGTCTTGGAATATCTTTAGAAGATATAAAGCTAGGAATAGAATCTTTTATTCCACCTAAAATGCGTATGGAGACCATTATAACTAAAAATGGAATAGTATTGATAAATGACACTTATAATGCAAATCCTTCTTCAATGAAAAATTCTATAGAAGCAGTATTGCAGAGCTATCCCGACAAAAAAATAAATTTGGTTTTAGGCGATATGCTGGAACTTGGAGATAAATCTAATGAATATCATTTTGAACTGGGAAAATTTATCGGAGACAAAAAAATAAACTCAATAAATCTTTTTGGCAGTGTTATTTCTAATACTAAAGTAAGTCTTGGGGATAAAAAAAATGTCTTTTATTGTAAGAGCGTAGATGAACTTTTAAATAATCTTAAAAGTATAGACGTTGATAAAAACTCTGTATTTTTATTTAAGGGTTCCAGAGGAATGAAAATGGAAGAAGTCTTTACGAAATTTTATGACTTTTCAGAGAGGTAAGGTAAAGTGTTATATCATATTCTTTATAATTTGAGAGATGTATTTACACCTTTTAACGTTTTTCAATATATTACTTTTAGAGCAGGCGGAGCAATCCTTACAAGTATTTTAATTTCTTTTATAGTAGGACATTATATTATAAGAGAATTAACAAAATTTAAAATTAAACAAATAGTAAGAACCGACGGCCCATCGACTCATCTATCTAAGAAGGAAACGCCTACAATGGGAGGCCTTATCATATTGCTTTCTGTCGTAATTTCAGTTCTTTTATGGGCAAGACTAGACAATAGATTTATTCTATGGCTTTTGGCCGGATCTGTTTGGTTTAGCCTTCTTGGTTTCTGCGATGATTATTTAAAACTAAAGAAAAAAAATACAAACGGTCTTTCTACGCGAGGAAAACTTTTTGCTCAGACTCTTTTTGCAGCAGTTCTTGCGTCGTATTTAAGTTTCTTTCCACAAAATCCCGAATTTACAACCTTGGTAAACATGCCTTATTTTAAAAGCTTTTTTATAAATTTCTCTTTTTTGTATATGGTTCTTGTTATGGTTATGATTGTCGGTAGTTCTAATGCTGTAAATTTAACTGATGGCCTAGACGGGCTTGCTATAGGAAATATAATAATAGTCGCTTTTGCTCTGGCTCTTTTTGCTTATTTTGCAGGACATGTAAAAATAGCTGATTATTTAAAAATCATTAGCGTATCTGGCGCTGGAGAGATTTCCATATTCTTATTTGCTGTTGTTGGGTCCGGGCTAGGATTTTTATGGTATAACTCACACCCTGCGCAGGTTTTTATGGGCGATACGGGAAGCTTATTTTTAGGTGGCGTTTTGGGTATGTCTTCGGTATTTATAAAACAAGAACTTATACTTGTTTTACTTGGTGGCATTTTTGTTACAGAAGCTCTTTCTGTTATTATTCAGGTATCACATTATAGAAGGACTAAAAAAAAGTTTTTTAGAATGGCTCCATTGCACCATCATTTTGAGATGCTTGGTCTTTCTGAAACAAAAGTCACTATAAAATTTTGGATAGTTGGCATAATGCTTGCAATATTATCTTTTGCATCGCTTAAATTGAGGTAATTTATGAAAAAGAATTTAGGCGTTTTAGGACTTGGGAAAAGTGGCGTTGCGGCAGCAAACCTTGGCGTAAAATTGGGCTATAACGTATTTGCTAGCGATTTGGGAAACAAAAGGAATATAAAGAAATTAAATAAAAAAGTTAATACAGAGTTTGGAGGGCATTCAGACAAAATATTAAACTCCGATATTATCGTAAAAAGTCCAGGTATTCGCTCTGATATTCCAATACTGAAAAAAGCTATAAAAAAGAAAATTAACATTCTAAGCGAGCTTGCTTTTTCTTTGAAGAATTCAAAATATAAAAAAATCGTTGCCATAACTGGAACAAATGGCAAAACAACAACTACAGATTTAATTTCAAAAATAATAAGGTCAGTTTATAAAGATTCTATGGTTGTTGGAAATATAGGCACGCCTTTGGCAGATAAAGCTTTAAAAACAAGAAAGAGCGCTTATATTACCATAGAGCTTTCAAGTTATCAGCTTGAAGATACGCCAGATTTTAAACCGGATATTTCAGTTTTACTAAATATCACTCCAGATCATCTTGAACGCCACAATACAATGAACGCATACATAAAAGCAAAAGAGAACGTTTTTACAAATCAACGCCGCAGGGATTATGCGATATTAAATTATGATGACAAAATATGCAAAAAAATGAGTTCAAAAGTAAAATCTAATTTGATTTTTTTTAGTAAAAAACCGTTAAAGAACGGCGTATTTTATAATGAAGGGAAAATAGTAATAAAGTTTGCTAAAGAATATTTCGAAATAAAACCTAAAATAAACATAGTAGGCAGTCACAATATAGAAAATATCTTGGCTGCAACAGCAGCTTCTTACGTTGCTGATGTAGAGCCAAAAGATATAGAAAAAGTTATTTCAAAGTATAAAGGCCTAGAACACAGGGTAGAATTTATAAAAACTATAAACGGCGTAAATTACTATAACGATTCAAAATCAACGAATGTAGATTCAACAAGAGTTGCTTTAGAGTCTTTTGATAAAAATGTTTTGATTATTATGGGTGGCAGAGATAAAGGTTTTCCGTATAGTCCTTTAAAGGATCTTGTGGAAAATAGAGTTAAAGCTATTTTTCTTATTGGCGAAGCTTCTAAGAAAATAAAAAGAGATTTAAATACTTGTACAGATTTTTATGATTGCGACAACATAGAAAATGCAGTTAACAAAATACATAAGATTTCCAAGGAAGGCGATATAGTTTTGCTTTCGCCTGCATGCGCTTCTTTTGATCAATTTAAAGATTTTCAAGAGCGAGGAAAAATTTTTAAACAGCTTGTAAACAAATTATAGGCAAGGTATATGTTTAAAATTGATTTTAGGAAATATGATCATACTCTTATAGTTTTAATATGTTTGTGCGTAGTTTTTGGAACCATTATGGTTTTTTCTTCTAGTTTCATTGCTGCATATATAAGATGGTCTAATCCTTATAAATTTTTTTTGAAACAGATATTATGGCTGGCAGTAGGTTTTGTTGCAATGTTTATAACTGCTTTTGTAATCAATTATAAATTTTATAAGAAGCATGCAAAAATAATTTATCTTGTTTCTTGGATTTTAGTTGCTGCGGTGTTGTTTATTGGAGTTTCAAGACTTGGAGCAAAAAGATGGATAAGCTTTGGTTTCTTTAGTCTACAGCCTTCTGAGTTTGCAAAAATAGCTATAGTCATAATGATTTCTGATTTTATATCAAGAAAGAAAGACATGGTTGAAAGAGTTAAAGGGTTAATAGCTCCTATAGCAATAATTTTTTTTATATTGCTTCCTGTCGCTTTGGAACCTGATTTAGGTTCGCCTATCCTTGTAGCAACAGTATGCTTTGCTATGCTTTTTTGCGCAGGTTTGCAAATTAAGATTGTTTTGTTTTGTTTGGTCGCTGGCGGATTGTTGATAGCTGAAGAAATAATAAGAAAACCATACAGGCTCGCAAGATTTAACGATTATCTAGCGTCATTTATAAATATTGATGCTGCTTCTTATCAAGTCAAGCAATCCCTGCATGCTTTAGGTTCAGGCGGTTTTTTTGGCAGAGGTCTTGGTAAAAGCGAAATGAAACTTATGTATTTGCCTGAAGCCCATACAGATTTTATTTTCCCTATTATTGGCGAAGAATTGGGTTTTTGGGGGGCATGTGCTGTTATCGCTTTTTTTATATATATTTTTTTCAAAGGAATAAAAATGAGCGAGCGTATGCCTGATGTTTTTGCAGAATATTTATGCTTGGGCATAACCTTTGTTATTGTTTTTCAAGCTATTATCAATTTATCCGTTGCAACCGGCGTATTTCCTGCAAAAGGCCTTCCTCTTCCGTTTATATCTTTTGGAGGCACTTCTCTTGCAATAAGTATGTCAGCAGCAGGAATATTGATAAATCTGTCCCAGTACGGTAAAAGGTAGATTTAATGAAAGCGAATAAAAAGGAAAATATTATTATTGTTGCCAGCGGGACAGGCGGGCACATTTATCCTGGCATAGCTTTAGCAAAAGAATTTGAAAGCAAAGGATATAATCCTATTTTCTTTGTCAATAACAACCCTGCAGCTCAGGAAATTATAAAAAATAGTCGCTTTCAATACGTTGTTTTTAATATGATTGGAGTGCCTAGAAAATTTTCGTTTTCATTTATATTATTTTGGGTCAAATCGAATTTTGCTTTTTTTAAATCTTTAAAATGTATTCTTCAAACAAAACCTCTTACTGTTATAGGAACTGGCGGATATCTTACTGTCCCGGCATTGTTTGCGGCTAAAGTTGTAGGCAGAAAAATTTTTATACATGAGCAAAACGCTATACCAGGCAAAGCTAATATCCTTCTAAATAAAATAGCGACTGAAACATTTGTAAGTTTTAGCTCTTGCGAAGAATATTTTGACAATAAGAATATTACTGTTTCAGGTTATCCTGTGCGTAATGATATTTTCGATGTATCAAAAAATAATGCATTAAGGTCACTAGGTTTAAATTCCGATATTTTTACAGTTCTAGTTTTTGGCGGAAGTTTAGGCGCTCTTAAGCTAAATAAAGTTGCATACAGCGTTCTTTCTCATCTTGTTTCAAATAATAAAGCTCAGGTTATTCACATAACGGGTGCGAAAGATTTTGAAAGGATACAAAATCTTGTCGGAGATCAGGCAAATTATAAAGTATTTGCTTATATGCATAACATTGCTTATGCCTACGCAGCGTGCGATATAGTTATATCTCGTTCAGGTGCAGGAACTGTTTTTGAACTTAAAGCTTTGAAAAAACCTGCTATTTTAGTTCCTTATCCTTATGCTACTGATAATCATCAATATTGGAATGCTAAAGAAATTGAAGAGATGGGAAAAGTAACAGTAACGCGGGAACAAGATCTTACAGAAGAAAATTTATTGGAGGAAATTGAATATTTAAAAAGAAATATAAAGGAAACATCGACAAAGAATGCTGAAAAACTGCCGCAAGAAATAATATATGAGGAAATAATTAATTGTATAAAATATTGATTTCCAATAAAAGAGCTTTCCAAAATGGCTAAGACTTAATGTTATTGTTCCAAAAGATCAAATGTCTGGAATAGGACATGGCATATCTCTTGCCAAATATAAAAAAGTAGAAGAAATACAAAAAATTAAATTACTTTAAAGGAATGATTTTAGTCATATATGGAAAAATTTAAGCTTGTATCAAAGTTTAAGCCTTCCGGCGATCAGCCTCATGCAATAGATGAGCTTTACCATAATTATCTAAAAGATAAAGACTATCAAGTTTTGCTTGGGGTAACTGGTTCTGGCAAGACTTTTGTTATGGCTAATGTAATAGAAAAGCTTCAAAAGCCTACTCTTATAATCTCGCCAAATAAAATTTTAGCAGCTCAAACTTATGCTGAGTTTAAATCATTTTTTCCTAATAATGCAGTCGAATATTTTATCTCTTACTATGATTATTACCAACCAGAAGCTTATATTCCTTCAAGCGATACGTATATAGAAAAAGACGCATCTATAAACGACCATATAGACAGACTTAGACTTAAGGCTACAACATCTCTCCTTGAAAGAAAGGATGTTATTGTTGTAGCTTCTGTTTCATGTATATACAATCTTGGTTCGCCAAAAGATTACCAAAATATGTGTATCGAAATTATTTTAGGGAAAGAAAAGTCAATGAGAAAGTTACTTTCTGATCTTGTGGCTGGTTACTACGAAAGGAATGAGATTGAATTTATAAGAGGGCGTTTTAGAGTTAAAGGCGATACTATTGAAATATTTCCAGCTTATCTTGAGACTGCAATAAGGGTTGAATTTCATGGAGACGAAATAGAAAGCATTAAAGAGTTTAATCCTATTACAATGGCTGTAATAAATAAAAAAGATAAGGCATACATATATCCTGCCAAATTGTTTGTTACAGATAGAGAAAAGATAGAAAGGGCTTTAAAAGACATACGGGTAGAATTGGATGAACGTCTTAAAATTTTAAAATCTCAAAATAAACTTTTAGAAGCTCAAAGGCTTGAGCAAAGAACAAAATATGATATGGAAATGCTGAGAGAGACAGGTTCTTGTAACGGTGTTGAAAATTATTCAAAACATTTATCCGGAAATCCTCAAAGAACAAGACCTACTACATTAATAGATTATTTTTTACAAGATAATGGCGATTTTTTGATGATAGCAGATGAATCACACATATCTTTGCCACAAATCAGGGGAATGTACGAAGGTGACAGAAGCAGAAAACAGACTCTTGTAGATTTTGGTTTTAGGCTACCATCTGCATTGAATAATAGACCGTTAAGGTTTAACGAGTTTGAGCAGCTTATAAAAAAAATCATGATGGTATCGGCAACACCTGGAGTCTATGAACTTGAAAGAGGCAAAAAGAATATAGTTGATTTAATTATACGTCCTACAGGACTTGTAGATCCTGAAGTTATTATTCGTCCTATTGAAGGGCAAATACAAGGTTTGATAAACGAAATCAAAAAAACAGTTGAGAAAAAACAGCGAACTTTAATTACTACTCTTACAAAGAAAACCGCTGAAGATTTAGCTTCTTATCTTAAAGAAAAAGGTTTTAAAGTTGAATATTTGCATTCAGAAATAGATACTTTAGAAAGAATAGAGATACTTAAAAATCTTCGTTTAGGGAAATTTGACGTGCTAGTTGGAATAAATCTTTTAAGAGAAGGGTTGGATTTGCCGGAAGTGTCGCTTGTGGCAGTTTTAGACGCTGATAAAGAAGGTTTTTTGCGCTCCGAGTCAACTCTTATACAGATTTGCGGTCGCGCTGCAAGAAATGTTGACGGACGCGTTATTTTTTACGCTGACGTTATGACGGGTTCAATGCAGAGAGCTTTAAGTGAAATGAATCGCCGTAGAAAAAAACAAATTGAATATAATAAAAAAAATAATATTGAACCTAAAACAATAATAAAAGCAGTTCATGATCTTGATGAGTTTCAAAACTTGTCAAGGCAAAAGTCAATGACGCAAATTGTTGAGGAAGAAAAATTTGACTATATCGTTACGCCAAAAAATATTGACAATATAATTAAAGAATTGGAATCTCAAATGAAAGACGCGGCTGAAAATTTGGATTTTGAGACGGCTGCAGTTCTAAGAGATAAAATGCTTGAATTAAAGAATATGAAATCTGGAAGTTTATCGTCAAGGGAAAAGAGAAGAAAGAAAAATTGACATAAGCAGAGGTTTATGTTATAATTTCTCTTGTGGAATCTTACGAGTTGGCAATAATTATTGCTTTAGCTTTAATAGCCGTTTCCGTGGCAGTTGGAACAGTTTTTTTGATAATTGCTCTTATTAAAGTTAGAAAAGCGGCTATAAAGCTTGAAGAAGCCTTGCATAAACTTAACTCTGAATTAGATGTTGTAAGCAGAGTATCAAATAAAGTTGCCTCTTTAACTGAAAAAATATCATCTCCGGTTATTTCGGCGCTTTCTCTTATCTTTTATGCTTTATCAAGTGTTAATAAAAGAAAAAAGTAGACGGGGGAAGAAAATGAGCGATAATAAAGATACTTTGTTGGCTTTTGTTTTAGGTGGACTTATAGGAGCCGCTATTGGAATATTATACGCTCCTAAACCCGGAAAAGAAACAAGGCGCGATATAAAAAGATTTAGTGAAGACGTTGCTGATAAGGTTAAAGATTTAGGCGACGATTTAACCGATAAAGGGCGTAAGGTCTACGAAGAAGGAAAAGATAAAATAAGCGAAGTCTTTGAGGCGGGAAAAAAGGCTTTTGAAAATCATAGTAATAAGAAATAAACAGATTAGATATGCTGAGGTAGCTCAGTTGGTAGAGCACAGGTCTGAAAAACCTGGTGTCGACAGTTCGATTCTGTCCCTCAGCGTATTTTTTAATTTGAAATACGCTCCTATTCCTCTGTTTTTGCCGATGTAGCTCAGCTGGTAGAGCAATTGCTTCGTAAGCAATGGGTCGGAGGTTCAAGTCCTCTCATCGGCTTTTATAGTATATTTTAAAACATTGACGATATATCAAAATTATTACTTCTACGACGGAAAAAGCTAACATTTCAAAACAGACAAACGAAACAAATTTATCCAAAACATCCATTTCTTGATTACAAATCACTTACGGTTTTGATTTAGGTTTTTATATCAATTTTTACTTAGTTTACCACTACAACCTAAACCTTAAAATGCTAAAAGCAAAGCCAAACAAAGGTTAGAGATTTTTAGCTTCTGTAATCTAAACTAAGAGAAGCAAAAGAATGTTTAAAAAATTTATTTTGACACTTGCTCTATGTTGTACTCTTTCCGTAGTTAGCAATGCTAATTAGTTGTCCATATTCTTTTCTCCCTTTGCCAATGCCGATTCTTATTGTCAAGGTTATTGTCAGGGGTGCATTTGGGGTTCAACTGCCGCATGCGTGTTTGCGAAGATATACTGCACTCGTGATGAGTGTCCAATTGCCTACGAGCCACCAGATGTAAATTAAGTTTCCATATCAACTACCTCGACTGATTAGGTACGATGAAAATGCTAATATGCTCGTTTGAAATGCAAGTCCTATAGAGACTGTGCAGGCGCCTATTTTTTGAGGTCTTATTTAACAATTTATTCTTTTTTGCAACGTTATTAAGAGCTTTATCAAAGAATTCAATATCCTTTGGTAAGGCTTGAGGATAGTAAATTTAGATATTTTTACAAATGTTGTGCTTAAACGATTTAAATATTACAATTTGTAAGTATATGGCATATTTAAAAGATACTTTAAAGGATTGTTAAAATGAAAAAAATAGTTTTAGCATTTGTGGTGTGTTGTGCTTTTAGCGCACATGAGATAGCGACTAATTCCGACACAAAACTTAAACGTATTGAAATGATTGAGAAAAAAATTAGTGCGCTCAAAGCTGAATGCTCAAATATTGAAAACAGACTAATATCTATACTTGATGAAGGAGAAATTTATATAAAAAAGGGGAATGAACTAGATAATGAAACTAAGATTCCAGAAATTCCTATTAAAGTTCTTCCTAGCACTTTTCCAAAAAAGGTACTTGCAAAGACCGAAAATGATATTAAAATGTTAGAACACGGCTCTGCTATCGGAAAACTACAAATTGACATTAATCTTATTAATGTCAACATAGGCAAGGCTAATATTGAACTTATAAAAGCTGAAATTAAAGCGGGAAAAACGCCAAAAATACCTCTTGAGTTGGCAAATGCTGCTCTTAAACTTACCAAGTCTTCGCTTAAGAGCATAGAAGCCGGAAATAAACATACACAAGCACGACTTAAAGAAAACGAGGCAAAAATTAAGTATCTTGAAGCCGCTATTAAAACTCAAGAGGAGAGAGA
>JAISEM010000006.1 GCA_031264105.1 Endomicrobium sp.
AGCTCACAATATACCATATATGAAGGGGGGAAAAGATCTAGAGTTTTTAATAGCACTTATTCCGGTAAATTTAATATCAGAGCTTGAAAGCATACACGGTTTGGAATTTGCAGATATAATGGATCCTATAGTACCTTATAAATTGTAATGATAAAGCTCTGCTATAACATACTACTAAGGCAAAATTAAATCCAATCTTTGAAGTTAATAGTAAAATTTAACAGAGCAGTTTGTTATGCCTAAAATTATAAGCCTGCCAGTTTTTTAGTACTGTCCGATCTTGCTGGGCGCGAAAGTTCAGGAGATTTTCAAGATGCTTTCTAATCTATCCATGCCTGATTTTATATTTTCAATAGAAGTTGCATAAGAAAGTCTTATGTAGCCTTCGGCTCCAAAAGCTGTTCCGGGAACAACGGCAGTTTTTGCTTCATTTAACAAGTAGTCTGAAAGTTCCAAATCTGTATTTATGGTTTTACCATTAAAAGTTTTTCCAAGAAGTTCTTTTATGTTTGGGAAAACATAAAAAGCTCCTTGTGGTTTCCTGCATTTTATTGCGGGTATAGCATTGAGCCTGTCTACAATATAATCCCTTCTTTTTTCAAATTCTTTTCTCATAGACTCAACCCATTCTTGAGAGCCATTTAAACCCTCAACAGCTGCTTTTATTGAAATTGACGAAGCATTTGATGTAGACTGACTTTGTATTTTAGACATTGCAGAAATTATATCTTTTGGCCCTGCGCTATAACCTATTCTCCAGCCTGTCATAGCATAAGCTTTTGATACGCCATTTATTACCGCAGTAATATCTTTTGCCTCAGGAGAAACTTGAGCAATAGAAGTAAATTTAAAATTATCATATACCAATTTTTCGTATATGTCGTCTGAAATAATGAGAATTTTATGTTTCACGCACACATCAGCTATCGCTTTAAGCTCTTCTTTGGAATATGTAGCGCCTGTAGGATTTGACGGCGAGTTTATTACTATAGCTTTAGTTTTTGGCGTTAAAGCCTGTTCTATGCTTTCTGGCGTTATTTTGAAATTGGTTTTATCTGAAGTTTGGATAATTACTGTTTTTCCTCCGGCAAGAACAATCATGTCAGGATAAGAGACCCAGAAAGGCGCTGGAACTATAACTTCGTCGTCATCATCAATTATAGACTGAAAAAGATTATATAAAGAATGCTTTGCTCCGCTTGATACTATTATTTGTTCAGGAGCATAAATAAGATTATTGTCTCTTTTGAGTTTTTCTATTAC
Organism: Endomicrobium sp.; assembly: GCA_031264105.1. Classification (GTDB taxonomy): domain Bacteria; phylum Elusimicrobiota; class Endomicrobiia; order Endomicrobiales; family Endomicrobiaceae; genus Endomicrobiellum. The sequence goes on from JAISEM010000006.1 coordinate 1,264, forward strand.
GGCATTTTTTATTTCTAAAGTTCCTGGAACAGGACAGTATTTTGTAAATCCTGAGTTTATTGCGTTAATTGCTGCGGCTTTTATATTTTGAGGGGTATCAAAATCCGGCTCTCCCGCGCCAAAATTAATGACATCTACTCCTTGCTGCTTTAAATCTTTTGCTTTTGTATCAATAGCAAGCGTTGGAGATGGCTTAATGGACCGCACTCTTTTTGAAATGTTCACAATTGCTCCTTTGGAAAGATAAAACCGCATGTTTGACAAGGTTTTATAAATTGTTGTATATTATACGCTTCAGAAAGGAGTAAGTCAAATGTATGCTATAATTAAAACAGGCGGAAAGCAGTACAAAGTAGAAGAAGGTTTAAATTTAGTAGTAGAGAAGCTTAATGGAGCTGAAGTAGGTCAAGAAGTACTTCTTGATGAAGTTCTTTTGCTTGCCGACGGCGATAAAGCAACAGTTGGAAAACCTGTAGTTGAAGGCGCTAAAGTTTTAGCTACTGTAGTAGCTCAAAAGAGAGCTCCTAAGGTGTTGGTATTTAAAAGAAAGCCAAAAAAAGGCTATAAAAAGCTTCAGGGTCATCGTCAATACGTAACTGAAATAAAAGTTACAAAAATTGACGCTTAAGTAAATTCTAGGAGATAGTAAAATGGCACATGTAAAAGCTCAGGGATCGTCTACTAACGGTCGTGATTCGTACGGTCAAAGATTAGGCGTAAAGATATACGGAGATCAAAAAGCTCAAGCTGGGGCGATAATAGTACGCCAGAGAGGTACTAGGTATCATCCTGGAATAAACGTAGGAATGGGTAAAGATAACACTATTTTTGCTAAAGTCGCTGGAACTGTCAAGTTTGTTAGAAAAGCAGGTGACAGATGTTATGTAAATATAGAAAAGTAATTTTAGGAGTTATTGTCTAAATGTTTATAGACAAAGTTAATGTTTTCCTTACAGCCGGGCGCGGTGGCGACGGCTGTATTTCTTTTAGAAGGGAAAAATACGTACCTTACGGCGGGCCTAATGGTGGCAACGGCGGGAAAGGCGGCGATATTTATTTTGAAGGCGATCCGCATAAAACAACTTTACTAGACTTATCTTACAGACTTAAATTTAAAGCAGAAGACGGAAATAAAGGCTTGCCGAGTGATAAATTTGGCAAATACGGCGATGATTTAATAATCAAAATTCCTTTAGGAACTTTAGTCTTTAAAAATGGAGAACTTTTTGCCGACATAAAAAATGCCGGCGAGAAAGTTTTAATTGTAAAGGGCGGCAGAGGAGGCAGAGGGAATGCTTCTTTTAAGACAAGCAAACACACCGCTCCAAGAATTGCTGAAAAAGGCGAGCGTGGAGAAACTGCTGAAATTAATCTAGAACTTCGTTTAATAGCAGATGTTGGTCTTGTTGGCCTTCCAAATGCTGGTAAATCTACGTTATTATCGCAGATTTCTGCAGCTAGACCAAAAATAGCAAATTATCCTTTTACTACATTGGCGCCAAATCTTGGCGTTGTTGATTATAATGGCAAAGCATTTGTCGCTGCAGATATTCCAGGTCTTATTGAAGGCGCTCATGAAGGGAAAGGCCTTGGTTTTGAATTTTTAAGACACGTAAGGCGTACGAAAGTTTTAGCTCATATAATAGATGTAAGCGGTTTTGACGGTAAAGATCCGTACGAAAACTATAAAATAATAAGTAATGAATTAAAAAAATATTCTAAATATCTTGCTAAAAAGCATGTTATTATAGTCTTAAATAAAGTAGATTTGCCTGACACAGAAAAAAACATAAAAAAATTTAAGAAACATTTAAAGTCTAAAAAATTGTTTGAAATTTCAGCAGTCACGGGTGAAGGTGTTCAGGCATTAGTTAAAGAGATGGTAAAAATGATTGAAAGGTCTCCTGCTTTCAATCCTGAAGAAGAAATAGAAACTGTTCCAGTCAAAAAATATATCTATGAACCAGAGTTTAAAATTCATGTTGACGAAGATGGCGTATTTGTAGTTACAGGAACAAAAGTTGAAACACTTACTGAAATGACAAAGTTCAGCGAGGATGAAGCTTTAAGACGCTATCAAAATATTCTCAAAAAAATGGGTCTAGAAATAAAACTTGAAAATATGGGCGCAAAACCAGGCGATACGGTTCGTATCGGCAATTTTGAATTTATATTTGAAAAGTAATATAGAATTAAATTTATTTGACAGGATATCTATAAATATAGTATCCTAGCCACAGTTGTTTGAATATTTCACGTCGGGCAGTTAGCTCAGCTGGAAGAGCATTTCCCTTACAAGGAAGAGGCCGCAGGTTCAAGTCCTGCACTGCCCACCATCATAAAGAAATTCGGCTCGAACATGAGGGGAAGAATGGCATTCTTAAAATCTGTTTTGACGTTTTCATTGATGTTGTCTCTCATAGCAAACCCCGTTATTGCAGCTAATAATACAAATCAAAAAATCTTAATACTATTCTTTCAAAAGTAAACAAACATAACTCAAAAATGAAGGTATACAAACCTTCACCGTCACAACCATTTCATATTAACTATCCTGGTACAGAACAATGGATTGATTACGAAAAATATGGAGAATTCCAAAACTTAGACAAATCAAGTTATAGATACAATGTAATTGATTTAGAAGGATTAAGAAATGCTTCTGGATCCGGAATTTTCCAGACAAACAAAGCGTTTATAAAGAAAAGGCGTATGAAAAATATATAAAAGCTGGAAAACTTAAAGGCAGTCGTTGGGATTTTGTAAACTCGTCAGACTATCAGGCAATTTTTACAAATGGGCAACAATTTCAGAAGATCCTGGTATAAAACTCTACTACACTGCTCACGCTTTGGAAAGCGCAGGCAACTATAAGCAAGCAATAAAGGCTTATTACTCTTGCTTTAGTTTTTTCCCCTAGGGCTGTCGGATATACTCAGTTTGGAACGCCTTGGTATGTAGCCCCTCTATGTATAGCAAAGATAAAATATCTTTTCCACAAACATCCTGAGTTAAATATCAAGCTTGAAGGTGCTTCTATTAGAATAGAAAACAGATTTGATAACAACAGAAACAATGATATATTTTTTGTAAATCCAGGCAAACTTATACATACAAAAACAAATAAGTCTGGAAGAAAATATATTGATCTGTCAAAAATAGGAGTAAAACGAGTTATTGGCGTCGGTAATGTTAAACTTTTGCAATACAATAATAATCATTTCCAGTTAACAGTCAACGGCAAACCTTATGTTGTAAGAGCAGTGTCATATTCTCCAAATAAAGTAGGATTAAGTCCTGATTACGGTACTTTAGATGTAAATGTTGATTGGTCGCATGCAGATTATAACGGTAATGGAAAAATTGATGGTCCATACGACGCATGGGTAGATGCTAATAGAGATGATATGCAAGGCGATGATGAAAAAGTTGTAGGAGATTTTGCATTAATGCGCGAAATGGGTATAAATACTTTGAGAATTTATAATTATAATGGAATTAATAAACAGTTGCTTCAAGAAGGTTATGAAAACTTTGGTTTTATGTATATGATGGGAAATCTAATAGGTATGTACGGAACAGATTCTGGGGCAGAGTGGTTTAAAGGTACTGACTATACAAATAAAAAGCAAAAAGAGAATATGTTCAATAGTATAAGAAAGATGGTTAAAACATATAAAGATGAGCCTTATATTTTGATGTGGGTTTTGGGAAATAAAAATAATTATGGAACTGTAGGTGTTGAAGGTCAATCTAACGGTACAGGCAATCAAGCTCAAAAACATCCTGTTGCATATTATAAGTTTGTTAACGATTGTGCAAAACTAATAAAATCTTTAGACTCTTTGGGACGCCCTGTAACAATTTGTAATGGCGATGAATATTTTTTAGATTATTGTGCTAAAAATGCTCCTGATGTAGATATTTATGGAGCTAACGCATATAGATGTCCTTACGGGTTTGGTTCATTATGGTCTGATGTAATGCTTCAATATGGAAAACCAGTACTAATTACAGAATATGGTTGTCCTGCTTTTGCTAAAGATTGGTTTGAAGCTGCTTGTGAACAAGAGCAAGATAAGTATCATGAAGGTTGTTGGAATGATATAGAAGATAATTTAGCCGGAGTTAAAGGTGGCGTGGGTAATGCTCTTGGCGGTGTAATATTTGAATGGACTGACGAATGGCGGAAGTCAGGACAAAATCCTTATGGACACGCTGATATACCCCAATGGTATGGTCCCTTTTTAGATGGTGGCGGTTATGAAGAATGGTTTAATATATGTTCTCTAGGAGACGGGCGCGACAGTCCTTTTAAAAGACAATTAAGACGATCTTACTTTATGTATAGGGATTTATGGAAAAAATAAATAGCAAACGGAACCGATTAATGAAAGTTAAGACGGATCTTAAGTGTTTAATTTTTTCTATTTTGACGGATCTTACGCTGTTCCTTACCTTATAAGAATATAAGCTATCAAGTTTAGCATTTTAGAGAGAGGGTCACGTAGGTATATCTTGTTGGACAGTAGAGAATAGTAGCTTAATTCTAAAGCCCCGTTTATTTTAATGCAATTCTCTATAAGCCCATCGTATTCTTTTCCTCGCATCTCCCATCGCCCCTTTCTTTAATTATAGCATAAAGAGTTTGTCCATTACGGCGGCGTTTAAATGCTCTGGAGACAAATGGGCGTAGTTCATAGTAGTTTTAATATTAGCGTGGCATAGCAATTTGCTTACCGCGTATATAGAAGCTCCGTTCTGAACAAGACGCGACGCAAACGTATGTCTTAATAAATGGAGCGATCCATTTTTGATAGACGCTTTCCTAAAATTCCGCCGTCTTACGTATAAAGTCGTAGTTTTTTAAAGACACGGCGGCGGCCTCGTCCATCTCAAAAGACAAACAACTCGGCTTGACTATGAACGCGACGGAGTCTCCCTCTCGGTACGTCAATTCAAACTTTTCGGTTAAATGCAAAGTTTTTTTAATAGGTTCGGGAATTACAATTTCCACTTTTTTCTCCTTTTTATTTAACTTCTCCTATAACGCCGCTTTACCAGACGTATACAACGCGCTTGTTCACCCAGCTCTTCCGCTTTTTCTATCACTCTTTGGTATAGAGTTCCACTTCTATTAGCGATCTGCAATAGAACCGCAACCCTCTCAACTTTTTCTCTATCTCCCCAGAAATCTTTTTCTCTATCTCCCCAGACATTTTTTAGCTCCATCTCCAGCTCCCCATCAGTGACTCGCGCTAGTGTACATAGGTTGAGGAATCTGCTTTCCCAGCGGTAGTGATCTATATTACAGTATTCCTTTCTTCTATTTCGATCTTTCTTTTCCACGTCGTCGCGTATGGTCGCCAATCTAGCGGTATCGCGTCTTGCCGCGTCCGCTCTCTGTCCCTCTCTTTCTATTCTTGCAGCTTCCGCTGCTTCCGCTCTTTCTCTCGCTAGTCTTTGCTCTCCTGCTAGTCTTTGCTCTTCTGCTATTCTTGCAGCTGCCTCTCTTTCTGCCTGAGCTCTCCTTTCCTCTCTTTCCGCTATCTGCGTTTGCAAGTCGGCGGCGGTAAAGGGTAGTTCCGGACGTACTGGTTCGGGATCAGGCAGATTTGCAGCTGGACTGCAGATTTTATGGGTCGCTTGCCTCGCGACTTTATTTGACCCGCAACCAGCTAAACTCATTAATAAAATTAAGAACGCAGATACAATTTTAATTGTCATTTTATTCTCCTTTTATTTAATTAAATAGATCTGGGAAATTTTTTCTAGCCAGATATTCGCTTATATTTGCTACTCGTTGGTATAATAAAGTTTCATTCTTACCATACTTCCCCAGTTCCGTCAAAATGTACTGTATCCTATTGTAATCGTTGCAGTGAATTTTTACCTCTCTCTCTAGATCCTCGTCAGTGTAGGCCTCACTAATAAACATTTCTTTTATGCGCGAGCGCCATTCCTCGCATAAGGTTTTTAACGTTCGAAAATATTTTGAAGCGGTCCGCATGTTCAAAAATCTCGAGAGGATGTGAAAAAACGTCCGTAATAAATTGTTCTACCTTCGGCTTAAGATCAAATTTTTC
>JAISEM010000028.1 GCA_031264105.1 Endomicrobium sp.
ATGTGACGATGGAGATAGAGTTGATAATGCCAGTAGCAATGGATCCCCAGTTGAGATTTGCAATAAGAGAAGGCGGAAGAACAATAGGTTCTGGTCTCGTTACTGAAATCGTTGAATAAGTATAATTTTATATAAATCAAAATCCGAATATTTATTTATTCGGGTTTTGATTGACAAATGAGCGTGTTTTAGTATACAATATGTCTTAATCTTCATCAAAATTTAAACAGGATTAAAATTTATGGTAAATGAAAAAGCAGGAGCGACTCAACGTTTAAGAATTAAATTGCGTGCATACGATCATAAAATGTTAGATGATTCGCTTGCAAAGATAGTAGAGACAGCAAGACGTACAGGCACAGCTATAACTGGCCCGGTACTTTTGCCTACTGACATTAAAAAATATACGGTAAACAGATCTGTGCATACAGATAAAAAGTCCCGCGAGCAGTTTGAAATGAGAATTCATAAGAGATTGGTTGATATTCGTGAACCTTCTTCAAAAACGGTTGAAGAGCTTATGAAACTTGATTTGCCTGCAGGCGTTGATATTGAAATCAAGATGTAATTAAAATAATGAAAACAGCAGAGAGATAATATGTTAAAATCAATTATTGGAAAAAAAGTAGGCATGACACAGGTTTTTGACGATAAAGGAAACCTCATACCTGTAACGATAGTAGAAGCCGGGCCTTGTGTAGTAACCGGTGTTCGTACGGCTCAAAAAGACGGATATACCGCAGTTCAGCTTGGATTTGACGATGCAAAAGAGAAAAATCTTAACAAAGCTAAATTGGGGTTGTTTAAGAAAAATAATATAGCTCCAAAGAAAGTTGTTAAGGAATTCAGAGTTGCAGATGTTGCTGAATTTTCTGTAGGGCAGGAAATAAAGGCTGATGTATTTAAGGCTGGCGACTATGTAGATGTTTCCGCTATAACAAAAGGAAAAGGATTCGCTGGTGTTATAAAAAGACATAATTTTGGCATGCAGCCTACGACCCACGGACAGTCTGACAGAACCAGAGCCAGAGGGTCTAGCGGCGGACAGGGTCCTCAGAGAGTATTTAAAGGCATGAGAATGTCTGGACATTTAGGCAATGAATTTGCTACAATACAAAGATTGCTCGTCGTAAATGTTGACGCGCAAAACAACGTTTTGCTTATTAAAGGTTCTGTTCCCGCTGTTAAAAGTGGAACTTTATTTATAAGTAACACACTTAAAAAGATTCCTGTTGTTCAAGAAGTTAAAGCAGGAAAAGCAAAAAAGAAATAAATAGAGGCTATAATCAAAGACAAAAGGCAAAGACGCAAGAATCGTCTTTAGTGTCGTTTCTTTGGTTTTTAAGTTAACCTCACAGCAGGGGATATCAATATCCGTCGGTAGAAGTATTGCTGATGGTACAGAGAGAGAATATGGATACAATAGTTTATACCGCAAAAGGGAAAGAAAAAGGGAAAATAGATCTTCCAGAGTTTTTTAATACGGAAGTTTCAACTGCTCTTTTGCACGAAATTACAACAGCATATTTAAACAATCAAAGAGCTGGAACGCATAAAACAAAAACAAGAGGCGAAGTATCTTTTTCAGGGGCAAAACCTTGGAAACAGAAAGGTACCGGTAATGCTCGCGCAGGACAGAGAAATTCTCCTTTGTGGAGAAAGGGCGGGATCGTTTTTGGACCACAGCCCAGAGACTACTACACAAAGATGTCAAAGCAAAAGAGAAGACTTTCTTTGAGTATGGCGCTTTCTGCTCAATTACAGAAAGGAAATATCGTAGTTGTTGATTCTGTAAGAGTTGAAGAAGTTAAAACAAAGAATGTTATAGAGCTTTTAAAAAATCTCCAACTTGAAGGTAAGAAAGTTGTTTTTGCTGTTGTTTATGATGCAGGCTTCAGGCTTGCAGCAAGAAATATAAAAAATATAGTAGTTGAAAACGTAAAGAACATTAACGCGTATCAAGTTCTTTGGGCAGATAAATTGATCCTTACGCCTGAAGCGGTTGATTCAATAAAAGAAAGACAATCCATATAAGAGATTGTCTTTATATTATTAGGAAATAACATGGATATCAGAAACATTATTAAGAACCCTATCGTAACTGAAAAGGCGGCTGTCTTAAAAGAAAAGCATAATAAGTATACTTTTGTTGTAGATAAAGATGCTAATAAGTTTCAAATAAAACAAGCTGTTGAATCATTATTTAACGTAAGAGTTGAAAGCGTTCATACATCAAACTACTTAGGAAAGAGTAAAAGAATGGGTATGCACGTAGGACACAAGAGCGATTGGAAAAAAGCTATAGTAAAGCTTGGCGAAGGGCAAGAAATTCAAATGGCGGAAGAGGTTTAATTAAGAGACTAGCCATAGCGATCAAGAAATGATTGCAAAAATAAATATGGGCAGATAAAATAATTGCGATTCAAAAATAAATAGTTGCCGCCCGATAACAGGAAAAAGAAATGCCGATTAAAACGTTTAAGCCGTACACTCAGTCTAGAAGACAGATGTCGGTTTCAGATTTCTCCGATATAACAAAAACAGATCCTGAGAAATCCTTAATCAAAATCATAAAGAAAAAAGCTGGTCGCAACAATACAGGTCGGGTGATGGTCCGCTTTAGAGGCGGTGGCCACAAAAGATTTTACAGAATAATAGATTTCAAAAGAGACAAATTCAATATTCCAGCTGAAGTAATAGCAATTGAATACGATCCTAATCGTTCAAGCAGAATAGCGCTTCTGCAATATCAGGACGGAGAAAAAAGATATATACTTCAGCCTCTAGGCGTAAAAGTTGGAGATTCCTTGATGTCCGGACCGGATGCCGAGATAAAGCCGGGAAACTCTCTTCCTCTTACGAATATCCCTGTAGGTACTTTCATACATAACTTGGAACTTGTTGCGGGAAAAGGCGGACAGCTTGTTCGTTCAGCCGGGGCTGCAGCCCAGCTTCTTGCTAGAGAGGGCGATTATGCTCACGTAAGAATGCCTTCTGGCGAGATAAGGCTTGTCCGAGTAAATTGTTATGCAACAATTGGTCAAGTAGGAAATTTGGACCACGAAAACATTACGATGGGATCCGCAGGAAGAAACCGTCACATGGGTAAAAAACCTCATGTTCGCGGAACTGCAATGAACGCTGTTGATCATCCACATGGAGGCGGAAGAGGTAGATCTAAAGGTAACAACCAACCCAGAAGCCCTTGGAATCAACCTGCTAAAGGTTTCAAGACAAGACCTAAGAAAGTTTGGGACTGGGTAATAGTAAGTCATCGTAATAAAGCTAAGAAGTAATTGGAGGAAATAATAAATGAGTCGTTCCACAAAAAAGGGTCCATATATTGATGAGAAGCTTTTGAAGAAAGTGCAAAAGCTTAATGAAGCTGGAGATAAAAAAGTTATAAAGACGTGGGCAAGGGCAAGTGTTATAACTCCAGAATTTGTAGGTCATACTGTAGCAATACATAACGGCAAAAAGTTTTTGCCTATATTCATATCGGAACAAATGGTAGGCCATAAACTTGGCGAATTTGCTCCGACAAGAGTTTTCAAAGGTCACAGCGGAATGACTAAGCAGGAAACAGCTCTAACCTAGAAATTAGATAGTTTGAACTTTAAGTTCATAAGCGATAATAGTCGCCATATGGTGATTGTCAAACAGACAAAAAGGATATAAAGATGGAAGCAAAGGCAACGGCAAAATTTGTTAGACATACTCCAAGAAAAGTTAACCAAGTTCTTTCTCTTATTAGAAATAAAAAAGTTGAGAAAGCATTTGAAGTTCTTTCTTTTCTTCCTAAGTCTGCCGCTACTTTAGTTGAAAAAGTTTTGAAAAGCGCAACAGCAAATTCAGGAAAACTAATCGATTTTTCAGGCTTAAAAGTTAAAGAAGCTTGGGTAGGTAACGGACCTATACTCAAAAGAATGAGACCTGGTCCGCAGGGCAGAGGTATGCCTATAAAAAAGAGAACGGCTCACCTTACGATAGTTGTTACCGATGCAGGCGTCTCTGATGGAAAAAGAAAGAAAAAAACTGCTAAAGCGGTAAAAGCCGTTGAAGCAAAGTAAGATAAAATTTTTTTAGGAAAGGTAGGAAACATGGGTCACAAAGTACATCCCAAAAGTGTAAGATTAGGATATATTAGAGATTGGGAATCTAAATGGTTTAATTTAAAAGAGATGCCTGATTTTATAGAAGAAGATCGTCGTATAAGAGTTTATTTGAAAAATAAACTTAAATTAGCTTCTGTATCTAAGATTGTTATAGAAAGGCCTGGTAAATATTTACGCGTAAATATTTATACTTCTCGTCCAGGTATTGTTATCGGCAAAGGCGGGCAAGGTATAGAGTTATTGAGAAAAGAAATTGAATCCATGACTTCAAAGAAAACATTTGTAAATGTTATGGAAATAAAGAGACCAGAAGTAGATGCTCAGCTTGCTGCTGAAAGCATTGCTTTTCAATTGGAAAAGCAAATAGCTTTTAGAAGAGCAATGAAAAAGACCATTGAAAAAGCAATGGTAGCTGGCGCTCAAGGTATAAAAATTATGGTTTCTGGAAGACTTGGAGGCGCAGAAATTGCAAGAACTGAGTGGCTTAAAGAAGGTAGAATTCCTTTACAAACTTTCAGAGCTGATATAGATTATGGTTTTTCCGAAGCGTATACGACAATGGGTCAAATTGGCGTTAAAGTTTGGATATTTAAAAAAGAGCTTTTCAAGAAAACGGCTAAAGAATTGCTTGAAGAAGCAAAGCTTGTGGATGCAAATGCAAAGTAAGCAATAGCGTAAATAAATAAGACATAAAGACAGAGGACATTTATATGTTGATGCCAAAAAGAGTTAAATATAGAAAGACGCATAGGGGAAGAATGAAAGGCAAAGCCAAAAGCGGCGCCTACTTGGCTTTTGGTAAGTATGGTCTTCAAGCTCTTGAACCTGTGTGGATAAATAGCAATCAAATAGAAGCGGCTCGTATTACACTCGCTAGATTTACAAAGAAGGGCGGAAAAGTTTGGGTCAGAATATTCCCTGATAAACCAATCACAAAGAAGCCTGCAGAAACAAGAATGGGTAAAGGTAAAGGCGATCCACAGTTTTGGGTTGCCGTAGTAAAGCCCGGAAGAATAATGTTTGAAATGGAAGGGATTGCGGAAGCAGAAGCAAGAAAGGCTTTGACTCTTGCGTCAAACAAGCTACCTATACGCGCAAAAATTTTAGTCAGAGCAGATATTTGAGGATAAGATGAAAAGTAAACTCTGGAATGAAATGAAGAATATGACTGAACTAGAGCTTAATGCAAAGCTCGCTCAATTGCAGGATAAGCTTTTTAAGCTAAAGTTTCGTCATTCAACTGCTCCTATAAGAAATCCTCTTGAAATAAGAGAGATTAGAAGAATGATAGCAAGAATCAAAACGCTTATTGCTCGCAAGAAAGAGTCTAAATAAGATAAAATAATAGGAAGGAACAATGTCAAAAGAACGTGGAAAGCGCAAGTGCCGCACGGGCATAGTTGTAAGTGATAAAAGCTCCAAAACAAGATTGGTTTCTATTGAAAGAACATATCGCCATTCTCTGTACGGTCGCGTGCTTCGCAGCAAGAATAAATTTGCTGCGCACGATGAACAGAATGCTTCCCATTTAGGCGATAAAGTTGAAATAATGGAATCAAGACCTATGTCAAAAACAAAAAGATGGATTTTGGTAAAAGTCTTAAATAAAGTGGCAGAAATCTAAAAACTAAGTTTAACGAAGGATACTGTAATGATTCAGGAAAGAACTATTTTAAACGTAGCGGATAACTCAGGAGCGAAGAAAATTCGTTGTTTTAGAGTAACAAAGGGTATGAAACGTCGTTATGCAAGTATTGGCGATGTTATACACGCGTCTGTTCAAGACGCTTTGCCGCATGGAAATATAAAAAAAGGGGAAGTTGTTAAGGCGGTAATTGTGCGTACAGTAAAAGAAATTCGCCGCGCAGATGGAACATATATAAAGTTTGACGACAATGCAGCGGTTGTTATTAATGATGAAGGGGAACCAAAAGGTACGCGTATTTTTGGACCGGTGGCAAGAGAACTTAGAGAAAATAATTATCTTAAGATAATCTCCTTGGCGCCTGAAGTAATATAAATCTTTTAGTATTTCTACTTTCTATTGGTAAAAGTAGAAAAGTTAAAGATATATGCTTCTGTCGTCATTGCCGAAAGTTTTAATCGGGGATTTCATTAGAAGATATAAGGGCGAAAAACAAAACAGGATAACAAAATGTTTAACATTAAAAAGAAAGACAACGTTATAGTTTTATCAGGAAAAGACAAGGGCAAGAAAGGTGAAGTTCTTGATGTTTTTCCTAAAGAAGGAAAAGTCATAGTTTCAAAAATTAACTTTGTAAAAAGACACACAAAGCCTACCCAGAGAGATTCTGGAGGAATACGCGAGAAAGAAGCTCCTATAGCTGCAAGCAAAGTTATGCTTGTTTGCTCAAAATGTGAGCAATCTTTTAGACCTAAATTTGACAAGCTTTCCGACGGTAAAAAAGTAAGAGTATGTCGCAAATGCGGAGAAATGTTAATATAATGCTTAAAATACTTTGCATTAGGTTTAAGTAACGAAGAAAGATAAGGAAAGAATAATGAACCATCCTCGTTTAAAAGAATTTTATCAGAAAAATGTAGTAAATGAACTTAAAAAACAGTTCAATTTTAAGAACGTTCATCAGATTCCTAATCTTAGCAAGATTGTTATAAATATTGGATTAAGTGAAGCAAAAGAAAACGTTAAAGTTTTAGATATTGCGACTGCCGAGCTTGAGGCTATCGCCGGTCAAAAACCTTTGGTTTGTCGTGCGAAACAGTCAGTATCAAATTTTAAAATCCGTCAGGGAATGCCAATAGGTATAAAAGTTACTATAAGAAATGCAATGATGTATGAATTCTTAGATAGACTTATAAATGTGGCAATTCCCCGTATAAGAGATTTCAGAGGAATTGAGCCTAATGGTTTTGATGGAAGAGGCAACTTTAACTTAGGTCTTACAGAACAGTATATATTCCCTGAAATCAATATTGAAAAGTCAGACAAAGCAAGAGGAATGAATATTACTATTGTAACGACGACTGAAAAAGACGAGCAAGCGAAAGCTTTATTGGAGGATCTTGGAATGCCGTTCAAAAAAAGAGAAAATAAATAGCAAATAAAGCAAAGGATATTTTTCTATGGCAACAACTTCAGCAGAAGCAAAGATGCGTAAACCTCATAAATTTGCAACGCGCTACAGGAATAGATGCCGTTTGTGTGGAAGACCGCGCGGTTTTTATAGAGACTTCGGTCTTTGCAGAATATGTTTGCGCAAATTGGCGCATAACGGGGAGATACCAGGTCTTACAAAGTCAAGCTGGTAACAGTGCTAAATTTTAAAAGAGGTCGGTTTAATGATTACAGATCCAATTTCAGATATGTTCGCTCGTATTCGCAATGCAAATGCGAAATTACACGAAAAAGTTGATATTCCGTCTTCAAAAATGAAAATGGAAATAGCTAGAATTTTAAAAGAAGAAGGATATATTACAAGCTATAAGAATACTGATGATAAAAAGCAAGGAGTTTTAAGAATTTATCTTAAGTATAGCGCTCCTGGAAAACCTGTTATTGAGGGAATGAAAAGAGTTTCTAAATCTTCTTTAAGAATTTATAAAGGCTATGAAGATATGCCAAAAACCGTAGGTGGATTAGGCGTTACCTTAGTTTCCACTTCAAAAGGTTTAATGACCGACATCCAAGCTGGAAAAGAGAAAATTGGCGGAGAAGTAATAGGGTATGTTTGGTAATATCGGCTTTGAGTCGCTCCCTGTTATTTGGGATTTGCATATCAGCAAAAATTTTATATTGAGGGTCAAAACGATGAGTCGATTGGGGAAAAAACCGGTTCAAATTCCGCAAAAGGTGAAAGCAGAGTTTAAAAATGGCGTGTTAGAAATAACAGGCCCTGCTGGAAAGCTTTCGCAGGGTATAAATAATAAGATAAACATAAAAGTTGATAAAGATAGCATTCTTGTTGAAGCTCTTGGAGAAACTCGTGAACATAACATGATTCATGGTCTTACAAGAGGTCTTATCGTCAATATGATTGAAGGTGTTACAAAAGGCTTTAAAAAAGAACTAGAAGCTATAGGTCTTGGTTACAAAGCAAATGTAGAGAGTGGAAAGAAGTTGGTTTTAGCCGTAGGATTTTCACACCTTGTAAACCTTCCTATACCGTCGACTGTAAAAGTAACAGCTGCTCTTACGCCCGATAAAAATACTTTGATTACGGTGACTGGGATAGATAAATATGAAGTCGGCGCGTTTGCCGCTAAGATTAGAGCAGTAAAGCCGCCTGAACCATATAAAGGTTTTGGCGTAAGATATTTAGGCGAGAAGATAATAAGAAAAGCCGGTAAAGCCGTGGCAGGCTCAGGCAAAAAATAGAGGGTTTTAGATGAAATGTTCAAATAAAAGATTTGATTATCGCGTTAAAAGAGTAAGAAGTAAAATAGAGGGAACGCAAGAAAGACCTCGTTTAAGCGTCCATCGTGGGCATAAGCATATCTATGCTCAAATTATAGACGACAGCAATAGTTCGACTATAGCGTCAGCTTCAACGTTATCTCCTGAACTTAAAGGTAAGCTTAAAGTTACCGATACTGTCGCAGCTGCAAAGTCTGTAGGCGAATTGATAGCTAAAAAAGCATCTGAAAAAGGCGTTAAGAAGGTTGTATTTGACCGCAGAGGTTATGAGTTTGCAGGAAAAGTTAAAGCTTTTGCAGATGCGGCAAGAAACGGCGGGTTGGATTTCTAATGCTCGTCTTGGCGAATATAAATTTTAGGATAAAGATATGCTAAACATTATGGCGTGTAGTCTTAGGAGGATAAGTTGGCTGAAAAAATAGGTAAACAACAAAATGATAATGGATTGAAAGAAACTGTTGTCGCCGTTAACAGAGTGGCAAAGGTTGTTAAAGGTGGCAAGAGATTTTCATTCAACGCTTTAGTAGTAGTTGGCGATTGCGCTGGCAAAGTAGGTTGCGGTCTTGGAAAATCAAATGAAGTTCAAGCAGCAATACAAAAAGGAAGTATGCAAGCTTCAAAACATATGGTTTCAGTACGGCTTAAAGGAAGCACAATTCCGCATGAAATAATTGGTATTTCAGGTTCAGGCAAGGTTTTGTTAAAGCCTGCAGCTCCTGGGACTGGTGTTATTGCTGGTGGAGCAGTAAGAGCTGTTCTTGAGGCTGTTGGTATTAGAGATATTCTTACAAAGTCAATGCGTTCTTCTAATTCTTTTAACGTAGTTTATGCTACTATAGAAGCGTTGAAGTCTCTTCGCTCAAAAGAATATGTTGCTAAAATCAGAGAGAAAGAGGCTGCAGAAATATGATAGGTTTGGATAATTTAAAGCC
Source organism: Endomicrobium sp. (assembly GCA_031264105.1). Taxonomy (GTDB): domain Bacteria; phylum Elusimicrobiota; class Endomicrobiia; order Endomicrobiales; family Endomicrobiaceae; genus Endomicrobiellum. The sequence goes on from JAISEM010000028.1 coordinate 9,444, forward strand.
TGCAAAAGGCTCAAAGCATAGAAAAAAAATTGTAGGGCGCGGGATTGGATCAGGACATGGTCGTACTGCTACTCGCGGTTGTAAAGGGCAAAAAGCTCGTTCTGGCGACGGAGCAAAAAAGATAGGTTTTGAAGGTGGACAGATGCCTATTTTTAGGAGAGTTCCTAAGAGAGGCTTTACCAATCAGTTCCGTAAAGAATATGAAATTGTAAATGTTGAAAGTTTAAATAAATTTGATGCAGGTACAGAAGTTACTCCTCAAGTTCTTAAAGAAGCAGGCCTTACAGGAAAAGCAAAGCTTGTAAAGATTTTAGGCGTTGGGGATCTTAAAAAAGCTTTGACAATTAAAGTCGCTGCTTTCTCAAAGTCTGCTATTGAAAAAATCAATGCCGCAGGCGGCAAAGCAGAAGTCGTTAAATAAAATAATAAATTAACATTACTAAAATAATGTCTAAAATAATTGGATTAAATTATGCTAAAAAGTTTCGGCGATATGTTTAGAGTGCCTGAGTTAAGAAAAAGAATTCTTTTTACTTTGCTTATTATTGTTGCTTACAGAATAGGCGCTACGGTTCCTATTCCTGGCATTAATGGTGAAGCTGTAAAATCTTTATTTGCTGTACAGGCTAATGGGCTACTAGGCTTTTTGGATATGTTTTCAGGTGGAGCTCTTAACAAGATGTCAGTTTTTTCTATGGGTATAATACCATATATTAACGCGTCCATTATTATGAGCTTAATGCAGGGCGCTCACATAATCCCTTATTTGGACAGGCTTGCAAAAGAAGGTGAACAAGGTAGAAAAAAAATCACGCAGATTACTAGATATGGCGCGCTTATTTTAGGTTCTATTCAATCTTTTGGCCTTACGATGATGATAACAAAAATTCCAACGCCTTCTGGTATGCCGATAGTTCTAGAACCGTCTTGGTCTTGGATATTTTTAACAGTTACTACGCTCCTTACAGGAACAGTTTTAATAATGTGGCTTGGAGAGCAGGTTACTGAAAGAGGAATAGGGAACGGCGTTTCTCTTATAATTTTTGCAGGTATTGTTGAAAGGCTTCCTCACGCTGTTTTAAGTATTGTAAAACTTGTCCAAATGGAAGAAATTTCAGTACTTTATGTTTTATCTCTTACGCTTATTGTAATTGCAGTTTTAGTCGCTGTTGTTTGGGTTGAAACAGCTCAAAGAAGAATTTCTATTCAGTATGCCAAGAAAGTGGTAGGCAGGAAAACGTATGGAGGACAATCCTCATTCCTTCCTATAAAAGTTGATCAGTCTGGTGTTATCGCTGTTATTTTTTCCGGCGCTATTTTGACAGCGCCTTTAACTATAGCTCAATTTGCTCCAAACTGGACAATCTTTAGTTTTCCAATAGCAAAAAAATTTTTAACATGGTTTAATGGCGGCTCTATTTATTATAGTTTGATTTATGCCTCGCTTGTTGTTTTCTTCTGCTATTTTTATAATTCAATATCTTTTAATCCTAAAGATTTGTCTGAAAATATTAAAAAGTCTGGAGGTTTTGTTCCAGGCATAAGACCTGGCGAGCCAACAGCGGCATATATACAAAAAGTTCTTGAAAGAGTTACCTTAGGTGGTGCACTATTTGTTGCTTGCATCGCAGTTTTGCCTGATTACTTGAGAAGCGTTATGAGCGCCCCATTTTTCTTTGGAGGAACTTCGCTCCTTATCGTAGTCGGTGTTTCATTAGATACAGTTGGGCAAATAGAGTCGCGCCTTATAATGAGGCATTATGAGGGATTTATGAAGGAAGGCAGAATAAAAGGTCGTTGGTTTAATGTCCGATAAGAGATAGAGGCATCGTTCAAACCAAAAAAACTAACGCCTAAAAAGTTCGAAATATTTCGTTTTATGAGTTCTTTGTTTGTCATTGAGCGCGAAGTCGCAGAATCCATCAGTTATGTGTCGTCATTTCTGAGAGTCTTTATCGGAAATCTAAGTTTAAAAAGCTTATTAATCGGTTAAAATATATAAGGGAATTTTAAAATGAATTGCATATTGGTTGGGCCCCCAGGAGCAGGAAAAGGTACTCAAGCAAAGAAGATAGTAGAAAAGTTTGGAATAGTCCATCTCTCGACTGGAGACATGTTTAGAGAAGCAAAAAAATCTGAAGAAGGTATAAGCAAACTTCTTGCATCAGGACAGTTAGTTCCGGATGAAACAGTTGTAAATATGATAAAAAAACGTCTTGAAAAAGACGATGTGAAAAAAGGTTTTCTCTTGGACGGTTTCCCGCGTACTTTAAACCAAGCTGAAGAGCTTGACAAAATGCTTAAAACTAAAAATATAAAAATAGACGCAGTATTCTTTGTAGATGTTCATTTTGACGAAGCAGTTAAAAGAATTTCAGGAAGAAGAGTTTGTTCTTGCGGCGCAAGTTACCATGTAGATTTTATTCCTCCTAAAGTTGAAGGAAAATGTGATGCTTGCAATGGAGATCTTATTCAAAGAAATGATGATAAAGAAAATGTTGTAAAAGATAGACTTGATGTTTATGAGAAGCAAACAAGGCCTTTAATAGAGTATTATAAAAAAACAGGCTTGCTTGTAAATATAGACGGTTTAAAAAATGAATCCGAAGTGTTTGAAGAAATAAAAAAATACATAAAGGCGAAATAAATTGTTTTTTAAAAAGCAGTCAATAGAGTTAAAGACGGAAAAAGAAATTGAGAAAATGAGGATTGCTGGGAAAGTAGTCGGCGAAATTCTTGAGAAGCTCTCTGAAATGATAAAACCGGGAATAACGACGAAAGATATAGACGAATTTTCAGAAAAATATATAAGAAAATTAAAAATGGCGCCTGCGTTTTTGGGCGTGCCAGGTGCAAGATATCCATTTCCTGCATCTGCGTGCGTATCAATAAACGACGAAGTTGTTCACGGTATCCCGAATGCTTCCCGTGTGCTTAAATCGGGCGATATAGTTTCTGTGGACATGGGCGTTTTTTACGAAGGCTACTATGGCGACGCAGCAAGAACCTACGCAGTCGGCGCTATCTCCGACGCCGCCGCTAATCTTCTTAAAATTACAGAGCTGTCTTTACAGAAAGGCATAGAAAAAGCGTTACATGGAAACAGACTTGGTGATATTTCAAATGCTGTGCAAACAGTTGCAGAAAGCGCTGGTTTTTCAGTTGTAAGAGACTTTGTCGGACATGGAATAGGCAGGCGACTTCACGAAGACCCTCAAATTCCAAATTACGGCAAAGCAGGTGTTGGCATTAAACTTCTTCCAGGAATGGTTCTTGCTATAGAACCTATGGTAAATGAAGGAAGGCACGAAGTTTGCATGTTGGATGATGATTGGACAGTGGCTACAAGAGACGGCAGTTTAAGTGCTCATTTTGAGCATACCGTGGCGATAACGGAAAGCAATTACGAAATTCTAACAAAGGCGTAGAATGGCTAAAGAAGAAAAACTTATTGTTGATGGAAAAATTTTAGAGGCTCTGCCCAATGCAGTTTTTAGAGTAGAACTTATAGATGGAGGACATGTTATTCTAGCGCACATATGCGGAAAGATGAGAATGCACTACATAAAGATTCTTCCAGGCGATAGGGTAAAAGTAGAACTTTCACCTTATGATTTGACAAGAGGCAGGATTACGTATAGAGAGAAGTAAAAATAAAATTGTAAAATAACAAGCTACACAAGACATACAGCAGTGTCCGGTACGCGTTGTTTTTTGTTATTTTATGATATAATACGGAAATTGCTAAAAATGATAGAAATAATGGAGTATGAAATGAAAGTCAGGGCATCGGTAAAACCTATTTGTCAGAAATGCAAAGTTATAAAGCGCAAAGGCGTAGTAAGAGTTGTATGTTCACAACCTAAGCATAAGCAGAGACAGGGATAAAGTCGGTAAGTTTAAAAAAAATAGCAAGGCGGAAATCTTGTTGTTTTAATCTTATGTTAGCTAAAATAGAAGCAACCCAATCTGGAGGATGGATAAATGGCTCGTGTTGCCGGAGTAGATTTACCAAAGAACAAAAGGCTTGATATAGCTTTAAGATATATTTATGGAGTAGGGTCAGCTATATCAAATGAAATTATTGCGGAACTTTCATTGGATCCTGCTAAAAGAGTTAAGGATTTAACTGAAGAAGAAGTAAATAAAATAAACAATCTTATAGCGAAGAATTTAAAAGTTGAAGGAGATCTCAGAAGAGAAATCCAAGCAAATATTAAAAGACTTATGGAAATCGGAAGCTACAGAGGTTCTCGCCACAGGAGAAATCTTCCTGTAAGAGGACAAAGATCTAAAACCAATGCTCGTACCAGACGCGGTAAGAGAAAGACCGTAGGAGCGGGAAAGGCTGAAGCTCCAGGTAAAAAGGGCTAGAATTTAATTAAAGTTTATATATTTGTAAAACAGAACGGAGGAAGTATGGCAGAAGAAAAGAGGACCAGTAGCTCTAAGAAGAAGAAAAAATATATCGGCGCAGTAGCAAGAGCGTATATATTGTCAACGTTTAACAATACAATTGTTAATATAACCGATGAAAGAGGAAATACTTTGTCTTGGGCATCTGCAGGCGGTTCAGGATTTAAAGGAACAAAAAAAGGCACTCCTTTTGCAGCTCAAATGACTGCGGCTGCAGTAGGTAAAAAAGCTATAGATATAGGCGTTAAAAGCGTAGCAGTATTCGTAAATGGTCCTGGATCGGGAAGAGAAACTGCCATAAGAGGTTTACAGAGTTCAGGTCTTACAATAACAGCAATAAAAGATATTACGCCTGTTCCTCACGATGGATGCCGTCCTTCAAAACCAAGAAGAGTATAATATTGGAAATAATGCCCGGCACAACGGCTGCTGTCGGACATTTATTTTAGAATAGTAAAAACAACCTGGGAGGGTTTTAATAGATGTCGCGTTATTTAGGTTCAGTATGTAAGTTGTGTCGTCGTGAAAAAGAAAAACTTTTCCTGAAAGGGGAAAGATGCTTTTCAAATTGCGCTCTTGATAAAAAAAGAGGCAAAAATGCGCCTGGACAACACGGAGCAATGAAGTCAAAAATGTCAGACTATGCAAAACATCTGAGAGAAAAACAGAAAGCCAGAAGAGTCTATGGTTTAACTGAAGAGCAGTTTGTTCACTATTACGAAACTGCTGAAAAGATGAAAGGTTCAACCGGAGACAATTTGTTTAAAATTCTTGAGCTTAGACTTGACAATGTAGTACATCGGCTGGGATTTTCTTCATCTAAGAGAATGGCAAGACAGATAATTAATCACGGAAATATTTTAGTAAACAACAAGAAGATAGATTTACCTCGTTATCAAGTGAAAGCGGGAGATGTTATAACAGTGCCAGAGAAGTACAAATCAAACGCTGTTATAAAAAAATTGGTTGAAGGAACGTCTTCAAATGTTCCAACTTGGCTAAGCTTTGACAAAGATAAAGTTGCAGGAACTGTTGTAAGCGAACCTTTGGCAGGGGAAGTTTCTCACTCTCTAAACAGTCAGCTTATAGTTGAATACTATTCAAAATAAACTAACGGCTGCGAAGCTTGTTAAGTGAGGTTATAAAGAATGAAAGCATTGGATTTAGAAAAACTGCGTAAGCTTACTCTAGATGAAAAAAACAAAGCCAAATTTTATGGTCGGTTTACTGCTGAACCGTTTGAACGTGGTTATGGTCACACGATAGGTAATTCGTTGAGAAGGATCCTTCTTTCAAGCCTTCAAGGAGCTGCAATCTCTTCAGTAAAAATTACTGGAGTTTTGCATGAATTTGCGGTTTTAAAAGGTGTAAAGGAAGACGTAGCTCAAATAGTTTTAAACTTAAAGAAAATAAGAGTAAACTTAAACTCCGACGGACCGGAGAGACTTTATTTAAAAATTAAAAGAGCAGGAAAAGTAACAGCAGGAGATATTGAGAAAAATTTTAATGTTGAAATAATGAATCCTGATCAGGAAATCGCCAATATAGACAATGGAACTACTCTTGAAATGGAGATGGAAGCTACGGTCGGCAAAGGGTATGTCCTTGCTGAAGAGTCTAAAGCTGACAAAGATGCAGTAGGAACTATTTTTCTTGACTCATTATATTCTCCTGTAATAAAAGTTAACTATGAAGTTGAAAATACCCGTGTAGAACAAAGTCTCGATTATGACAGACTTATTATGGAAGTTTGGACTGATGGATCAGTTTCTCCAAAAGACGCTTTGATAAAATCTGCAAAGATTTTAAGAAACAGTCTTGTTATCTTTACTGAAGATCCTCTTGAGCCTGAAGACGTTGTTGCCAAACCGCCTGTCCAAGACGAATCGGGTGTAAAAGAAGAAGGTATCTTTGCGCAGTCTATAAGTATTATGGATCTTTCAACAAGATCTTCCAACAGCTTAAAGAATGCAGGAATAGAAACAATTGGAGATCTTGTTAGATTAAAAGAAGCTGCTTTAATGAACTTTGACAATTTTGGTAAGCGTTCATTTGATGAAATTAAGAGCAAGCTTCAAGAGCTTAATTTATCGCTTGGAATGGAATTTAAGAAGGGAGTAAAGAAATGATAAAAACTTATAACGGGAGCAAACTCGCAGTAACGAGTTCTCATAAAAAAGCAATGCTTCGCAATTTAGTTACGGCATTGTTTCTTCACGAAAGAATAGAAACAACCTTGCCTAAGGCTAAAGAGCTTGTAAGCTATAGCGAAAAGCTTTTGACTAAGGCTAAAAAAGCCGATTTAAATGCTGTAAGAGCAGTAAGCAGCGAAATACGTGATAAAGCAGTTGTAAAGAAAGTTTTTGACGTTTTAGCTCCAAGGTACAAAGAAAGAAATGGTGGCTATGTGCAGATTTTAAAAGTTGGAACAAGACGCGGCGATAGTGCCGATGTAGCTATAGTAAGGCTAGTTATATAACACATAAATCACAAACTTAAAAGCGGAGAGCTTACAATGAATCCAAATAATGAAAATCCGTTTTTTTAATTATATGCGAGGAATAAATGTTTAATTATATTTTGGGGCTGTTTTCAAATGATATGGGAATAGACCTTGGAACCGCTTCAGTTCTCGTTTACATAAAAGGCAAAAACATTGTTTTAAGAGAGCCGTCTGTTGTGGCTATTGAGCGAGAATCTAAAAGAGTTCTTTCCATTGGTATAGAAGCAAAGAAAATGCTAGGAAAGACCCCTGCAAACATTGTTGCGGTAAGACCTTTAAGAAATGGCGTTATAGCAGATTTTGAATCAACTGAAAAAATGATTAGATATTTTATTAAAAAAGTCCATAATAAAAGGACTCTTTTACACCCAAGAGTTGTCATAGGGGTCCCTTCAGGAATAACTGAAGTAGAAAGAAGAGCCGTAAGAGAATCAGCAGAACAAGCAGGAGCTAGAGAAGTTCATCTTGTAGACGAGCCAATGGCAGCTGCAATAGGCGCAGGCATCCCAATTCAAGATCCTGAAGGCAGTATGATAATAGATATTGGTGGTGGTACTACAGAAGTAGCTGTTATTTCTCTTGGAGGAATGGTTGTAGCTAAATCTCTTGAAGTTGCTGGCGATAAAATGGACGAAGCAATAGCTCAATATTTCAGACGTAAATACAATCTTTCTATTGGTGAGAACACTGCAGAATCGGTAAAAATGAACATAGGATCGGTATTTCCTCTTGAACAAGAGTTAACTATGAATGTAAAGGGAAGAGATTTGCTTACGGGACTACCTAAAACTGTTTCCATTTCTTCTGAAGAAGTAAGAATTGCTCTTGTTGATCCTGTTAGAAAAATAATAGAAGTTGTTAAAAGTGTTCTTGAAGAAACCCCTGCAGAACTTTCAGCAGATCTCGTTGATCGTGGAATAATACTAAGCGGTGGCGGCTCTCTTGTTAAAGGGCTTCCTGATCTTATATCCCAAGAAACAGAACTTCCTGTCAATCTTGCCGATGACCCTCTTACTTGCGTTGCAAGAGGCACAGGCGCATATCTAGAAGAACTAGACAATATAAAAAGATCCAAGAAAAGAAACATATAAAACGGGATTTTTTAATGCATAAAATTCATAAAACAAGATACGGAGATTTAATATTTGCCGTTCTTTTACTGTTTGGCCTTGCTCTTATAATAGGTAGGAGTTCGTCGTATGTAACCTTTATAAAAGATCTTATTTATTATATTGCTTATCCTAATATAGCGACGGCAAATAATATATTTCGTTCTACCGCACGTTTTGCTGACAATATTAAACCTATGGTTTTTTTATATCAAGAAAATCTTGCCTACGAACAAAAGAATCAAGAGCTTGAAGACAAAATCCGAAACTATGATATTATTTCCAAAGAATATGAAAACTTATCAAAACTATTAAATCTTGAGAAAATCAAAAATACGAAATCTATTTTTGCCAGAATTATAGCCAGAGAACCGGGGGAATGGTATCAATGGCTTATTATAGATAAAGGCAAAAATAATAGCTTGAGAAAAGAATTGCCTGTGCTGGTATTTAACAAAAAGAAAGATACTCTATGTGCCATGGGCAAAATTTGGGAAGTTTATAAGTCATCGTCAAAAGTGGCTTTAATAACAAATTCTGTTTACGAGTTTCCAGTTGAAATTAAAGATAAAGGTATAAATTGTTTGTCTGAAGGTTTTAATTCTAATCTTATAAAAATAACATATATTCTCTCAGATGCTGACGTTAAACCGGGCGATGAAATTGTTGTAAGCGAGTTGAGTTCTGTGTTTCCAAAAGATGTTCCAGTAGGAGTTATAAAAGAAGTTATGGAAGAAGCCTACGTTGATTTTAAAACAGCTACGGCTGAAGTCTATTTTGAGTCAAATGTGATTTGCGATGTTGTTATTCTTGTGCCTCATGAAGGCGCGTAAATGAAAAAGGTTATTGCTTATTTTCTTTTATATATAATTTTTTGTATACTACAATTTTTCTTTGGCAAATATCTCAATATTTGTGGAGTTTTTCCTAATCTCATACTTATATTGATTGTATACCTAGGGCTTACAAGAGGCGTTGTTTCAGCGGAAATTATGGGCTTTTTATTTGGCCTTACATGGGACGTTTTCTCAACTGATGTTTTCGGTATGCGTACAGTTATCTTTACAATTATCGGATATTTTACAGGGAAGATAAATAAAAATTTTGATAAAGATAGAGCTCCGGCGCAAATTGTAATAGGAGTACTAACTAATGTCGCTTATTGGTTTATTTTTAGTTTTATATACTGGGTTATTCCCGCAAGCGAAAGCGGCTCTCCATCTTTTATCACGATTCAACTTATGTTTAAAATATTGGCTACAGTTATCGTGACTCCTATTGTATTCTTTATTTTGGATCGTTTAAACCTCTCTAAAGGCGACACTTAAATGGTTTGGCAAAGAGAAGATCGTTTTGCTTACGAAAATTTTCTTGAAAAACACAGGATTATTCTTGTGTTTTTTATATTGCTATTTGTTTGTATTTCGGCAAAGCTTTTTCATTTGCAAATTATAAAAGGTAATAAATATAAAGCCATATCGGAACAACAAAGATTACATAACACAAATGAACGCGCTCCTAGGGGTATAATTTATTCTTCAGATAACGACATTCTTGTTGGCAATGAATTTGCCTACATAGCTTTGTATTATCCTCCTGATGGGCATAAAAAGATATCGGAAGAAATTTTAAAGGATATTGAACATATTTTAGGAAGAGAAATAAAGCCAAAGACGGACAAAAGTAATAAATATGGAGAAGTTCTAAAGATTGCCGATAATCTTACAAAAGAAGAGATGTTTAAAATCCGCGAACAGAGTATGCGTCTTCAAGGAGTTAGCGTGGCTAGAGAGTCTCGCAGAGTTTATCCTTTAGCAGAAGTCTCTGGTCATATTACTGGCTATACTAACGAAATAAAGCTTGAAGAACTTGAAGAGCTTTCTGAACAAGGGTACAATCCTGGAGATTACATAGGCAGGGGCGGTATAGAGCAAACTTACGATACGTATCTTCAAGGCAAAAACGGTGGCTGGCAGGTTGAAGTGAATGCAAGAGGATATAGGGTCAAAGCAGCAAAATATATCGCGTCTGAAATAGGAGCAAGCGTATACTCCACAATAAATACAAAACTTCAAAAAACGGCCTATGATGCTTTAGAAAATAGCGATACAGGCAAAGGCGCAGCTGTAGTATTGGACACAAAAACTGGGGCAGTTCTTGCGTTAGTTTCTTGTCCAGGCTTTGATACTAATAAAATAAGGTACAAAGAATTTGGCAAATATTTACAAGATAAAAATTTTCCTCTTTTTAATAGAGCTTTACAGGCGCTATATCCGCCAGGTTCAATATTTAAAGTAATTACTTTTGCAGCGGCCGTTGAAGTTTTAAATATAAATCCTTTGGAAAAAGTTTTGTGTACGGGAAAATTTGAGCTTGGAGATAGATTTTATACATGTTGGTGTAAACATGGCCATGGGATGTTGGATTTGATTCACGCAATGGCACAATCATGCAATATATATTTTTATCAGTTAGGTCTTAAGTTAGACGTAAAGAATCTAGAACAGTATTCAAAAAAGTTTTGCTTGGGAAGAAAAACCGGTATAGACTTGCCCAATGAAAAAAGTGGTTTTGTCCCAAACCCAGAATGGAAAAAATCCAAACAAAAAATGAAATGGCTTCAGGGAGACACCGTTATATTTGCTATAGGGCAAGGGGGGTTATGGGTGACTCCTCTTCAAATGGCATACATGATATCTTCAATTGCAAATAAAGGCGTATGCAATAAGCCCTACTGTGTTGAGAGAATAGTTGATCTAAATGGTGAAGAATTATATAGACATAAACATGAAGGAGAAGAAAAAATAGAGTTGTCAGAACGTACATGGTCTTTGCTACACACGGCGCTTTTAAAAACTGTTGATTCTGGAACAGGAAAGAGATGTAAATTAAAAGATATTAAAGTTGCTGGAAAGACTGGTACTGCCCAAAATCCGCACGGTAAAGACCATGCTTGGTTTATTTCTTATGCTCCTGCCGATAACCCAGAAATAGCTCTAGCAGTTATAGTAGAGCATGGCGGCGGCGGCGGTATAAACGCTGTTCCAATAGGAAGAAAAATATATGAAGCATATTTTAATATAAATCCTGATATTGAAGATAATAAGGAATCAGCAAGGTGATAACCCAAGAGAAAAGTTTTTTAAAGCGTCTTGCTTCAAACATGGATTGGTATTTAGTTTTAGCTGTATGTGTTTTGATGGGTATAAGTTTTACTTTTATATATTCAGCTGGAGCAAATTATGGCATGTCTTTCAGATATCTATCCGTTCAAACGTTGGCGTCGGGCATAGGACTTGTCGGTCTTTTGCTTCTTGCAAGCTTCAACTATCAATATTACAAACATTTGGATAAATTATTGTATGCTGTATCTATTGCGCTTTTAATTTCTGTACTAATTTTTGGATCTGTAAAAAAAGGGACAAAAGGATGGTTTGATTTTGGCTTTATATCTTTCCAGCCTATAGAAATAGCAAAGATAATATATATTTTAGTTTTATCTTCTTTCCTTGACAGAAAAGCTAAAGAATCCAAAAGAGGTTCTTTATTCATTGTTGTTTTTGCAATATTTTTAGGCCACTTGTTTCTTATAATGATGCAGCCAGACTTCTCTTCAACTCTTTCATATTTCCCTGTTACTTTAGTGCTTCTTTATATTATAGGGGTTGAACCTTTTTATTTGCTTTGTATTGCAATTGTCGGAATTCTCTCTACTGCTATTCCTCTTCTTGAGACATTTTTTGATATGCAACTAAAAAGATCTCAAAACGAAGTTTTTTTAACTAACTTAGCAGTGTTTTTTAGAAATGGCGATACTACTGTTTATGTTATTGTTGCAGTACTGGCTTTAATAATGAGTTGCTGGTGGCTTTTATGGAAATTAAAAATCAAAATATCAATAATTTATCCTGTCGTTTTATGTACAGCTATAGTCTTAGGATGCGTATCTTCAATATTTGTTGAAAAGTCACTAAAAGATTATCAGAGGAGAAGACTTGTTATATTCTTAAACCCTCAAATTGACCCAAGAGGTTCAGGATATAACATAATACAGTCAAGAATTGCAATAGGGTCAGGAAGGTTTCTAGGCAAAGGCTTTAGAAAAGGTACGCAAACACAACTTGGTTTTCTTCCTGAACAACACACAGATTTTATTTTTTCAGTTATAGGGGAAGAAGGCGGATGGATTTTAGCTCAGCTTACACTTCTTTTCTATTTTTTATTTATCTGGCGTGCGCTTGTTATAGCCAAAGAATCTCGCGATAGATATGGCTCGCTTGTAGCTACTGGTATTGCGACAATGTTTGCATTTTATGCCGTAATTAATATAGGAATGGTTACGGGTATGATGCCTGTAACAGGAATGCCTTTACTTTTGTTGTCTTACGGCGGATCTTCAATCCTTTCTTCGCTTTGTGCCATAGGTATTTTATGTTCTATCAATATGCGCAGACATATTTACAACTGACTATTGTCTAGAACCTCCGCGTATCTGCTACGCAGAGGCTTTTTATAATTAGTCTGTTAAGCTAACGATTGCCCGCCGATATATATTCTGCATCAACGTCTATCGTTATGTGTAACTTCATGTATATCGGCACCTGCAATAACGTGTAATCCGTTATCAGCAAAAAGTTTAATTCTTATAATTCGCATGCCAATATTATATGTACTGTGCTTTTAAACACGCGCCCATTAATACATAGGGACTATTAGAATAAGTATCTATTAAAACTTTTCCGCTTGAGTTTCTCAAAAAAGATTCTCCCAATTTCTTACTGTTGACTCTCAAAGGCTCTCTTTTTTCCCTCTATCCGATAAACTCAGGTTTTAATAAGGCGATCGCCGATTCCATGCCCAGTAATAACATAATACTCTCTCTGATTAAAAGCTAGCGCGGGGGTCCGAAATCGTCTTCATAATCCTTTTCATCTTAATATCATCTTTATTATTGTAGGTTCAAGACTAGAGTAGGTTGATTTTCTAGCCGAAAAAGCTATGACATATCAATGAAAAATAAGTATATGAAATATTCACGTATTTGCGAGGCGAAATTTCGAGAAGATTTGCGTCTA
>JAISEM010000041.1 GCA_031264105.1 Endomicrobium sp.
CCTCTATAACAAGAATACTATAGAAAAAACTTGTATATATATTATGTAAATAAGACTACCAAATTATGGGTAAGTTGTCCACAGGGACTTTCTACGACGAGAAAAAAGAACAAAGAAAAAAAAGAAAAGAAAGTAATACAAAGAAAAGAAATAAAAGAAAATTAAGGTATAAGTCTATAACGTCTTTATGTAGTAAAAAGAAAAAACAAGAAATAACAGCAACAGCAGGCGAAATTAAAAAAGCATTTTTTCTTAAAGTTTCAGCCTAAACGACGATAACGACAACGACGTGCTTTTAATAAAAACAAATAAAAAAACTTAAACGACAAAGATTTTTTTGTACTATGCGAATTCGTTTCAAGAAAAAAAAGAGAAAACATGAAAAAACAGTGGACAAAGCTAATAAATTTATTTATTTTTAGTTTTTTTAATGCGTTAAGTTTATTAAAAAGCATAATCGGAAATTGTGGGAGAATATAAATTCCCCCGCTTTTGTTTAAAACCTGAAAAGAATCTTTTAAGGAGTTTATCATAAATTGTTTGTTTTGATTTAAGTCATTATTTTTCATTAGAGATGTAGCTAAAACAGGAAATCCAGAAATATAAAATATTCCATTTGAATATAGATCCTTCTTTGTTATATTAGAGATATTCTTAAAATCGTCTTCAATAGAAAACTCAAAAATTTTAATTCCCTTGTTAAATAAGAAATCTGCGGCAAAAGAATTTAATACATATAAATAATGTTCCGTAAAGAGATTGGCTTTGTTATCTTTAAAAAAATGAAAATGAGCAAAATTATTTATAAAGAAAGACTTTTTACCAAAATATTTTATCTGCAGCCTCTTAAAATTTGCAAAGATCTTCTTCATCAATATATGGCGGCAACTCAAAGTAGTCAAAATTTTAAAAAAGTTCAGTATTTTTAATGGTACTCCTATCTAATAGAAAAATTAAGGAAAGATTCTTGTCTTTTATAATAGGTGTCCGTCTTGGATTATCTACTTTTAAAAATAATTTTGGAGCGATCTGGTTGTCTTTAAATAAAGGAGTAGAAATTTTGTTTTCCTTTATTATAAATTGTTGTTTTTCTATACTTGTTTTGTTAAAAATATATTCAATAATTTTTGCAGTTTTAATATCTGAAGTTTTAAATACATGCATTCCTTGTCTTGCAAAAACAAAATCAGTCGCTATTTCATAGTTTCCAAGAGTCTCTTTAACATTTAAAATAATGGCTTTATATGAAATATCTTTTGAAGCATCTACAATTTTTATCTCATCACCAACATTTAGTGCGGCATTTGTTTTTAAAGTAAAAGAATTATTTGTTACAGATATAATTTTGCCAAGATACAAACCTATTTGTTTTGGCATATCTGGGGTGAAGATATCTTCAGATTTTCTTATAAAATTAAAATTAGTTTTTGTTCTAGCCAAATCCTGTTTTATGTTTTCCTTTGCTTGTCTGCAAGAATTTTCGTCAGAAGATGAAAGCAGGGCTTTATATGCTTTTACAACACTATAAACATATTGAGGATTTTTTATTCTTCCTTCAATTTTTAATGAAGTTAGTTCTAAAGATTTTAGTTCTTTTATATGTTTTGATAAATCTAAATCTTTTGGAGACATGTAAAAACCAGATTTGTTATTAAATGACCATCTTCTCCTGCAAGGCTGCGCGCATTTGCCTCTGTTGCCGCTGCAGCCACCAATAAAGCTAGACATTAAACAAAGTCCAGAAACTCCAAAACGCAATGCTCCATGTGCAAAGATTTCAAGTTCTATATCAGTTTTGTTTGAGATAATTTTAATTTCTTGCAAAGATAGTTCTCTTGAAAGAATCACTCTTTTAAACCCTGCTTTCTGATCTTCAAGAAGGCCATAGCTGTTGTGTATAGATATCTGCGCGCTTGCATGGAGTTTTAAAGATGGGAAATATTTTTTTATTATATTTACTATTCCTAAATCCTGCGCTATTAAAGCATCAACGCCAGACTGGGACAAAAAAATTTAATTGATTTATTGCTTTTTTGAGCTCATTTTCTTGTACAAGCGTGTTGAATGCAACATAAACTTTTACGTTTTTTTATGAGCATAAGAAATATAATTATAAAGCTCGTAGTTTGTAAAATTTTGAGATTTACTCCTTGCGCTAAAGCTTTGAAGTCCGCAATATATAGCGTCTGCGCCAGCTTCAACAGCTGCGATAAATGCCTCTTTTGACCCGCCCGGGGCTAACAATTCAAATCTTTTCATTGGAATTTATTATAACAAAATGCTTTCCGAAATTTGACTTAAAAACTAGTATTTGTATAAAATAACTGTTTGGAAATATTATTTTGTGCTTTATTTACGATACGCTCTCTTTCTCATTCATGCGAACATAAAAGCGCAAAGCTTTGATAATATATCTTTTATTATCAGGACCGTAATTTACATAGTTTGAATTAAACTCTTGGTAAAAGATAAAAATAAAGGAGCAGCAGGTGAATAAAATAGGTATTGTTTGTACAATGGGTCCGGCCATACGAACTCTTGAAATTTTGAAAAATTTAGCAGAAAGCGGTATGGCAATAGTAAGACTTAATTTTTCACATGGAACCTTTGCAGAGTATGAGAAAGATATTGCATTAGTAAGAACTTTAAATGAGCAGTATAAAAAAGACGTTGAAATCCTTGCAGACTTAGAAGGACACAGAATAAGAGTTGGCAAAATTGAAGGCGCAAAAGTGGAGTTAAAGAAAGGGCAGCAGCTTATTCTTACCAATAAAGATGTAGTAGGAAATAATGAGAAGATTTCAATAGACTATCTAAACCCTCTTACAGATATTACAAAAGGCCTTACAATTTTTATAGATGACGGCAACCTTGTATTAAAAGTTTTATCTTCAAAAGAAGATGAACTTGTTACTGAAGTTCAGATGGGTTATGTTTTAAAAACACATAAAGGCGTAAATATTCCAGACGCAAAATTAAGATTTAAGTCTTTGGAAGACAAAGATCGCAAAGGAATACTTTTTGCTTTAGGACAAAAAGTTGATTATATAGCAAACTCTTTTGTTAGAAATGCTGCTGACATGCAGCCTATAATAGATATAATAAAAGAACAAAATGCTAAATGTAAACTTGTAGCTAAAATTGAAGATATGTCAGGAGTCAATAATATTGATGAAATTCTTGGCGTTGTTGACGGCATAATGGTTGCAAGAGGAGACATGGGAGTATCTCTTCCTGTTTTCTCAGTACCTATAATGCAAAAATATATAATAAAGAAAGTCAAATCGCGCGGCAATAAATTTGTAATTACAGCTACCCAGATGTTGGAAAGTATGATTAAAAATTCTGTTCCTACAAGAGCAGAAGTCAGTGATGTGGCAAATGCGGTTTTGGATGGAACAGATTACACAATGCTTTCAGCAGAAACGTCAGTGGGACATTATCCAGAAAAAGCTGTCGCTATGATGGGAAATGTTATAAAGTATACATTAGAAAATAAATCAAAGATATCTTAAGTCTTTTGTATTTTTATAGAAGTTCCTGCCGTTGTAATATCAGTCTTTGCTAATTTTTCGGCAGGTTCTTTTTTGTGATTATATCGGGAGAAAAAATGGAGATTATTTATTCGCTGATAGCTGCAAGTGCGACTATGGCAGGTGCTTTAATAGTTTTAACATTTCATAAATGGTCTGAGAGGAATTCTTTTCTAATAATAAACTTTGCTGCTGGCGTTATGCTTACCCTTGCGTTTGCCCATTTAATACCAGAGGGATTAGAATTGAACAAAAATACAATGATTTATGTTTTAATTGGATTTCTGCTTATGTTTTTTTTGCAATTTGTTGTGTTTTTCCATCCATGTCACGACCATGAATGCCGTACTCATACACATGTAGCTTCAGTTGTAGGTTTGTCGCTGCACTCAATTATTGATGGGCTTATGGTAGCTATTGGATTTGAAGCCAATGCAGGACTAGGAATTCTTACAACTCTTGCAATTTTACTCCACAAACTTCCAGATGGAATAACTATTTCAGGGATTTTGCTTCATAAAGGTGCTTCCAAAAATAAAATAGTTATGTTTTCTCTCCTTACAGCGTTATTTACGCCTCTAGGGACAATTCTAGGGTTTTGTTTATTTAAAGAGATGTCTTTGCATGCTCTTGGTGCGTTTTTAGGGATAACTGCAGGTTCTTTTATTTTTCTTTCAGCTTCAGATTTGATACCAGAGACTCATAAGTCAAAAGATAAAATTACATCGCTAATGTTGTTTGCAGGCGTTTTTGTCGTTCTTGCTGCAGAACACGTAATAGGAAATTAGATATATACGTTCATAGGCATTTTGGGGGGAACCTTAACAAAAAATGAATGAAATAAAAAAGTTTCCTTATACAGATATTTTAGGTTGGTCTGTATCAAGATATGATAGATTTTCAAACTGTAAACGTCAATATTTTTATGATTATTACGCAAAGTACGATAAAGAAATTCCTTTAGAAAAAATTACATTTTTAAAAAGTTTAACTTCAAAAGCTTTAGAAACCGGAAATATTGTTCATGATGTTATACGGGACATGCTTCAAAGATTTCAAAAAAGCTCAAAACCTATAAACAAAGAAAAGTTTTTTAAATATGCATTTAGTATGACTGAAAAATATTGTGGCGAGAAAACTTTTTCTGAACATTATTATAATGGAGATTTAATTTCTGTTGAAGAAATATATTCTAAAATTAAAGTAATATTGAAAAATTTCTTAGACAGTTCTCGTTTTTCTTGGATAGAAAAAAATGCAGTTCCACAAAGCAAGCGTTGGGTTATAGAGCCTTCTGGTTTTGGGGAAACAAGAATAAGTGAATACAAAGCTTTTTGCAAAGTTGACTTTTTGTTTCCTATTGGAGATAAAATATACATTATGGATTGGAAGACCGGCAAGGTAGATAATGCAAAACATTCAAAACAGCTGACAGGATATTCTCTTTGGGCAAATTATCATTTTGGGAAGAAAGCTTCTGATATTGCGCCAATGGTTGCGTACCTATACCCTCAATATAAAGAAAAAAATGTAGAAATTAACGACTTGTCTATATCTGAGTTTGCAAATACTGTAGAATCTGAAACAAAAGATATGTATGAATATTTAGTAAATATTGAAAGGAATATTCCTAAAGATAAAAAAGAATTTCCTGTCGCATGTAATATATTTTTTTGTAAATACTGTAGCTATAAAGAAATTTGTCGCGGAAGTAAATTTTAATAAATTTGCATCTTATCGAGATTTAAATGGAATTTTTTGCCAGCAATTATACTTACATAAATTTTCTTTCCGCATGGGCGTACTTACTCCTTTCTCTAGCATGTGTTGTTAGCCAAAGATCAAAAATAAGCAAGATATCATATACTTGGCTTTGGTTTGTTGTATTTGCTATTTGCCAGGCAATAGTTAAATTTATTGATACATTTTTATGTGGCAAAGATATATCATTAAATAATTTTGCATACATCACACACGCTTCATTTATCTACATCTCATATATATCGTTATTAATTGGTTCTGTATCGGCATACTCAAAGTTTGCAAGGATTAAGTTTCTCAAATACTATATTGTTTCTTTAATTATTATTCCTTTGTGTGGATATTGTTTTCTTGGAGAAGTAGGTTTCGAATCTCTTATGTTTCTATGTTTTTTTATAACATCTTCGATTTTTGTTTTACTTACAGAATATCGATATTATAATTTAATTTATGATGATAAAATAAAATTAGCAGTAATAATAGTTTTTTCTCAAGTTTTATCTAGAAATAAAAATTTAGATGAAGAAACAGAAAAAGGAATTAAAAACATATATGATGCAGCATTGAGAAGCCAAAAAATAATCAAGAATATGCTTGAATTTTCTAGAACAGACATATTAAAATTTCAGAAAATAGATCTAAACAATGTTATAGAATCAACTTTACTTATAATTGAAAAAGATCTAAATTAAAGGCGCAATAGAAGTTATCAAAGATTTTTTGAATAAATCTGTTTTGGTTCAATCAAATGCGATGCAAATGCAGTAAGTAATATTGAATATGCTATTAAATGCAAAAGATGCTATGCCTAATGGATGCAAGCTGACAATAAAAACTGAAACTTTGCAAGACACTTATGTGTTAAGCATTTCTGATACAGGGTCAGGCATTGAGCCGCAAATTCTTTGTAAAATATTTGGTCCATTTTTCACGATAAAAGAAATTGGAAAAGGCACTGGGCTTGGTCTGTCAATTTGTTACGGTATAGTAAAAAGTTTAAAAGGGGAAATATCGGTTGAAAGCGTTGTAGGAAAAGGAACGACTTTCTATATAAAATTTCCGATAGCAATATAGGCATGGACGCTTTTTTATATGTTTTTTTTGGAATTATTTTAGGGGCGGCTCTTGTTTTGTGTAAGTATATGGCAGCGGTAAAAGACAATGCCGTTAAAGGCCAGAGAATAAAGGATTTAGAAGAAAATATAAAAAAACAGTCAGGAATAAACGATGTTTTAAAAGCAGAATTTGAAAATATCGCATCAAGAGTATTAGAAGAAAAAAATGCAAAAATTACAGATTTAAATAAGAATTCTTTTGAAAATGCGATCGCTCCTTTTAAAATAAAAATTGACGAATTTAAAAACAAAGTTGAAAATCTTCAAATATATGAAGCTGAAAAAATGTCGGGATTGCAGAAAGAACTGGAAAAATTGGTTAATCTCAACAGACAAGTAAGTCAAGAAGCTAATAATCTTGCTATAGCGTTAAAAGGCGAAAATAAATTGCAAGGCATATGGGGAGAATTTACTTTAAAAAGAATTTTTGAGTTTGCAGGTATGATAGAAGGCGTACACTACACTTCTCAACAACAATTCAATGAAGAAGACGGTAAAAAAATTCCTGACTATATAATTATTTTGCCAGAAGGAAAACACATAGTTGTTGACGCAAAAACCTCACTAGGGGCTTACGAGAAATATTATAACTCTCAAAATGAAAGTGATAAAAAGATTTATTTAAAGGAACATTCTCTAAGCTTAAAAAAACATGTTGACGAACTTGCGCAAAAAGAATATACGGATTTACATGGTCTTAACCAGCCAGAATATATTTTAATGTTTGCTCCTTTGGAAGGCGCAGTTTCTTTGGCAGTTTTGGATAAGCCTGGTTTGGTCGGGTATGCATTTAAGAAAAATATTATAATAGTTACACCTTCAACATTGCTAACTACTTTAAAAACAGTTGAATATATTTGGCGTCAGGAAAACCAGAGAAAAAATGTTCTTGAAATAGCAAAAGTCGGCGGAAATTTATACGACAAATTTGTAGCCTTTGCCGAGACTTTGCTTGAAGCAAACAAGAAAATATCTGAAGCAAAAGATAAAACTGAAGATGCTATAAAAAGACTTTCATCTACGGATAAAAAAGGAGACAGTCTAATAGCGCGAGCTCAAAAATTAAAAGAACTCGGATCTCCAACAAAAAAAGAAATGCCTAAAGAGCTTACAATTGATTGACTGCTTATGTAACTTGAGGATAAAATGAATGCGTCCAAACCCACATTGTATAAAAGTGAATTAGAAAAAAAAGCTTTAGAACTGTCAAGAGATCTTTTAGAAAAAAATATAGATATTTTTTTTGATGATAAATCTTTTAAAGATTACCTTGTTAAAATTGTTGTTAAAACAAAGGGGATAGCAAAAGGCAGTTTATTTATATATTATAAACCTACAAAAGGCGCATATTCTTTTAAAAGACAAATAAAAGATGACCAAATAGATTTAATTATAGATTCTGTATGGAATAAAATAAATGATTCACAGACTTATACGGCTGACAGCGGTATTTATGAAGCTTTTGTAGACGGATCATACGTTAATTCAACTACAGGTTATGGCGCTGTTATTTATTTGGGAGATGAAATAAAAGCGGAACTTTCAGGGACGATCCCAAGCACCCAGTTTAGACAATTCGGTGGGGAACTAAAATCTGTTATTGAAACTTTAAAATGGTGTGATGACAATGACGTAAAAAAAATAAGAATTAACTACGACTACAATGGGATAGAAAAATTTGCATTAGGAAAGTGGGAAGCGGGAAATGAACTTTCAAAAGAGTATGTAGAAGTTACTCGCAAGACAAATGTTGAAATTGAATGGAGACATATAAAAAGCCATACGGGAAATATAAAAAATGATATGGCAGATTTGCTGGCAAAACGTGCGGCAAGTAAATAGTAATTTATATAAAGAGCTGTCAATATTTTTTCCCAAGGAGGCCTCGCATGTCAAACTTGAAAAACGCGTTTTATGCAAGTGTTGGGCTAGTGTTAAAAAGTAAGGATAAGATTGAAGCTGCAGCAAAAAAGTTTGTTAAAGACAACAAGATTGAAGCTGCAGAAGGTAAAAAGTTTATAGATAAAACTGTTAAACATGTAGAATCTGCAAAAAAAGACTTAACAAAAAAGTTCAATGAAACTGTAAAAACTACAGTTGATAAGATGGGTCTTATAACGCGTAAAGAAGTAAAGTCTTTAAAAGATGAACTGACTCATTTAAAAAAGCAAGTAAGTAAGCCTAATAGTCATTCTTCTTCCAAATCCCCAAAAAATTAAAAGGAAGAAAAAATAAAGCTTATTTCTAAAAGCCTTCGGCATACAATAAATATGTCGGAGACTTTTAAAAAAAACGTATATATAAAATTGTTATTTATTTTTCTTCTATTGCTTGCGAGTTCATTTGTGATGCTGCAGCAAGAAGGCTCTGATTTTCTAAATCATCAAGTATTAAAGAAGTCAAAGCTTTTGCTACTTCAGCTTCTTCAAATGCAATTTGCGAAACTCCGGCTTGTTTTAAATTTTCTTTATAGTCTAAGAAACGAGCTCTAGCCAGTATTCTTGTTTTATGATTTAAAGATGAAGCAAGCGTTGCTGTTTCCAATGTTGAAGTTAAAGACGGAGTCGTAATAATTAAGTAATTTGCATTTTTTATCCCAGCAGCAAATAGGATTTCTTTTTGTGAAGAATCTCCGTATATGGCACAAAATCCTTGAGCGGTCAAACTATTTATTGTGTCTATATTTACATCAACAATAATAGATTTTACATTTTGTTCTTTTAAAGCTTGTACAACTTGTTTTCCTGTTGGGCCATAGCCAACAACTATTGTATTTTTCTGTGCTTTAAAATCTTCTACTGGGAGAATGTTTTGTACAAATTGTTTGTTTTTATTATTTTTGTTGCCTTTCCTTGCAACGTTAAAGTTTAAAATATTCCATAATGTTCCCTTTGATTTCAAATAGTTTTCGATTGACGGTATTTTTGAAAATACTGAAGGATTTAACGTTATTGAAATAATTGAGCATACTACTATTGCATTATAAACTTCGTTTCCTGCAAGATTTAAACGTTTTGCTTCCTGAGCAAGTATAAAAGAAAATTCTCCTACTTGAGCAAGTCCTGCTGCAACTGTAAGCGCAGTTTTTGGAGAATAACCAAATACGGAAACTGTAATCAATGCGGTTAATGGTTTTATAAGTAAAACTATTATAAGACATATGAAAATAAGGACAGGATATTCAATTAGAAATTTGAAATCAAAAAGCATTCCTACAGCAAGGAAAAACAAAACTGCAAAGGCATCTCTAAGAGGAAGAATGTCGGCGCCTGCTTGATGGCTTAGTTTACTCTTTCCGACAACCATTCCACCTAAGAAAGCTCCTAAGGCAAATGATGCTTGAAATACAAAAGCAGCAAGTACTGCAGTTGCGAAAGCTATCACAAGCACAGCAAGAGTAAATAATTCTTGAGAACGCGTTTTTACAATTTTTGATAGAATCCAGGGAACAATTTTTCCGCCACCTTTCATTACAATAATCCATAGCAATGCTATTCGTAGTAAGGCTATGCTTATTGCTTTTAATACATTAATGCTTCCAGATGTTGCGTTTGAATCGGATAATATCAGAGAAAGACTTGGAAGAACGACAAGAATTAGTACAGTTAAAATATCTTCTACTACAAGCCAACCGACTGCGACGTGTCCGTGTATTGTATTTACAGTATCACTGTCTTCTAAAACCCTTAAAAGTACAACAGTGCTAGCAACTGCTAATCCAAGTCCTAATATCAATGCAGACTGTAGGTTAAGTCCTAATTTTAAAGTCAAAAATGTAGTAAAGACGGTTGCAATTGTGCTTTGTATTATAGCGCCTGGGATAGCTACGACTTTTACTGACATCAGGTCATCAAGCTTAAAATGTAGTCCAACGCCAAACATTAAAAGAATAACTCCAGCTTCGGAAAGCTGAAACACCAGAGCGGGGTCCGCAATAAAGCCTGGCGAAGACGGACCTATAAGAAAGCCGGCCAATAAATACCCGACTATGGAAGAAAGACCAAGTCTTTGCGTTATAAACCCAAAAGTTAATGCAAGGCCAAATCCTATAGCCATAATTTCAAGTAATTTATATTCGTGCATTAAAATCCGCCTGATTTTATGATGCGATATTATATAACATAAAAATATTATTTCAAATGATTTTTATATAGAATATTTTTAGGTTGATATAATATTTGACTTGAGTAAACTTTGACTTTAAGGTGGTAGACTTGGACAATATTCAAGTAAGAATAAATAAGCAATGGCGAATATGTTTTAATTTTAAGAACGATTCTTTTTAATATTGCCGTATAAGTATTGCTTTGTTATTCTTATAAACTCTTTAAATTGTGTATAATATATGGCGTATTATGAAGCAGTTATCAAAAATAGATGAAATACTAACGCTTGTACAAAAACCAGCAAGATACATAAATAGTGAATTAAACTCGCATGAAGCAGACATGTCGGCTGACTTTTCAATAGTTTTATGTTTCCCAGATATTTATGAAGTAGGAGTATCAAACTTAGGTCTTGAAATACTCTATCGCCTCGTAAATGAAAGGAAGCTTGCTCGTTGCGAAAGAGCTTTTGTGCCTGATACAGACTTAGAAGATATTTTAAGAAAAGAGAATCTTAAACTATTTTCTTTGGAGTCGCGCAGCGAGTTAAGAAGTTTTGATATTGTTGGTATAACAATGCAATGCGAATTGGCCGCAACTAATATCGTTAATGTTTTAGACTTATCTGGCATTTCAATATTTTCAAAAGACCGAAAAGGAGATGAACCTCTTGTTATAGCAGGCGGCCCTGCGCTAACAAATCCGGAACCTTTTTGCGACTTTTTTGATTTATTTGTCTTAGGTGATGGAGAAGAATCATTGCAAGATGTAATAAAAGTATGCAAAGAAGCCAAAAAGAATAAACTTTCAAAGATTGAGATATTAAAAAATCTCTCGAAAATAGAAGGCGTTTACGTGCCGTCTTTTTATGATGTGCAGTATAATGACGACAACACAGTAAAATCTGTAACGCCTGTCTCTACAGATGTTAAGCCTTTAATAAAAAAGAGACTTTTAAAACTTGAAAATGCTTACTTCCCAGAGAAAAAAAATAATACCTTTTGTGGAGACAGTTCGCAACAGATTAAATATTGAAGTTGCAAGAGGTTGTCCATGTCAGCGCCGTTTTTGCCAGGCATCTAAATATTATCATCCTTGGAGGCAGCGCCCTTTTGAAAAATTGATAGACCTTGTAAAAAAAGGCATACAATCCGCTGGTTTTGAAGAAGTGGCATTTTCTTCACTTTCTTGCAGTGATTATAGACATTTAGATAAGCTTCTCATAGCAACAAACAATTTATATGGCGATTCAAAACTAAGAATATCTTTGCCGTCTTTAAGATGTAGCGAGCGTTCTTTGAAAGTTGCGCAATATATAAACAGAAGTAAAAGGCCAACTCTTACATTTGCTCCTGAAGCAGGTTCAGATAGATTAAGAAATGTCATAGGAAAATATCTCTCTGAAAAACAAATAGTAGAAACTTTACTTACTGCAAATGCCATGTGCTGGAAAACAATAAAACTTTATTTTATGATAGGGTTACCCACAGAAACCGACAAAGATTTGGCAGATATAGCGCGTTTAGTAAAGCTTGTTAAAAAAGAGGCAAAAGGGCTGAACTTGACAGTAACAGTTTCTCCTTTTGTTCCAAAATCTCAAACCTCATTTCAGTGGGCAGCAATGGCAAGTTCAGAAGCTATAAAACAAAAAAAGATTTTCTAAATAGAATACTTCCAGCAGACGTTAAAGCTCATAATCATAGAGACAGCGTATTAGAAGCTTTTATAGCAAAAGGCGATAGACGTATTTCAAAATCCGTTCTACCGCCTTTTATGCGATTACGTCTTCGTTTTTCAAAAAAAGGTATAGTCAAATTTATATCGCGCTTAGAACAAATAGAAGTTTTTAGAGGAGCAGCAAGACGTTCAGGTCTTCCTATAGCATTTACAGCGGGGTTTAGCCCTCAGGTAAAATCTTCCTATGGCCCTCCTTTGCCCATAGGACAAGAAAGTATAAGCGAATATATGGAATTATACTTTACGCAAAAGATTGATATAGAGGAAGTTAAAAAAGAGTTTGAAAGAGTGCTTCCAGAAGGATATAAAATACTTGATGCCAAAAGAGTTCCTCTAAATTTCCCAGCGATAGATATTTTGTCAAATATTGCAGAATACGAAATAAAAAATATTGAAATAAGTCAGTTAGAAATTGATAAACTTTTAATACAAGATTCAATAATAATAGAAAAAATAAAAAAAGGCGGAGTTATATCGATAGATGCTAATCCGTTAATTAGAGAATTTACTAGCAAAAATGGAATTTTAAAACTTTATCTCCGTTTTGCTAGCGGTAAAACTGTAAAGCCTGAAATGATTTTAAAGAAATTATTGGAAAATAAAGAAAATTATGGCAGAATGTACAAAATAGAAAGAACAAATTTATATATTGAAACAAAGAAAGGCGAGTTGTTTTTGCCATAAAGTTTTTGAAGTAGGAAAAAAGTGAACAAAGAAATAATAGTAAGCAGAACTCTTGAAGAGACAAAAGTTGCCGTGCTTGAAGACGGTAAGTTTTTTGATTTATTTATTGAAAGAAGAGAGTCTGAAAAAATTTTAAATAATATTTATAAAGGCGCGGTGCAAAATATAGTCCCTGCACTTGGCGCTGCTTTTATTGACATAGGTTTTGGAAAGAGTGCTTACCTTGGAATTGACGAAATAATAGCCCAGCGTAAAGAAAAAAGCATAGAGAATATGATTAAAGTTGGACAAGAAGTTATGGTACAAGTTTACAAAGAGCCTATTAGCGCTAAAGGTCCTAAAGTTACAATGGATATCTCTCTTCCAGGAAGACTTCTTGTGTACATGCCGTTTAGCAATAATATTGGCATATCAAAAAATATCGAAGGAGGAAAAGAACGCGACAGGTTAAAAGGGATAATTTCTGAAATAAAAAAAGATACTCCTGGCGGTATAATTGTAAGGACAGAGGCGGAAGACGCCGATGAGTCCGAAATAAAAAGTGAGATAAAATATTTAACAAGGCTTTGGTCGTCTATTGTTTCAAGATTTAGCGATGCTAAACCTATGAGCCTTATACATAAAGATTTAGGTATTGTCTTCCAAACTATAAGAGATTATTTTTCAGATAATGTAAGTCTTATGCATATAGACTCTCCTAAAGAATTTAAAGATGTAACTGAATTTGTAAAAATAGTTTTACCTGAATTTCTTGATAGAATAGTTTTGTACGATGGTAAAGTCTCTATATTTAAGGCTTATGGTATTGAAGGAGAAATGGAAAGACTTCGTTCAAATAAAGCGCGGCTTGCCTCAGGGGGATACCTTATAATACAAGAAGCAGAATCTCTTTGTGCTATAGATGTAAATAGCGGGAAATTTACTGCAAAAAATTCTCAAGAAGATACAGCTACTGTTACAAATATGGAAGCTTCAGCCGAAATAGCAAGGCAGATTAGACTTAGAAATATCGGCGGAATTATAGTTATAGATTTTATAGATATGAAGAAAGCTGCTAACCGCCAGAAAATTCTAGATAGGCTTTGCGAAGCTACAAAAGGCGATAAAGCAAAAATAAAAATATGGCCTATAACAAAGCTAGGGCTTATAGAAATGACAAGGCAAAGAAAGAGAGAATCTTTGTTTTCTTTGCTTGGTGATACATGCTCTCTATGTAGAGGTTTGGGTCTTGTTTTATCAAAAGAATCTATATTTATAAACGTTTGTGATGAAATAGAACAATTAAATTTTGACGAATATCATGGTAGAATAAGCATAAAACTCCATCCTGACGTAGTAGACTATTTTAAAGAAAGAAAGTCCAGACTTAAAGAATTATTTAATGCCGATTTTGAAATAAAAACAAGCCGCAAAGCGACCAGAGAAGAATATCAAATAGTGTTTGAATGATTATTTAAAAAAATAATCCTATTTTTGCGCCATATTCAGATGTGCTATTTTTTGGTTCGCAAAGGCCGTTAATCTCATTTGATTCTTCAACGCTCCAATATTTAAAAAAAGGTTCAATGAATATGAAGCTAGAGTGTCCAATGTTTTTACAGATTCTTATAGAGGTTCTTAACCCATATCCAACATCCCGAGCGAGTGTGGCTTTTAGGGGACTGATATTTTGCTTAAAAGCTTTATTTATTTTTTGCATTTCTTTTGTATTGTCGGTACTTTGTGTTCCATTAAGGAGAAAATCAAGTTCAGAGTTAAGCTCAATAATCCATGATGAAATATTTAGTTTGACATCGAATCCTAAAGGAAAATATAGATAGGATGATTTTCTTTCTTGACCTGGTCTTATGCGCTCAAATAACCCATTATTATCTAATTTTATTACAGTTTCTATCTCATTATGTAAGTTCCTGATGCCAAACCCAAGATATAAAAATTTTTCTGTTTTGCTGTATATATCACTCGTTGCAAACCCTAGCAGCAGTCTATTTTCAACAAAATCGTTTTTAATACGCGTAGATTGTACCCGGAGTAGGAGGGCGGTTGTTATGCTTAACGGTACCATTATAAGTGCAATCGCCTGTCATATAAGAAAACTCGTATGTTACAAAGAAAGAATCAAAATTACTATGACGATATTGCAATTTTCCAAAACAACCAATCGTATTACCTGAAATAGTCATAATGTTTTTTTCTTCATATTTGTAGTTACTCTTTTGAGGCGCTAATTCTAATCTAAGAAGATGTCTCATGGTAACCCTTTTATATAATTATACACTTTTTATGTTAATATTATATTGTAGTCCAATTCAATTCGTGTATGTAGTTGTGATTTTCTTGTTAAAACCCTTCTTCTTCAATACTTAAATTTTGTTTTTGACTATCAAGGTTTTTTGATTGATTGTAGTATCTAGTAGGAACTGTTCCCTGCTTAAATGCTTCTAAGAATGCCCCAGTCGCCTTGCTTAAAGCTAATAAACCAGTGCTAGGGTCAATTAATGCCCATTCTATGCCGTCAGGTTGTTTAAAATCTAATACAGGTTTCCCTTCAAGAGCTTTTTTCATAAAGTTTGTCCATATAGGACATGCAAGTCCTCCTCCGGTAACTCTATCTCCTAAAGATATTGAGCGATCGTCATAACCAATCCATACGCCTGCAGCAAGCTGAGGGGTATATCCAACAAACCATACGTCGCTTCCATTGTTTGTTGTTCCGGTTTTGCCAGCACAAGGTCTTCCAAGGTTTTTGGCATACCAACCACTTCCTTTTTCAATAACAGCTTTAAGCATGTTGGTTACAATAAAGCACACTTGTGGGGAAAGAACTTCTTCTTGTTCTGGAATGTTTTCTTCCAGCATCTTCCCATTTTTATCAATTATCTTTGTTATAACATAAGGCGTTGTTTTAATACCATCAGAAGCAAAAACAGCAAAAGCTGAAACCATCCGTTCAAGAATTACATCGCTTGCTCCAAGCGCAAGAGAGTAGGAGTTTATGAGAGGTGTAGTTATACCAAGATTTTTTGCAGCTTCAATAACTTTCAAAGGTGTTGTTTCCATAATTAGCTCAATGGCGCAAGTATTTATAGATAAAGCCAAAGCTGTTCTTAAAGTTACTTTACCTCTAAACTTCTTACTATAGTTTTTTGGTGCCCAAACTTTGTTTGTATCAATCAAATCGCCTTCAGGAACATTTTCAGCTATTGTTTCAAGATATGTTATATCTCTTGAAACTAAATCCCACGATCCTTTGTTATATACAAATACCATCGGCGCGTCCTCAAGTGTAGATGCGGGTGTAAACCCTTGTTGTATTGCAGTAAGATATACAAACGGTTTAAATGCTGAACCTGCTTGCCTTTTAGCTTGTGTTGCTCTGTTAAACTGGGATTCTTTAAAACTGCGTCCGCCAACCATAGCGCGTATGGCTCCATTTTTTGGGTCCACTGCTATAACGGCGCCTTGTACTTTTACGGGTATTTGTTTTGTCTTTTCAAAGAAAGCTTCTTTACCTTTGTCAAACTCTACAAGGGCTTCCTCTAAAGTTTTTTCAGCTGCTGTCTGAGCTTGCATGTCTAAAGTAGTATAAATAGAAAGACCTTCTTTAAACAAAACGTCTGTTCCATATTTTGGCTCAAGAATAAGTTTTAAAGCTTCTACAAAATAATGTCCTTTATCCTCTTTCAATGAAGGAGCTTTTACAGGCAAAGGCGTTGTTATGGCTTCTTTTTCTTGTTCCTCTGTTATATATCCAAGCTGTTGCATCTTTGATAAAACAAGATTCCTTCTTGAAAGAGCGGCTTTAGCATTTTTAAATGGATTGTAATAATTGGGGGATTTTGGTATTGCTGCAAGCATGGCGCATTCAGCAAGAGTTAAATCTTTTACATTCTTATTAAAGTATATCTCTGCGGCAGACTGTACGCCATGAGCACCGCTACCAAAATAAATCTGGTTTATGTAAAACTGTAAAATTTCTTTTTTTGAGTAGTTTTTTTCAAGCTGTATTGTAAGCAGAGCTTCCTTAACCTTTCTCACTATAGTCTTTTGGCGGGTTAAGAATATAGTTTTTGCAAGCTGCTGTGTAATTGTGGACCCGCCTTCTGCAACCTTCCCTTTTAATAATATTCTAAAAAAAGCGCGAATTATACTTTTTGTTGAAATTCCCCAGTGTTTAAAAAAGTCATTGTCTTCAATTGATATAAAGGCATTTTGTAGATTTATCGGCATATCTTGTATAGGCGTAAGAACACGCCTTTCTGTGAAAAGTTCATCTATTAAGTTGTTGTCTTTATCATAGATTTTTGTTGATAAGTTTGGTGTATAGCTGCCAAGCTGTTGTATGGAAGGCAGACTATCTATAAAATTTGAGGCTATTTTACTGCATGCCATTATTACAATAGCTAAAAATACTGTGATGAGAATAAATTTAGAGGTATTATCTTTCTTTATTTTAAGTGTAGGTCTCATAGTGGAGAGATTATATAAAATTACGTAACCTCCTTCCATATTTTATCTAGCCTAGCGCCTTTTATTTAACAAATCTTTATTATCGTGCCCGCCATAAGTGAGAAAATCTATTTATCGTTACTATTTTTACATAAATCTTACTTGTTCACAAATATTTCAAACAGTATTCACATAAAAATTTTAATTTTAAGCATTATCTGAAATTTAACGTATTAAGATTATATCGAAAGAGATAAAAGAAATATTGGAGGATGTATGATAAAAACAATAAAGAAAGTTGGCGCATTAGCTGTAGCAGTTTCATTGATGACTGCCTTGTTTTCTCAAGAGAGTCTTGCATTTATTAGGACGACATCAGGAAGAATAATTCTTCAACGCTATGAAGAAAATCTTGCGTTTATTAGAGCATTAGCGTTTGCAATGGGAGGTGAAGATACTCTTAATCAAGAGGCAAAGATGGATCAGAGTAACTTAGTTTCCGCTGTTGGTAATGCTGAAGGGCTAATTGGGCTTGGTGGGGCTGCCCTAGGAACATTGAAGACTGCTTCTTATTGATAATGAAAACTTGAATGCAAGAATACAAGAATTAGAGACACAGTCTAACCAACAAACAGCAGTGTCAGCGGCTGAAAGCGAACGTACTCGGGTAATAATAGTTGGGTTAAGACAGAATGTAGCAGGCTTAAGACGACAGTTGGCTGCTCGCGATAGAACAATTGAAAACTTGAATGCAAGAGTACAAGAATTGGAAAGCGCAGTAGGAAACAATCGTTTAGATATAGAAAGATTAAAGGCAGAATTAAGTACAAGAGATGCTCGCATACACGCGTTGGAAGAGGAGTTAAGAGCGCAACAAAGTGCTAATAGTGATCAGGAAACTAGAATAATAGACTTGACGCGTAACGTTGCAGACAGACAAGGTGAAATCGATGCGTTGAATAGGCGAATAGAGGATTTAAGTACAAGAATACATGCTCTTACCCAAGAAGGTAGTCAAAAGGATGCTACTATAGCTGAGATTAGAGAAAGAGTAAGTAGTCTTGAAAGGGAGTTAGCAGCGCTAACAACAGAGCGTGATAACTTAACAGCTAGATTAACAAGAGAGCGTGATAATAATATGCGCTTGAGAGGAACCTTGGATGAAATTAGAGATAATTTCTTACCTGAACTTCGTCAAAATATAGAGCATTTAAGAAATGAACATCTCCAAGCTGTTCAACGGTACAGACAAGTTATAGAGCAGAAACAACAGAGAATACAAGAATTAGAAGACGAGTTGAGAAGAGAACAGGAAGCGCATAGAGCTGATGTTGCAAGATTAGATGGTGAGATAGCAGATTTACGTTATCAATTAAGAATAGGAGGTCAAAGGGTCGGCGAATTAGAAGCCGAAAAGGGAAGATTAAATAAAGAGTTAGGGCAAATACAAGCAGCAGTAGATAAGAATGATTT
>JAISEM010000036.1 GCA_031264105.1 Endomicrobium sp.
GCGCTAATAATCAAGAAATTAAGCGGCAGAAGATTCGACAATTTAGAGTGACGAATGGAAGGCGTATGATGGTCTTGTAAATGAAGGGAATGGGAAGCATTATCGTCTAAAGCATAGCGATGATGTTTTTGCTAATGGGAGAACGTGCGTGAACGCGCTAGAGAATTTTTGGGAAATAACCAAGAGCAGACTTATAAACCTTCGCGGTATACAAAAAGATAAATTCTATCTAGACTTGAAGGAGACAGCGCGGCGTTTTAATCATAGACATGAAAAATTTATACGCTGTTGTTAAACAGTCTAACAAGCTCTCTAATTTACTCTTGAACCTATGCATTTCAATTCTCCAATTCGTTGCGCTGTATGATTACATACAATTATGTCGCATAAATACGCATATGTCAAATTATTTTAACATTTTAAAGTAAATATTTATTAACATAAACAATAATGGTAAGATTAATAATTATTGAATACCGTCATTTTTGCCATAAGGGACAAGATGGGCACCCCAACCACCTGACTTTGCTTTTAAATACGCATCTATTGGACTATCTTTACCGCTTAATAATTTGGCTGTTGCTATTTTACTTTCTGCATAATTGATAGCAATAGCTGCTTCAGCAGCTGCTACAAATGGAATTGCATAAGGACCAAATGACGAGGCGTTGACTATAGCTCTTTCCATCAAGACTAATTGGGCAAGAGAAGCCGTTTCAGTTAAAACCATAGTCGCCTTTGTAGCACCAGTAAAGCTATCTTCAACTTTTGGAAACATTGAACCTTTCACATTATATGGAGATGCGGCTGAAAAAATTATTATTTGAGGATAATGTATCCCTAAAAACTTTGAAAACAAAGGCTTTCTATTTTTAGCCTTCTTGCGAAGAACTACTTTAACTTTCTGCTCGCTAAAATTATCTCCTTCAACAAACCACGAGTATTTGCTCTGTCTATATTTGTTTGACAATAAAAGATGAAAATGTAGAGATTCATCTAAACATATGCAAGCAAGGTTTGTAGTAGAATAGTAGTTTATACCTTTTGAATTTCTTTTTAACCCTAAGTTTTGCTGAGGGCAAGATGGGAATAATACCACATTATAATCTTTAGAGACGTTATCGGACAATATGCTGCAATGATAAGCATAATAGCTCTTTATTGCTAAGTCTTGGGCTTTTTGTATGACATCGACTATACATTTTATTTTTCTTATTCCACAATCTTTTTTATTTCCAAAAGTTTCATGTTTTAAATCTGACAATGGGTTTTCAAAAGAGCTTTGCATTGTAGCAGGAAAACCGCCAATCGCATCTGTCGAGTATGAAGCAAGCTGGGTAACCCTTGGATTCATCCCTAATGACAATATTTCCCCAATAAGATAATTTGTATTACCTAAAAAATTTAAAACTCTGGCTTTATAGGTTGCCAGTGATAACGCTATGGCGTCAGCTTCATTTTGCAGCCTAATCCTATCTCTTATAATGCAGGCAATATTTAACATCATGGCCCAGCTTATGATAAGAATTACAGTAAAAATCAAAAAATAATACAGAGTTTGGCCTTTATTATTTTTCAAAACATTTTGCTCCGGGGAAAGCTTTGTAATAATATTTTTCATCTGGAGAAGGAATCATCCTGTTTCTTGAGGACTGATATCTTTTGTTTTTAAGGGAATTTCCATGCGCGACTAAAGAGCCAAACATAACTCTTGTAAAGTAATACGTCTTTACAGTATTTTTAGATATGCTTTTTCCTGAGTAATCTCTAAATTTCTTTTTGCCTTTCCATATAGTTATAGATTCACTTCCACCATTTCCTTCAACAATGCTATCTGAAATATTGCAACCGCCTGTTTTGTTAAAGCATTTTTCAACGGTCTTCTTATCTGACAAAACAAATCTTGAGGAGTTAAATACACTCGTTGCAAAAATAAGTCCTGGATAAAAAAATGCAAGATAATTTTGCGCCCTTTCTTTGACTTCTTTAGAACGAAATTTGTCTTTTGTAACTGCTGCAGATCGCATAGCTACAAAAGCAGCTTCATTTGCAATCATATCATCTACAACCATAATACAAACCTGTATAAACGCAAACATTATAATCGTTGTAAATACAATAACAAAAAGCGCTTCCACCATTGATTGCCCTTTATTATTCTTTAAACAGTTATAGATATTTATTTTCATTTTACGTAATTAACTTTTGATGAACTCGCAACAAGCGCGCCGGAAAGAAATGATATTTTTTTGTATTTTGTTTTCCAAAAAGATTTATAAATAGTTAGAACGCCTGTTATAGCTATAAGCAAAACAACAAAAATAAGAACAACTTCAATTAAAGCTTGTCCTTTCTTATTTGTCATGGTTCAAAACTAGATTATAGAGGCGATTTTCTTAGACTATTTAACAACAACGCATAAATATTTTCATGTCTATGATTAAAACGCCGCGCTGTCTCCTTCAAGTCTAGATAGAATTTATCTTTTTGTATACCGCGAAGGTTTATAAGTCTGCTCTTGGCTATTTCCCAAAAATTCTCTATTTCGTTCACGC
>JAISEM010000007.1 GCA_031264105.1 Endomicrobium sp.
TACACGCTATTTCCCGTTGCTTCTACTCCTATCTCCTCTTCTTTCCTTAATTCCTTCTTAAACTTCTCATACCCTTTTTCGCTTACTTCATACTCTCCCTCTTTTGTCCCTTTCTCGCTTCCGATAAATTCAGGGGAACCTAATTGAGATCTTCAGGATATCACTCGCAAACACAGTATAGGACAGTTTCCCACTTATAAGTTGAATAATGGCGAATATATAATTTATACTCTGGCACAAGACTCAAAATATAAAGCGGGATATCAATAATATCAGACGGTTTATGATAAATACATATCGCAAGCCGTGGCTTATATTTCCTAATCGTATCTTTTGCGCCAACTAAAGCATCTAACTCAGCTCCTTCTATATCCATTTTAATGAAAGTAGCAGGTTTCCCATCTAAAACCTCGTCAATAGAAACAGTGTTTATTCATTGATTGCCCATCGTTAGATATATACGAACCAGCTGGATTAATTGATAGACTATTGAATCTTAATTGTCTTGTTTGGTTGAATAATCCTTTGTTATAAAGCATTATTTTGTCTCCGCCCATAAACACATCTTTATTCTCAATAACATTTTTGCAATTTTCGTAATTATTTAAATCAGGTTCAAACGCATAAATATAATCATACTTTCCATTGCACCAATTTATAAAATCAACGCTACTTCCCATATTAAAAGCACCTCCATCAACAAATATTTCGCGTTCTTTCGGAATTATAATATCCTTTGAAAAATATTGCGGATAGAAAAAATCAAATAAAACAACTATTTTATCTCTCTTTATACCGTTTTTAACCAACCAATTTTTATCTTCTATCCAATTTTGTGAAAACAAAATAATCTCTTCGTTCTTGTAGATATTCAAAAAATCGTTTTCGCTAATAGTATTTATGTCTGGGAAAATACTTTTTAGCTCTTGTCCTTGCTGATTTTGATTATCTTTTATTACGACAGCGCCAAAGTTTATTCCTAGAGTTTTAATATCATTAATATGGCGCAAAAATTCTGAGAAAAATCCATCTTGCTTTCCCAAAAAATACACCTCTGCCTCCAACTTTTTTTCTTCTTTTTAAATAATCAATAATATTGGATATGGCTTCATCTTTTGCACCAGATGACAAATCAGACATAAATCTTTCAAACTCAGGAGAAAGCATAATTTTTATTATTGGAACAATACTATCGTTCAAACTTTTGTCTAACACAGCGACAAATAATTCTTTGCTAAAAATGTCACCAAAGGAATTATATAACTTCTCTAATTGTTGAAACTGAAGATGCGACCGTTCTTCTATTTTTCCATTTTCCAAAAATAATTTATTATTCTCGCTTTTTAAACTAATTAAAGATACAGCAAACACAACAAAAACAACAATCCATGTATAATTTTCTCTTCATTGCACATACCTCTTTTTATATTTTAATTGCAAATAATAATACGAGATAATTCCCTAATCAAATCATGCCCATCCCAAACCAATGTAAAATCCATTGACTTTCCTATAGATACTATACGATCTACTCCATTGGGAGAATGTCCATTAATAAAATTTAAAATTTCTTTTTGTTCTAATCCATAATAAGCAATAGTCTAACATTTATTTGAACAAATTGGTAGAATTTCTGCCAATTTAGCTGCATCATATTCAAGGAAAAATCCACTATGATATTTAAAATCCGTTAAATTTGCATCTAAATTTTTAACCGCAATTTGTGTAAAAAAAATTATTTTTAGTAGAAATTAATTGTACATTCTTCTCCGCAGCCAATCTATAAAAAGCAGCAAGTTTTTCTATAGATTGAATAGGGGAAAAATTATGCCTTTCTTCAGTAATCTTTTGAACAGATGACCAGAAGATTTCTTTTCCCATTGCCTTTTCTTTACCAACCCAAACAATTAAAGGTGGCGAGGTACAAGCATTTTATCAGAAAAATAAGTGTCATTATAAAAATCACTGATTACTCTTTCTTGGTTTTTGCTTGAAAGAAAAGCATCGGCATTTATTATCAAAATAGAATATCTATCTGCAAAAGTAATTTCATTTGTTCTTGGAGGTAATGGAGACTTTCTCATTTCTGAAATTGTTCTATCCCCTCCCCAAATAACGCGGCATGAACAAAGTGAAGAGAAATAATCTGAGATTTCTTTTGCAGATTTATATTTCACCATAACAATATATGATATGGACACAATTTTGGCATTTTGTTAAGAGTATGCTTAACAGCATTACATATAATTGATACTTGCGCAAAATCTCTAGCAGGAAGACGCACAATATTAGCATTCCCTGCCAAGCAAACCAGCAGCAAAGCTATATGCAAAATTGACAGGAACATTTGATGGAGTATTATGAAAAACAATTCCTCGCCCCAAACGAGTTTCATTTGAATTATATTTTGCTTTTTCTTGTAACATGGTAGCTTTTCTACACCAAAATGCAAAGGTAATAACATCTGAAAAAGCTTTTCCAGACTTTAATAGTTCTCCTGATAATGCATTAAAAAAAGAAAGAACTTCTTCAGAAAACAGAATTAATGTTGGAATATAAGGCATTTGTTCAACTATTTTTTCTGTTCCTATAATATATGCTAAATCTTTAAAATTTTGCCCCGTAAATATCGCTGCACCCTCTAATCTCTGCATTTTTTTAAGCGTCCACATACTTTAAAATATTTTCCTTTTCGTCCACAGAGACAATCATCCTCGCCTAACAAGATGCCCTCGTCCCCAGTGAGTAAAGAATGTCCCGGATAAGAGCCAGCCAAAGGCGAAAGAACCTGAATAACTCCTAATCTCCAATTTCACAAATCGAAAAATCTTTTGCCCTACGCATGATAATATCTGAAAAGATACTAGCATGCAAATGCCCATATTCACATTGCATATAAATACTGCCTGTTTGTTCTACCATAGTAATCGCGTATGTCAGACATCTCACAAACATCCGCCAGAAGATCCATATCCATTATTTATACGCCTATCGGCAACCCTCTTTGCCATATAGATTGGCGTAAAATAATTTATGTCAAACACATGCTTGAATTCTTTTTCTTGCAACAACTGCAAAGGGACATTTTGTGTTATACCAGCACAATATGCCATCCTCTGAAATTTCCCATATTTGTCTTTCAAAGTTTTAATATACTTAGGCAAATCATTAATATTTTCTGTTAAATTTTTCTCTTCAATAAACATGTTTTCTGCAAACTTTGCTTTTGCCTTTAATGCCTCTACTCTATCTCTATTTCGTCCTATACCAACAACACTTGCTCCTAATTCATTAAGCGACAAAGCAGCTCCTTCTCCTATCCCCGACGATGCTCCTGTCGCTATAAATCTTTGCTCTGGCGAAAATTTTATCATATTGTTTCACCAACTTTTAGAGCAGGATTTCCAAGCATATAACAATTATCTTTACATCCTTTATATACCGCAGACAATGAAGCAATTTTATTGTTATTGCCAATTTTAGATTTTGGTAAAAGCACACTTGACGTACCTATTTGATTTTCATTGCCAACTATAACACTACCGCCTATTTGTACTCCTGGTCCGAAAAAATTTATATCGCCAATAACAACATCGTGACCACATCCAACATTGCCATTCCCAATAACAACCTCAGAGGAGAGAGTTGTTCTAACAGAGAAAATATTTGCTTTACCAATTTCTGTATATGGATAAAAAATACAAGTTGGATCAATTACGTTTGGCATAGAAACATTCCGTTCCTTTAAATACTCATAAATAATTTTACGCAATTGTGGATACCCCGCACCTATTGCTGCACAATCGTCTTGTCCAAAAGAAAAATCAGCGACATCGCAAATATATAGTGGCTGGAATTCTTTATACTCAACTTTAGAACCATAGCCGTTATGTCCTAAAAAGCCTCCAAAACAAACGTCTGATCCATTTTCAGACATACGGTTAATATATATATATATACTTCTCGCGCAAAACCATTTCCACCAACAATAAATATACGTTTCATTTAAATCTCTTTCTTATTTTTCTAATAATCTCTCTTGGTAGATTACGAAATTTGATAATGCCGTAAGGCAAAAATAAATATATAATCTCTTTTGCTTTTGCTAGATAGCTTTTATCAAGTCCTTCTTCTATCATAATTAAAAGCCAGTTTACATTGACTAAAATATGCCCCAATAATGATTCTTTAAACAAATTACGCCTAAGTTTACAATATTTCGATAATTTTTTTTGATAAAAATTCTATTTTACTAAATGGGTCTAAAGATGAAAAATGCCCTTTTTTAGTAAATCTATATATAACGAAAATTTCAGTCGAATAATGCATACTTCCTTGTAGAAATAACTCATACATATGAGTAACGTCATTCAAGTATATGTCAGGATCATCTGGATTTATTTTTATACATGACGTCCGAACAATTCGTGAACCTATGCAGAGAAAAAATATGTCCGAGGATTTTCTATCAGTGAACCTAATGTATAAAGTCCGCTTTGATCTAATAAGGGCGAACCTCTTCTATACTCTGCATAAAAGTCACAGTAAATTTTCGATCTACCCGCAGAGAAAGAACATTCTGGATGCTTTTCTAATGCATCAACTTGTTCTTGAAAACGACTAATATATTCGCTAACAAAATCATCCCCTTCAATAAGCATATAATACGGGGTTTTAATATTATCATACGATCTTAAGGAATTTAAAGTCACGTCTAAGTTTTTTTCTGCAGCATATAAAAAAACTCTATCCGGATATTTTGACTCATATTCACGA
Organism: Endomicrobium sp.; assembly: GCA_031264105.1. Classification (GTDB taxonomy): domain Bacteria; phylum Elusimicrobiota; class Endomicrobiia; order Endomicrobiales; family Endomicrobiaceae; genus Endomicrobiellum. Next base: position 4,777 of record JAISEM010000007.1, read on the forward strand.
CAAATATGTAATGTTTTGTCAGTAGAGCAATCTTCAAAAATACGAACTATAAAATCAAAATCTGTCTTTTGAGCTAATATCGAATCTAAACATTTAGCAATATATCTTTCATGATTATATGTAATAATATTTATTGTTAGCAGTAAATTTTTTTTCATTTTTAGATTTTTCCAGAGTAAAGATTTTTAAACTCTTCTACTGTCATATTTACTGAAGTATGTTTGAACTTATATCTTAATAATTTACGATATGAATTGTTAAAATAAGACTTCCAATTAATTTCCCCATCCTTTAAATAATTATTAAGGTTTTGACTGGGCAAGAACTCCGCCCAAGAACAAGGTGTAGTGTCGCCGCTTGGAAGAATTCTTGCATGTGACCACGGGTTTGCGCAAATCATATTTCCCTTTTCTGAGACTCTATGATAAGTAACTCCTGTAAAAAGTTCAGAATAGTTATATTCTTTTTTTCCCTTAGCATCGTATATTTTTTTTCTATCCAAATACAAATTTTTCAAAGTTGGTAACTTTGTGGTTAAAGAAATAATATCTGCATATTTTTATGGTCTCCACAATTCTTTATTGAAAACATCTTCTCTGCAACTTTAGAAATCTTTCTAGTCATTTTTTCCCTTTTCCTACAAAGAATTTAGATTTTTATTGCCTTTTGAAGTTCGGCAACTTTATTTATATCTTCCCATTTGAATTCTTTTTCTTTTCTTCCAAAGTGCCCATATGCTGCTGTCTGCGCATATATTGGCTTTC
>JAISEM010000027.1 GCA_031264105.1 Endomicrobium sp.
TGTACCTATGTTAACATGCGGTTTGCTTCTATCAAATTTTTCCTTTCCCATTTTTCTTACTCCCTATATTTTATATCATTTTTCATATTTCATCTTGCTGTTTTCTCTAATATTCTAGCAGAGACTTGTTTCGGAACTTCCTCATAATGAGAAGGTTCCATACTATAATTTCCTCTTCCTTGTGTAAGTGAACGTAATGATGTTGAATATCCAAACATTTCTGCAAGAGGAATATTAGCCCTTATATACTGTATCCTATTTTTTGATTCTATATTCACAATTTTGCCACGTCTTGAATTTAAATCACCAATTACGTCTCCCATATACTCCTCAGGTACAATAACTTCAGCTTTCATTATAGGCTCTAAAATTACAGGATCAGCCTTTTTACAGGCATCCTTAAAAGCCATAGACCCTGCGATTTTAAATGCCATTTCAGAAGAATCAACTTCATGAAAAGACCCATCAGTAACTGTTACCATTACATCAACAATAGGATATCCAGCTAAAATTCCTAAACTCATTGCTTCTTTAATCCCTTTATCTATTGCAGGTATATATTCTCTAGGTATTACTCCACCTACAATTTTATTTATAAACTCATATCCTTTACCAGACTCTTGGGGTTCAACCGTAAGGATAACATGTCCATATTGTCCACGTCCACCAGTTTGTCTAATATACTTTGCTTCTGATGTCTGCATCTTTTTAATAGTCTCTCTATAAGCAACCTGAGGTCTTCCTATATTTGCTTGAACATTAAATTCTCTTTTCATTCTATCAACCAAAATTTCAAGATGAAGTTCACCCATTCCAGCCATAATAGTCTGATTGGTTTCTTCATTTGTTCTTACTCTAAAAGTAGGATCTTCCTCAGCAAGTTTGTTCAAAGCGACACTAAGTTTTTCTTCATCAACTTTTGATTTAGGCTCTATTGCAATATCAATAACCGGATCAGGAAAATCCATAGATTCTAGCAATATAAGATTCTTCTCATCACAAAGAGTATCACCAGTACTTGTATTTTTTAAACCTACAGCTGCTGCAATATCTCCAGTGCCAACTGATTTTATTTCTTCCCTGTTATTAGAATGCATACGAACTATACGTGAAATCCTCTCTTTTATGTTTTTTCCAGAATTATAAACATACGATCCACTTTCCAACTTTCCAGAATATACCCTAAAATAGGTAAGCTTTCCTATATAAGGATCCGCCTGAACTTTAAATGCAAGTGCACTGAAAGGAGCACTATCATCAACTTTTCTACTATCTGATTTCCCAGTTTCAGGATTCATTCCCTTAAATGCACTTCTATCAAGCGGAGAAGGTAAATAATCGCAAACTGCATCAAGCATAGACTGTATTCCCTTGTTTTTAAATGCAGAACCACAAAGTACCGGTATTAATTTTATTTTAAGAGTAGCATTTCTAATAGCTTGCCTTATTTGACTCTCTGTGGACTCTTTTCCTTCCATAAAATTATTCATTATATCATCACTATAATCTGCAATAAGTTCTATCATATTACTTCGCATATAACCAGCTTGTTTTTCCAATTCTTTTGGTATATCAACTACCTCAAATTTTGTACCAAGCTCTTCTCCCGACCAAATATTAGCCTTCATGGCCACCAGATCAACTACACCTCGAAAATTTGATTCTACTCCTATTGGAATTTGAATTGGCAAAGGCACTGCTCCCAACTTTTCTTTTATATCAGCTATAACCATAAAAAAATCTGCACCAATTTTATCCATTTTGTTCGAAAAAACAATTCTCGGAACTCCATATTTATCAGCTTGCCTCCAAACAGTTTCTGACTGAGGCTCAACTCCATTTCCAGAATCAAACACAACTACTGCACCATCCAAAACCCTTAAAGACCTTTCAACTTCTGCCGTAAAATCAACATGTCCAGGCGTATCAATTATATTAAACTGCATATCCTGCCATTTACAATATGTAGCAGCTGAAGTGATAGTTATACCTCTTTCTCGTTCTTGCGCCATCCAATCCATTGTTGCAGCACCCTCATGTACTTCTCCAATCTTATGTGTTCTACCTGTATAATATAAAATTCGTTCCGTAGTAGTTGTTTTCCCAGCATCAATATGAGCTGCAATTCCAAAATTTCTTATTTTATCTAATGAATATTCTCTCGACATTCCGACACCTTTTAACAGTTAAATAATTACTTCCTAATAACCAATTCTGTAAAATTAAAACAAAATTTATAAAAACTCAACTAAATATTAACCTAATTTAAATCTGACACATCTACCACCTATAATGTGCAAATGCTTTATTAGCTTCCGCCATTTTATGTGTGTCTTCTCTTTTCTTAATTACAGCGCCCTCTTTTTTACTACCATCAATAATTTCCTGAGCAAGCTTTTCACTCATAGATTTTCCTTTCTTACTTCTTGCAATATCTATAAGCCAATTAATAGCAAGCGTTATTGAACGATTCATAGAAACTTCCACTGGCACCTGATATGTAGCTCCACCAACTCTACGAGGTTTTACCTCAAGTAATGGTCGCACATTTTCTACAGCTCTATCAAAAACTACAACAGGATCTTCATTCATTTTTTCTTTTATTATATCAAAAGAACTATATACAATGGATTCAGCTACACTTTTTTTACCTCTAAAATTAAGTTTATTTATAAATCTAGCTATTATAACCGAATTAAATTTCGCATCTGGCTTAGGCAATCCTTTTCTTTCTCTTGGTTTTAAAATTCTGCGTACCATATAAAATAACCTCTTACATTCGTTAGTTTATTTTTTCAATCCATAATAAACCTTCACTTACTTAGCAACAACTTTTACTCTTTTAGTCCCATATTTACTTCTGCCTTGCTTACGACCATCAACACCAGTTGAATCCAAAGCACCTCTTACAATATGATACCTAACACCAGGTAAATCCTTCACGCGTCCACCACGAATAAGAACTAAAGAATGTTCCTGAAGACTATGACCAATACCAGGAATATATGAAGAAACCTCATGTCCAGAAGTTAACCTAACCCTTGCAATTTTTCTCAAAGCAGAATTAGGTTTTTTAGGAGTTATAGTATATACTCTCGTACAAACACCTCTTTTTTGAGGACAATTTTTAAGTGCAGGCGATTTTGTTTTTTTTATTACACTCTTTCTTCCATGTGACATCAATTGATTAATTGTTGGCATAGTTTTTTTATTTTCCCTTAAGTAAGATACAAATCTCTCTATTTGTTATTTTGCTATAACTATTCCTGTTCCTGCAGGTATCAAATGTCCTATAGAAACATTTTCTTTTAATCCTCTCAAACGATCAATTTGTCCTGAAACAGCAGCTTCTGTTAAAATTCTAGTTGTTTCTTGAAAAGATGCTGCAGAAATAAATGAATCAGAGGATAATGAAGCTTTTGTTATACCTAAAAGAATAGGATACGCTAAAGGAGATTTTCCATTTTTTTCTTTGACAATTCTTCGATCTATTTCATATTTATGTCTTGAAACAATTTCTCCATTAAGATATTTACTATCACCTGAATCTACTATTCTTACATTTGATAACATTTGTCTTACTATTATTTCAATATGTTTATCATTAATTGTTACACCTTGGAGTCTATAAACCTGTTGAATTTCATTAACGAGATATTCTTGAACTTCTTTAGGTCCTTTAACTTTAAGAATATCGTGTGGATTTATTGCTCCATCAGATAAAACTTCACCCTCTTTAACTCTATCTCCTTCATAAACAACTAAATGACGACCTGTAGGAATAATATAACTTTTTTTCATTTGTGTTTCAAGATTTTCGACTTCAACTTTTATACTACCTCTTGAAGTAGTCCCACCCAAATGAACTACACCATCAATTTCTGAAATAACAGCAGCACTCCTTGGCCTCCTTCCCTCAAATAATTCAGCAACTCTTGGTAAACCACCAGTAATATCTTTTGATTTTGAAAATTCCTGTGGAATTTTTGCCAAAATATCACCTACTTTAATCTTATCTCCATCATGGGCTACAAGAGTCGTATCTACAGGAAGTGGGTATTCAACAACTATTTTATTATCCTTCTTAATAACTATCTTAGGGCTTTTTCTATCAGAAGAATGTTCAACAATAACTCTTTCAATCTGCCCAGTTATTTTTGACTTTTCTTTATGTAATGTCACTCCATCTTTTACGTTTACAAAATGTACCGTACCCTCAAACTCTGAAATAATTGGCTTTGAATGTGGATCCCATTTCGCTATTAAAACATTTTTCTTTATACCAGTTACAGCATCAACTTTAATCTCAATATATTCTCCATCATGTACTTCGATCACTGCGCCATATGGTATCTGATAAACATGTCTGCGATGAACCGGAGATTCTGTATATGCAAGTTCCGCGTTTCTACTTAATACAATAGTTTCTCCTTCTCTATTTTGGATAGTTTTTAAATTATAATAGTCTGCTGTTCCATTATTCTCAGCATAAACTTCAGAACGCTGTATAACACGACTTGCAGCTCCTCCAATATGGAACGTTCTTAACGTAAGCTGTGTACCAGGCTCACCTATTGATTGTGCCGCAAGAATACCTACCGCTTCACCCACCTCAACCTGTCTACCAGTAGCAGGATTTATACCATAGCATTTTGCACATACTCCACGTTCAGATTCACATGTTAAAATACTTCTAATACCTATCTTATCAATACCAGCTTCAATAAGCTTTTGTGCTTTTTCAGAGCTAATAAGTTCACCTCTTTTTACTATAATTTCATCGTGTACAATATCAACCACATTATCAAGCGCTACCCTACCGATAACACGTTCATCTATTTTTTCAATTATTTCATAGCCACTACGTAAAGTACCTATAAAAACACCATTGATAGTTTTACAATCTTCTTCTCTTACAACAACATCATGAGCTACATCAACAAGCCTTCTGGTTAGATAACCAGCTTCAGCTGTTTTCAATGCAGTATCAGCTAGCCCTTTACGTCCTCCATGTGTTGAAATAAAGTACTCCAATACAGTAAGCCCTTCTCTAAAATTTGAGATAATAGGAGTTTCAATAATTTCACCAACACCACCTGTAAGTTTTTTTTGAGGCTTTGCCATGAGGCCTCTCATACCAGCAAGTTGTCTTACCTGTTGCCTCGATCCTCTTGCACCAGAATTTGCCATCATAAATATAGAATTAAAACGATTTTTTCCGGTCTTATATATTTCAGTTTCCTCTTTTCTCATTTCATCAAACATTATATCTGCAACTTCATCAGTAACTTTTGTCCAAATATCAATAATTTTATTGTAACGTTCTGATTCAGTTATCAATCCAAGTTTAGCTTGTCCTTCTATTTCTTTTATTTTTATTTTTGCTTCCGTTACCATTTTTTCTTTTTTAGGTGGAATCTTCATTTCATTTATTGATATAGAAATACCAGCAAGAGTCGCATATTTATAACCTATTTTCTTTATTTCATCTAAAAGTACAGTAGTTCCAAACTGTCCAAGTTTTTTATAACATCCATCAACAAGAATTCCGAGTTCTTTTTTTGTCATGCTTTTGTTTTGATAACCTAAAATATAAGATCCATCATTACTCTTAGGAAGTCGTTCATTAAATAAAATCCTTCCAACAGTTGTATAATTAATAATTTCCTTTCCATTTTCAGATTTATAATTTTTCCATTTTGAAACATCCAATTGTTCACTATCCTTAAGTTTTTCATCTCTTATATTTGTAATATTTAAAACTTTAATTCTTGCTTGCAAATCAACCTTTTCAGATTGATAAGCACTAATAACCTCATTTGCTGAAGAAAAAATTTTGCCTTCACCCAAAACTCCAAATTTCTCTTTTGTAAGATAACAACTACCCAAAACCATATCTTGAGATGGAACAGCTATGGGCTTACCGGAAGCTGGCGATAATATATTTTTTGTAGCCATCATCAAAACCTTCGCTTCAAGCTGTGCTTCAAGAGAAATAGGTAAATGAACCGCCATCTGATCACCATCAAAATCCGCATTAAAAGCAGAACAAGTAAGAGGATGAAGTTGTATTGATTTACCTTCAACTAAAACAGGATTAAAAGCTTGTATACCCAACCTATGAAGTGTAGGAGCTCTGTTTAAAAGAATGGAATGATTTTGCGTAACTTTTTCAAGTATATTCCACACTTTTGGATCACCTCTTTCAAGCATTTTTTTAGCTGACTTTAACGTTGCATTTTCTTGTTTTATTAATTCCCTTATAATGAAAGGTTTGAAAAGTTCTAAAGCCATCTCTTTGGGAAGTCCACATTGGCTCAATTTTAAATTAGGACCTACAACAATTACACTTCTTCCCGAATAATCAACCCTTTTTCCAAGCAAATTTTGTCTAAAACGACCCTGTTTACCCTTAAGAGTATCTGATAATGATTTAAGCGGTCTATTTCCAGCACCAGTTATAGGTCGTGTTCTTGAATCATTATCTATTAAAGCATCAACTGCTTCTTGTAAAAGCCTCTTTTCATTATTTATCATAACAGCAGGAGCTTTCAATTGCTCAATATGACGCAATCTATTATTCCTGTTGATTATTCTTCTGTATAAATCATTTAAATCAGAAGCTGCAAATCTTCCACCATCCAAAGCAACTAACGGTCTTAAATCTGGAGGAATCACAGGAAGAGCAGTAAGCACCATCCATTCAGGCCTTGTTTTAGATTCTAAAAATCCTTCAACTACCCTAAGTTTTCTGATAAGTCTTGCTCTTTCTGCATCAGATTTTATTTTCTTAATTTCACGATATATATTTTCAGATTCCACATTTAAATTAATTTTCTCTAAAAGTTCTCTTATTGCAGTAGCACCTATATTAACTTTTAAATTATTGCAAAATCCATTTTGAATATTTTTTACATCATTTTCTTCAAGTAGTAAGGTACTTCCTGGTTTCGAAAAATTCTTTATAAAAGGAATTTCATTCTTAAATACTTCAATTTTTAATTGTCCATCATATTTTCCCAAAATTTCATTATTTTTTCTAAGTTCGTTATAAAAATTATCTTTTTCAATATCAAAAAACTCTATCTTAATTTTTTTATCAGATTCTGTTATTAAAATTGTATCATCTTTCTCAAAGTTTTCAGAAAAAATTTTATTTATCTCATTACGACTTACTAAATTCAAATCACTATAACAATACGCTGAGTGTGGTTTAAAATAAACTTTATAATAAATATCGCCTTTTTCAATACTTTCAAATATTTTTTGAATGATTTCATCAGAAGATATTTTAGTTAAATCAATTTGATTTTTCACTAAAAGCTTAAGTTGTTTTAAAGCTTTAGTTCTATCAGAATCCAATATAATTTTTTCCACAACAATACCATCAAATATAGTTTTAAATTCTTCTTTTACAATAGGACTGTTTATCCCATATTTAAATATATCAAACTCTTCTCCTCTTAAAAGAGTCCCTTTTTCAATAAGACAAAAAAAACCAGAATGATCTTTCAAATCATCTGTAATCACATATCTCGTATAATAAATAATTTTCTCTAAATCAGAAATTTTCATATTCAAGAGAATTCCAATTCTTGAAGGTGGTTTTCTCAAAAACCATAAATGCGCCACAGGAACAGCAAGATTTATATGAGCAAACCTTTCCCTTCTTACTTTAGATTCAGTAACTTCAACACCACACCTATCGCAAATTGTCCCTTTATGTTTTATATATTTATATTTTCCACAATGGCATTCCCAGTCTTTAGTAGGTCCAAAAATTCTATCACAAAATAATCCATCTCTCTCAGGCTTAAAAGTTCTATAATTAATAGTTTCAGGTTTTTTGACCTCTCCATAAGACCAAGCTCGTATCTGTTCAGGACTTGCAACGGTAACTTTAATAGCATCAAAATTCGTGAAATTGAGATTATTAATTTGTTTTTTCTGATTTCGAAAATTTATTTTAGCCATTGTTTTTATTAACACCTTTCATTTCTTTTTTTTCTTCACCATCTTTACACTCATTTATAAGTTCAACATTAAGACTTAAAGCTTTGAGCTCGTTTACCAAAACCTTAAATGATTCCGGAACTCCAGGCTTAGATATAGATTCACCTCTTACAATTGAATCGTACATTTTAATTCTTCCATCTACATCATCAGATTTTACAGTTAAAAACTCTCTCAATGTATGAGCAGCTCCATAACCTTCTATTGCCCATACTTCCATTTCTCCGAATCTTTGCCCCCCAAGTTGAGCTTTACCTCCTAGTGGTTGACGTGTAATAAGTGAGTATGGACCGGTTGATCTCGCATGCATTTTATCTTCTACTAGATGATTTAGCTTCATGACATACATAATTCCAACTGTTACTTTTTCCATAAACCGTTCACCAGTCCTGCCATCATAAAGAGTAATCTTACAATCATTTGTAGGTAAATTTTCATCAATAAATTTGTTTAAAGATTCTTCAAGTGCTTTGCCTACCAAACCATGTTCCCTTAAAAATTTTTTTCTTTCATTTATTATTTTTTCTTTAGCTTTTTCCACATAATTTTTTATTTGCTCTTCACTTGCACCATCAAAAACAGGAGTAATCATTTGAGTTTTTAATTCCTTGCCTGCCCAACCCAACATAATTTCAAGAAGCTGTCCTACATTCATACGAGAAGGAATTGCAAGAGGAGAAAGAACACAATCAACAGGAGTCCCATCAGGAAGTCTCGGCATATCTTCAATAGGGAGTATTCGCGCAACAACTCCTTTATTACCATGTCTACCTGCAAGCTTATCGCCAACTTGAACTTTTAATTTTGTTGCAATATAAACTTTTACGGTTTTATTTACAGAAACCGGCAAATCATCCCCTTTTTTAAATCTTTCTTTCCCATTTTCATAGTCGCGTTTTAAAATTTCCTCTTTGGCCCTATAAAGAGCCTCTGCTTTTGTGACATCAGATTTTTTTATATTTTCAAGACACTTTTTCTTATCTCTACGCAATTTTATTCTTGCCAAATCATAAGCACTACGCATATCATCATATTTTTTTTCTTTCTCTTTTTCTGTAAGTTTTTCAAGTCTTACAAAGGTCCTAACATCTATAACCTTACCTGATATTCCTGGAGGAACTCTAAGAGATGCATCTTGTACATCCTCAGCTTTTTTACCAAATAAAACTCGTAATAATCTTTCTTCAGGAGTAGTTTGCTGTTCACCTTTAGGTGCTGTTTTTCCTACAAGAATATCTCCCCTCTGAACTATTGAACCAATCTTAACTACTCCATTCTCATCAAGATTTAAAAGATCTTCAGCGCCTACATTTGGAATATCTTTCGTTATTTCCTCAGGATGACCTTTTACCTCCCTTGCTTCAATCTGAAACTCTCTTATATGTATCGAAGTAAACTTATCATCGTGAATTAATTTCTCTGATAACAACATTGCATCTTCAAAATTGTACCCATCCCATGGCATATATGCAACAATGAGATTCTGTCCTAGCGCAAGTTGTCCATCATTTGTTGCAGGACCATCAGCTATCACTTGTCCCTTTTTTACAACATCGCCTAAAATTACCAAAGGATATTGACTTATGCATGTATCTTGATTTGAACGTAAGTATTTTTTTAATTTATATACTTCCACTACATTATTTTCAGAATAAATCATTATTTCATTTGAAGAAACAGATATAATTTCACCTCCAGATTTTGCAACCACAACTACTCCAGAATCTCTCGCAATTTTTTCTTCAATACCAGTTGCGACTAAAGGAAACTCTGTCACTAACAAAGGCACACCTTGACGTTGCATATTACAACCCATTAAAGCACGATTTGCATCATCATGTTCCAAAAAAGGAATTAATGCAGCTGAAACAGATATAACCTGCATAGGAGAAATATCCATATAATCAACTTTAGAAGGAGGCTGAAATAAAAAATCATTCCATTTACGCCCTTGAACTGAATCTGATAGAATATTTCCATCTTTATCTAAGAGAGTGTTTGCCTGCGCAACAAAAAATTCATCTTCTTTGTCCGCAGTTAAATATTCAATCTTGTTTATTGTCTTACCATTTTCTACTTTTTTATATGGAGTCTCTATCAAACCATAAGAATTTACCCTTGCAAACGTCGATAAAGACGTTATTAATCCAATATTTGGTCCCTCTGGAGTTTCAATCGGACAAACTCTTCCATAATGAGTGTGATGAACATCTCTAACTTCAAAACCGGCTCTTTTGCGATTTAATCCTCCTGGACCTAAAGCAGAAAGTCTTCTTTTATGAGTAAGTTCCGCCAAAGGATTTATTTGATCCATAAATTGTGAAAGTTGCGAAGTTCCAAAAAATTTTCTTATTTGAGCTACAAATTGAGTGATATTTATTAGAGATCTTGGAGTAACATTATATTTATCTTGATTGTTCATATGTTCCCTTACAAATCTCGCCACTTGTACAAGTCCAATTCTTATTTGATTTTCAAGCAATTCCCCAACAGATCTTACCCTTCTATTTCCCAAATGATCTATATCATCTAAAGTTATTTTAATAATATGCTTATCTTGAGAAAATTCAGCTTCTCCATTATAAAGCATTAAAAGATATTTAAGAGTAGCCACAACATCTTCTTTTGTAAGAGCTCTTTTATTCTCTGCAGGCATTACTAAATTAAATTTTTTTTCATAATATTTAAAAATAGGAGTTAATTTCCTCAGTATTTTATATCTTCCAACTGTAGTCAAATCATATCTTCTGACAGATTTAAAAAGAAGTTCTTCTAAGAAACCTTGTGCTCTTTCTTGCATAATAAATTCTTGTGTTTTTAGAATTTTATATATATAGCTAATAGCTTCTTTTTGACTTTTAATAATATCCTTTTTCAGTGTCAAAAGAATAGAGGTATCTTTAAAAACTAATATTTTAGTAAATCCTTTCATTTGAAGTTTTTTTACTAAATCTTCTTTCAATTCTTTCCCAATACCTGCTATTATTTCACCTGTATTTGTATCGTAAACATCTTCAGCAACATACTCATTAGCAAAAGAATTCAATGTAGCATCTAGTGATATCTCTCTAACATCTTTAAAAAGATTCAGAATACTCTCATCAGTTTCAAATCCTAATGCACGTATAAAAGTAGTTACAAATATTTTTCTTTTTCTATCAATTCTTACATATAAAATACCATTTTGATCAAATTCAAACTCAACCCATGCCCCTCTATACGGAATTATTTTTGCAGAATATAAAGATTTTCCTAAAATAGTAGCTTTCTTTTCCTCATCTTCTTCAAAAATTACTCCTGGAGAACGATGAATTTGACTTACAACAACACGCTCAGCCCCATTTATAATAAAAGTGGCTGTATCTGTCATCAAAGGAATATCTCCAAAATATACTTCTTGTTCAGACAATTTTTCTTCATTACCATTTTCGTTCTTATACATAAGCCTTAATCTAACTTTCAATGGAACTGCATAAGTTACATCTCTAGCAATTGATTCTTCAACAGAATACCTAGGCTCATCAAACGAATAAGAAACATACTCTAAAATTAAACTTCCATCAGAATTTGTTAAAGGAAACGTATCTCTAAAAGCGCTCTCAAGTCCCTGAAATTTTCTTTTTTCAGGAAGAACATCTTGTTGCATAAATCCAGAAAAAGAATCTTTTTGCATTTTTAAAAGAAGAGGAGGATCTATTGGAACTGCAATCTTTCCAAAATTAACTTTATTCATTATACTCTCTAACCTATTTGCTATAAATTTTTTTATACAAATATCTGTTCATTGTATCAATAATATATATTATTTGTCAACTATATTCTATAAAAACCAACACAACAAAATAATCTCTTTTATTTCTACAAAATTAATATCTACTTAAGCTCAACACTTGCGCCTACTTCAATAAGTTTTTTCTTTATTTCTTCAGCTTCAGATTTAGAAATATTATCCTTTACGATATTAGGAGCACCATCTACAAGATCTTTTGCTTCTTTAAGTCCTAATCCAGTAATTTCTCTTACAACTTTGATAACATTTATTTTGCTTGCACCTATACTAGTAAGAATAACATTAAATTCTGTCTTTTCTTCGACTACATCTGCGGCCACCACATTTGTTGTAGAAGCAGCTGCCATTACCGTAGGAGCTAATGCTGATACCCCAAACTTTTCTTCTAGTGCTTTTACAAGCTCGGAAAGCTCAATAATTGACAGAGAAGAAATCGCTTCAATTAACTTATCTTTTGACAATTCTGTCATCGTACTATCCTCCATTATTAACTTATTTTTAACTTTTCACTTTGATTACTTTTTGCTATAACAGTATTTAGAACAATCATTAAATCTCTGATACTTGCAACTAACACATTTATAAAATTTATTATCGGAATATTCATAATAAATAACATTCTGGCAACAATAACATCCCTAGAAGGCAATTCCGACAATTGTTTAACAACTGATGCATCTATGAACTTTCCTTCTAAAAAACCCGCTTTAATTTTTAATTTCGTATGCATTTTTGCAAATTCTACAACAATTTTTGCAGACGACATAATATCTTTGTTCTCAATAACAAGTGCTATTGGACCAGAAAAAACATTATCTACTTTAATACCAGTATTTCTAGCAGCTACTTTTCCTAAAGTATTTTTAATAACAATATATTCACTTCCTAACATACGAAGCCTTAAACGAAGCTCAGATATCTCTTTAACTGTAAGCCCATGATATTCTGTAAATATCAATCCATTCATAATTCTAAACTTTTCAACTAAACTTTTTAGTTTTTGTTGATTTCTTAAGCTTGGCATTTGCTACTCCCTAAATATCCGTTCATAGAGAAAAGATTTTTTTCTTTTTCTATTGTATATAAATATTTTTTTACATCCTTTTTAATTTTACCAATCAAAAAAAATAAATTAACAACAAGAAAACTTTTCCTGCAGATAACAAAATCCGCAGGAAGAAGTTTAATTTGGCAGCAACCTACTCTTCCAGGACCCTACGGTCCAAGTACCATCGGCCCTGATGGGCTTAACTTCCGAGTTCGGAATGGGATCGGGTGTGAACACCATCGGAATAACCACCAAAAATAGATTTATTCAAATTCATATTATTCTAAAATCAAAATACCGATATTATAAAAATCACGATAAATAAATAGCTGAAAATATTAAATAAAAAAAACAGAAATTAGATAATGCGACCAAGCCAAACGGGCAATTAGTACTGGTTAGCTACATACATTACTGCACTTCCACTTCCAGCCTATCAAACTCGTAGTCTACAAGTACCCTTCAGGGAAACCTTATCTTAAGGTGAGTTTCACACTTATATGCTTTCAGTGTTTATCTCGTCCATACTTGGCTACTCGGCAATGCTCCTGGCGGAACAACCGAAACACCAGAGGTATGTTCATTCCGGTCCTCTCGTACTAAGAACGAGTCC
>JAISEM010000013.1 GCA_031264105.1 Endomicrobium sp.
CCCGATCAACAAACTTGCTGTAAACAATGCTGCCATAAGTTTCTTCATAATAGCGTCTCCCTTTTTTTGATTTATCTTATGAAAGCATACATCTTAAGTGTTTTTAAAGATTAAATCATGAAAAAGTTCAAATACATATAAATGATTATCTAATAATCTTGTTCCATTATTTCACCAGGTTCCCATGACCTTGAAAATTTGCAATCTTCAAATAAAGAAGCTAATCCTGTTAACTGCTTTAACCTTAAGATTTCATCAACGGACATCCCTAAATGCTTTGATATCCACGATTCCGTTTTTCCTATTTCTACAAGTTCTGCTACTATACTAGATATTAAGTCAACATCAGAGCTTCCCCTTGCTCTATTGTGTCTTACAGTACTTGCCATTCTATTACTTAAATCCTTATCAATTACACATACAGGTATTTTCCCATTTTCTCGTTTATAAATATCTTTTATATTGTTTCATTATAGTGTAACGATGGAATCCGTCAACTATTATGTACTTATTCTTCTTTTTATCATAATAACAAACTATTGGCATTGTATATCCATCGTTTTTGATATTTTCATATAGTAACTTCATTTCCGGAGGCGCAACTCTATTTGGGCTATAATTATTTGCTTTTATTTTACTAACTTTAACTGCTCTAATATCATATACTGGACTTTTAAACATAAAATACTCCTATGATAAAATTAGACTTTCTACAAATTTTTATATTTCTCCACTAATTTTTTTTGTCGTAAAGTTAAATCTTTTGTTATAGAAAACGATAAACTATAACATATAATGTCATTTTTAATTATACGCATCGCCATTCTTCTCCATGTGAGATAATCATCTTTATTGTCAAGTCCGGGCGACTCATCAACAATTCTTTTAAATTTAATTACTTCTTTATTTTTTGCCCCTCTATTACTGTACCTGCGAGTATTTATAATATAGTTTGCGTACTTATTTTCTAAAATTTTTACATGATCATCTACTACGGGACATCCGATTCTATGCCAATACTTGATAAATCTAACAAATTTGTGTTTATAAGTATTTGCTGTTTCTACAGGAAGTGTCTTTAACAGAAATTTAGTAAAACTTTTCCATGTCTGAAACTGCCCAATCATATATCGGATAAAAATTATATGTCACATCGTTCACTTTTGTTGAATACTCCAAGTTTTTATACTTTACTTTATTATTGTGAAAAATTGCTCTAACTCTGTTTAAGCTCTCATCTGTTCGCAGCCCAAGTAAACAAGCAGCTTTCTCTCTTTTTCCATACCAAGCACCAAAATACTTTACAAATCTCTCAAAAGACATATTTTTTTCATAAAAGTCAAACTTATTGTTTCCCTCATTAATTACAAACTGATTTTGTGGCATTCCCCTAACCCAAATCTTTTCCTTGTCTTTATCCCACCATATCCAAGTAGGTTCTAAATAACTTAAAGAATTCGGGCTTTCCATAGGCAAACATACCCAAAATGGCTCTAACACGTTTAAATTGTTAAATATCATTCTTTTTACAAAATTAGCGCTCAAAGAATAAAGCGCTTCTACGTCTATAAATAAACATCCTATTTTGCGTTTCAATTTTCGCACTTTATCTATACACATATTCAATAATACGCCGCTGTCTTTGCCTCAACTAAAAGAAACATATATCTTCTTAAACTCATTAAAATAATATCCAATCTTCATTAGTAGCATCATATACGTTTTTATCAGTATATCTCTTTCCCTTTATTATTTTAATATTTTCGTTTTTGGTTATCATTCTGTTCATATTATTTAGTATTCAATGCTCTTTGTTTTGCTCTTTTACTTCTCGTTCGTATATGTCTTGCGCTTCTCTAATATCCCTTATTATATATTATAGTTGGCGTTATGCTATATTTGTCGCTTCTTTCTCTTTCCTTCTTATTTGTTTCCCTCACTTCAATATGCTAATGCGCGCGCAATGTTACAATGTCAAAACACATCAACAACTAGACCCTGCAACTTCGGGCATGATAGCGGGAAAGGCAAAGAATAAGGGTAGGAAAGAATTTAATTTTCTATTAACTAACTTTTCAGTGATTTGATGATAAACAGAGGATTCAAATTTAGTCTAATAAGCGGGCGATGGGACTTGAACCCACGACCTTCTCGTTGGCAACGAGACGTTCTACCGCTGAACTACACCCGCAAAAATATTGGCATTAAAATGCTGAGGGCGGGATTTGAACCCGCATCCGATTAAGGACACGCCCCTCAAACGTGCGCGTATGCCAGTTCCGCCACCCCAGCGTTGCTGCTATTTACCTACATACCTACAGGCTCCACTGGAGCAGCACTTAAAGGGATATTTGAAAGTTGATTTACGATAGACATCATACCAATATTTGCGGAAAGTTTTGTTAACAGTAAAGAAGTAAACAAAAATATACAAGCCATAACTATCGTCAACTTTTTTATAAAAGCCATACCCGACGGGGCATTAAAAATTTGATCTGAACCACCGCCGCCAAAAATACCAGCCATCCCTCCACTTTTTCCTGCTTGCAGAAGAACTACAAAAATTAATCCTATGCATACTGAATAATGAACAAATTTTAAAGCAAAAAATAAAAGATTCATAATGGCGTTATTCTACTACAAAAACCGACGTATGTCAAACTTATTTCGTATCTTTGCGGAGTTCTGACAAATTTCTTCGTCACGAAATAGTCACAACTACATCTAGATGTTTTATTTATTTCTACTTTTTATCTGGGAGAGCGGCTATTCCAGGAAGATCTTTTCCTTCTAAGAATTCCAAAGACGCTCCTCCGCCTGTGGAAATGTGACTTATTCTCTTATCTACACCTGCTTTTTTTACAGCAGAAACAGAGTCTCCACCGCCAACGACAGATATAGATCCTTCGTCTGTAGCGTCTGCAACCATCTTCGCAATTTCAACGGTACCTTTTGAAAATTCATCTATTTCAAAAATTCCTAAAGGACCATTCCAAACTATTGTTTTTGCCGACTTAACAACTTCTGCGAATTTTTCTATTGATTTGTCTCCAATATCTACGCCCATAAAGCCTTCGCTTATTGATTCATCTATTGTGGTTTCTACAATAGCGTCTGAAGGGACGTTCTTTCCTGCAAAGTCCACTTTATTTGCAACAACATGATCAACTGGAAGTAAGAAATCAACTTTTCTTTCTTTAGCCTTTTTAAGAAGTTCTAAAGCCAAATCAAGTTTGTCATCTTCAACCAAAGATGTTCCTGTGCTTACGCCTTGAGCCTTTAAGAATGTATAAGCCATAGCTCCGCCGACAATAATAGCGTCAACTTTGCTTAAAAGGTTTTCTATAACATTTATCTTATCAGATACTTTTGCTCCGCCAAGAATTGCCAAGAAAGGTCTTACAGGGTTTTCAAGAGATCCTCCCAAGAATTTTAGCTCTTTTTCTACAAGGAATCCTGCTGCTGTGTCTTTAACATAATTAACAATCCCAGCCGTCGAGGCATGAGATCTGTGCACTGTACCAAATGCATCTTGGACAAAAACCTCACCCGTAGAAGCAAGTTCTTTAGCAAAAGCGTCCATAGCAGCTTTTTCTTTTTCACCTGATGCATTTTTGCCTTCTTCTTCAGGATGAAATCTCAAGTTTTCAAGCAAAAGAATTTCTCCTGGCTTTAGATCTGCAGCCGCTTTCTTTGACTCAGCACTTATACAGTCTCCACCTACAAATTTAACAAGTTTACCCAAAACTTCTCCTAAACGAAGAGCAACCGGTTTTAAGCTCATTTCAGGAACAACTTTACCCTTTGGCCTTCCTAAATGGGACATAAGAATTATTGCAGCATTTTTCTTCAAAAGATACTCTATTGTAGGAAGAGTAGCCATAATTCTTTTATCGTTTGTTATTTTAAGATTTGCGTCAAGCGGCACATTATAATCTACTCTAACCAAAACCTTCTTTCCCTTCACATCAATATCAGTAAGCGTCTTTTTCATTTAAGGCTCCGTTTGACCAAAAACCACGCAACGCAAATCTAAATGCGCAAGCGCGGGTCTTATCGTTTTTATAAACTTTTACTTTAGCAATACTAGTTACGCAAGTAATACATAGCGCTGGCATTGTTAATTTATTTTAAGCAAAATTAGCCGTTTACTTTCTTCATATAGGCAATAAGTTCCAAAACTTTATTTGAATAGCCCCATTCATTGTCATACCAAGAAACGACTTTAACAAATTTATCGGTCAAAGCAATTCCTGCTTTTGCATCGAATATTGACGTGCGAGCATCTCCCAAGAAATCTGAAGAAACTACCTCATCTTCAGTATATCCCAAGATACCTTTAAGTTCATTTTCCGAAGCAGACTTCATAACTGCTTTTATTTCTTCATATGTGGCAGATTTTGCTAAATTTACTGTCAAATCCACTACAGAAACATCAAGAGTAGGAATACGCAAAGACATACCTGTCAATTTTCCGTTCAATTCAGGAATTACTTTGCCCACTGCTTTTGCTGCACCTGTAGAAGAAGGAATTATATTTCCTGAAGCTGCTCTCCCGCCTCTCCAATCTTTTGCAGAAGGTCCGTCTACAGTTTTCTGCGTTGCTGTAGTAGCATGCACTGTAGTCATCAAGCCATCTACAATGCCGAATTTATCGTTCAAAACTTTTGCTACAGGAGCCAAACAGTTTGTTGTGCAAGAAGCATTGGATACAAACTGAGTTCCTTTCTTATAAGAATCTAAGTTCACTCCACAAACAAACATCGGAGTATCATCTTTTGAAGGAGCAGACATTACAACATACTTCGCGCCTGCATCAATATGAACTTGAGCTTTGTCTTTTGATAGGAAAAGTCCCGTTGATTCTACAACATATTCAGCCCCAAATTCTCCCCACTTCAAATCTGCAGGATTCTTCTCAGCTGTTACTCTGATAGTTCTTCCATTTACAACTAGATTTCCGTCTTTTACTTCAACTGTTTCTTTAAACTGCCCGTGAACAGTATCGTACTTTAACATGTAAGCCATATAATCAACGCTAATCAAATCGTTGGCAGCTACAACTTCAATGTCGCTTCTGTTCTGAGCTGCGCGAAATACCAAACGTCCAATACGACCAAAACCATTGATCCCTACTTTAACCGCCATAGTACGCCTCCTCATGGATTTAAGCTGAAATGTTATAATTTTAGTTAGGGTACGGCTTGCTACATATGCTTAAATAGTATAAAAATACGACAATTTTGTCAAATTTAGGAAATGTTTTTGCAATGTTTTATTGTGTCGTAATTGCTTTCTTGACAGACGGGCAAATCTTATTTAGTGGGCAGTCCTTATGGTTTGGATTTCTTGCCTTACAAATCCTTCTTCCCAAAGTCTGGATAAGAAGAGAAATCTCAATCCAATATTGTTTAGGAACTATTTCCATTAAATCTTTTTCTATTTTAGCAGGGCTTTCATGATTCGTAAGTTTGAGCAAGATTGCTACTCTTATAACATGCGTGTCAACAGCAATACCTTCTGCTTTACAAAAAGCATGCCCTAAAACAACATTAGCCGTTTTTCTTGCAACGCCAGGAAGTTTAATAAGTTCTTCCATTGTTTGAGGGACTTTCCCATCATATGAATTTAATACCATTTGAGCGGATTTTATAATGCTTTTTGCTTTGTTTCTAAAAAAACC
Organism: Endomicrobium sp.; assembly: GCA_031264105.1. Classification (GTDB taxonomy): domain Bacteria; phylum Elusimicrobiota; class Endomicrobiia; order Endomicrobiales; family Endomicrobiaceae; genus Endomicrobiellum. The sequence goes on from JAISEM010000013.1 coordinate 5,684, forward strand.
AGCTGATTTTATACAATTTTCAAGTTCAGATATATCAGCATTAGCATAATCTTGTAAACTTTTATATTTTTTGAACAAGCCTTCTGTTACCTTATTTACTCTTTCGTCCGTACATTGAGCAGATAATATTACACCCGCCAAAAGCTCAAAAGGATTTGAAAACTTTAGTGGACATTTTATATCGGCAAAAGATTCTTTTAGAATCTTTATTACCTTTAAAACGTATTTCTTTTTATCTTTCATTTATAATATCAAGTATTTTTTTATGTATAGTCTGGTTATTTGCCGCAAGAAGAGTACCGCTAAATAAAGGATTGTTGTCACCATGATAATCTGAAATTTTTCCGCCTGCTTCTTTAACTATTAAAATACCTGCAGCAGCATCCCAAGGTTTTAATCCCTCTTCCCAAAAAAAATCGAAACGTCCACAAGCAACATAAGCTAAATCCAAAGCTGCTGTACCTAGTCTCCTCACCCCTTGCGCTTCATAAGCTATATTGTAAAAATTTTTCATTACTCTCTTGCTGTCTTTTCTAAAATAATATGGGAAACCTGTAGCTGCCAAAGATCTTATAATATCTTGATTTTTTGAAACTTCTATTTTTTTACCATTAAGCCAAGCCCCTCTTCCTTTTTCAGCAATAAATACCTCTTTGAGTACGGGAGAATAAATAACCCCCGCAATAACTTCATCTTTATATTTTAATCCAATAGAAACGCAAAACATAGGAACACCATGTACAAAATTTACGGTGCCATCTAAAGGATCTATGATCCAACAATAGCTCTTATCTATTTCTTTAACACCGTCTTCTTCAGCCAATACACCATGATCAGGAAAGACATCTTTAATTACTTTTATCACAGCTTTTTGTGAATTTTTATCAGCTTGAGTAACAGGATCTGTTTCTCCTTTGTACTCAATGTTTAGCTTCCCATTGTAATGACTAAGCAAAATATCCGCTCCTGCTTTTGCCGCAGCCAAAGCAGTATTTGCATAAGACGAAAATTTCATTTTATATCCTCACTTTTTTAGTATATAGCCGTTTGATTCTAACCTTTCGCCGTTAATTCCAAGTTTCTCTATAGCGTTTCTATTAATGAAATAAAATATTAAATCTTTGTTTTTATTTAGAGCAAAAGAACTTATATCAATCGATGGATACCACTTCCCAGATGATTCAAAGACTCTCCCGTTATCTGCCAAATATTCTTGTTTTAATGTATATGAATAATCTGATTTTAAACTCAATTCTGTAAGAATTTTGTTGTTATTTGCTACAGGTAAAGTTCCTTTGTATATTCCTGTATAGTGTTCCAACATGTCAGAAATATCTACAGGCGATTTGTTATGTCTGTTTCCAAACGGAACAACAAATGCTTTGTTATCCTTATTAATAAAATAGACATTCAATACAACGGATGGTTTTTCCATTTCAAAAACGCCCAAGTTTTGAACAAAATATCCATTGTCAGACTCTTGTTCTTTAATTTCATATTCAACGTAAATATTATTATCCTTCATGTAACCTTGATTTATAACAATATCATGCAAATTTACTAAAGACTTCTCAGCAATAATCAATAAAATACTTTCGTTAAAATTAGGCGTAACAACCGCGTTAGACATTGTTTTTGCAATGCCCAGCAAGTTTTCAAATTTATTTATTGAGCTTATAGTGAAGAAATTTATATCGTTAGGCAAATTAATGCTGGTTTTAAGAAAAAATCCTGCACATTTTTTAAATTTAAGGAAATCTTTTTGTTCGTAATGTAACTCTGATTCTTTTAATTCTACTTCTTTAATAGGTCTTGTTTTTAAAGATCTATGATCTTGGGTTAGATATAAGCAGCCTGAAATAAGAAAAGGAACTAACAGCAAAACTGCTATTGTTTTCATTATCTGCCCCTATAAAAACCCTAAGACTTTTACTTGCCATAGTTTAGTATATAGGGTAATCTTTTTCAAGCAAATTTTTATTTTTCTTTTCTTAAAGTTTCGGTTTCATACATCACATAAAGATTATTTTACGAAAATTTCTCAAAAAACTTTCTTCTTTGCCTATAATAAAATTATCTAAAAAAATTGTTGAAGAGGTTTAAAATGAAGAAAATATTTATTTCTTACCATGTGTTGTTTTTTACTATTAGTATCTTTATTTTCTTCTTGTAAAGGAAAAGATGTAAGCTGTTACAGTGCATACACTAAATCTTTTAAATTTGTTAGTGGAGATTTTATACAACTTTCGAAGTTTGAATTTTTAGCAGTCACCAATACTCATAAATTAACCTTCACAAACATAAGAATAAAGTCTAATCTGTCAATTGAAGCACCATGTAAAGAGATTGTAGGCGTTCGCGTAAGGAATATTTCTATGATATTTTCTACTACGTATTATGTGGATACCGAACAACCATGTTCTACAAGGATAAACATTAATGCAAGAACCGCCTCTCTTGGTTCAAAAGGATTTGCGATAGAGAATTTGAATCAAATTTATACATAGATATTCGCACTGAGAATGGAGAGCAAGGCAATATGATAAAATTTTAATGACCTCATCATGAGTTTATCGGATATTTGGCAAACTTAGGTAAAGCTTCTTTTGACGGTGTGACAGTTTTTCAATGGAATATCTTAGCATTGTCATCGGCATTTTAGTAACATATTTATCCAAAAATATTATTAAACTATCTATGTCTCTCTTGCCGACCTCTCTAAGCATCCAACCAGAAGCTTTATGAATTAAATCGTGCTTATGATTTAAGAACATTTCAACAAGTTTTAAAGTCTCTTCAAATCTATTTCGTCTTATAAAATAAAAAGTGGATACCATCGATATCCTTTCTTTCCATAAATTTCCAGATTTAGCAAACTCCCAAAATTTGTCTAATTCATTGTTATACCAATAGTGGCCAGATATATGTGGCGCAGAGGTATCAACTAAATCCCAATTGTTAATATATTTATAATTTCTTAAATATATTTCTGCTATTTTAGACTTAAAATCATTGGTAGCTTTTTTATACTTTTGAGACAAAATAACTAATGCAATAAACCTAAGTTCATGGATTTCATCTTGAAGCAATCTTTCTATTTCTTTTAGATCTATTGATGCACAATACTTTTTTGCCAAAAGTCTCTGATTAGAGACTCGTACGCCAAGAAGTATATCATTCTGCGCGTATCTACCTTTACAAATATTTAAAAGTCTTTTTGTGAATTGAATGAAATCTTGCGATTCTATATGAGTCTTTAAATCTTTCAAAAGTAAATTTTTAATATTGCGAGAAGAAGTTGTTTTCATAGATTTATATATTTTTTAAGCAAAAAAGCTACAAGAAAATACATAATGCAGAGAAGAAAAATATAGGAATAAACTTTATTTTAAGCATTTTCATTTTGTAGATTAACAAAAATATAAGCGTAAAGAAAATAGAGAATATTACAGCGTTTACTATTAGATTTAAAATCATTTTTCCCTCTCAATTAACTAATATAGATTCTTCTACTATTGTCTTTTATGACGGGTTATAAATTCTTTCAAGTAACGACCTGTAAAAGATTTTAGATTTTTCATTATTTCTTCAGGAGTGCCCTCTGCAACAATTTTTCCGCCTCTATCTCCTCCTTCTGGACCTAAATCTATAACCCAATCAGCAGTTTTAATAACATCAAGATTATGCTCTATTACAAGCACAGTATTTCCAGCATAAGAAAGCCTCTGAAGAACTTCAAGAAGTTTTGCAACGTCAGCAAAGTGCAAGCCTGTTGTAGGCTCATCTAAAATATACATTGTTCTGCCCGTAGCTCTTTTTGAAAGTTCTGAAGCAAGCTTTATTCTTTGAGCTTCCCCACCAGAAAGCGTAGTTGCTGACTGTCCAACTTTTATATAGCCAAGACCCACATCTTCTAGCGTCGAAAGTATTCTTTTTAATATAGGGATATTCTCAAAAAACTTTACGCTTTCTTCTACAGTCATATTCAAGACTTCATCTATATTTTTTCCTTTATATCTTATTTGTAAAGTTTCTTCATTAAACCTTCTTCCTCCACATACATCGCATTTTACGTAAACATCCGGCAAGAACTGCATTTCTATTTTTAATGTTCCATCGCCTTGGCAATTTTCACATCTACCACCTTTTACATTAAAAGAAAATCTTCCTGGTTGGTATCCTCTAGCTTTAGATTCTGGAACTTGGGCAAATAAATCTCTTACCATCGAAAAGGCTCCAGTATACGTAGCTGGGTTCGATCTTGGCGTTTTTCCTATTGGAGACTGATCTACTATTACAGCTTTGTCTATATTTTCAAGGCCGTCCATACTTTTAAACTTACCAGGAGTATCTTTTGATCCGTAAAGTTCTTTAGCCAAATTTTTATATATTATTTCGTGAATTAATGTAGATTTCCCGCTTCCAGATACACCTGTAACACAAACCAAAAGGCCAAGAGGTATTTGTACGTTTAAATTTTTTAAATTAAATTGCCGAGCCCCTTCAACAGAAAGCCATTTATCCAACAATTGTTTTCTTTTTTTAGGCACTGGAATTTCTAACACACCGCTTAAATATTGCCCTGTTAAAGACACTCTGCTTTTTATTATCTCTTTTGCATTTCCTTGTGCCACTACGTGACCACCATGAGTGCCGGCTCCTGGTCCTAAATCTATTATGTAATCCGCTGCCCTCATTGTATCTTCATCATGCTCAACAACAATTAATGTATTTCCTAAATCTCTAAGCCTAACCAAAGTTTCTAAAAGTTTGTCATTATCGCGTTGATGGAGACCTATTGAAGGCTCATCTAAAACATACAACACACCTGTAAGACCAGAACCTATTTGAGTAGCCAAATGAATTCTCTGGCCTTCACCGCCAGAGAGTGTTCCACTTTCTCTATCTAAGCTTAAATAGCCCAGTCCGACATTGTTTAAAAATTTTAATCTTTCTCGTATTTCTTTTAAAATAGTTTTGCTTATCTCTTTACCTTTCTCATCAAATTTAATTTTATTGAAAAAATCAAAAGATTTCTCAACGGGCAGCTTGGTAATGTCTGCTATTGATTTATCATCAATTAAAACAGAAAGAGCTTCTTTTTTAAGTCTTTTCCCTTTGCAAGATGGACAAATTTTTTGTCCCATATATTTATTAAAAATTGCTTCTCTGACAAATTCAGATTCAGTTTCATTATACCTACGCTGCATATTAGCTATAGTTCCTTCAAAATCACCATGCCCGTATAGAAGAATTCCCTGTTGTTTCCTTGTTAAGTCTTTCCAAGCTATATTTAGAGATATTTTGTTTGCTTTTGCAGCATGCGACAAAAGCTTCCAGTAATAACCGCCCCAGCTATTTTTCCACCTATTTGCTCTTGTTGTTATTGGTTCAGCCCAAGCAATTATCGCTCCTTGCTTTAAGCTTCGATTTTTGTCAGGAACAACTAGATTCTCATCAATTTCTATTTTATTTCCAAGACCTCCACACTCTGGACATGCCCCAAAAGGAGAATTAAAAGAGAACAATCTTGGTTCTATTTCCGAAATACTTATACCACAACCAATGCATGCGTACTTCTCGCTATAAACTTTTTCTGAAACAAATTTTCCATTTTCTATAACTCCAACAGAAACTATTCCTTTAGATTCTTTCAAAGCAGTTTCTACAGAGCTTGCAATTCTTATACGTAAATCTTTATTGAGTTTTATTCTGTCAATAACTATATCTATTGTATGTTTTTTATATCTATCCAACTCTATTTTTTCATCAAGCATGTAATTATTATTGTCAACTCTAACCCGTAAATAGCCGCTCTTTGCAAGACGAGCAAAAAGCTCTTCATAAGTACCAGATCTTCCTCTTATAAGAGGCGAGAAGACATGAATCATTGTTCCTTCGGGAAACTTCATTATCTCATCTATTATTTGTTGGGCAGACTGAGGCTTTACTTCTTTACCACATTTTGGACAGTGAGGAATACCCACTCTTGCAAATAGTAATCTTAAATAATCGTAAATTTCTGTAACCGTACCAACGGTAGAACGAGGATTATGGGATGGATTTCTTTGCTCAATTGAAATAGCGGGAGATAAACCTTCAATAATATCCGCATCTGGCTTATTCATAAGGTCAAGGAATTGTCTCGCATACGCTGATAAAGACTCTACATACTTTCTCTGACCTTCGGCATAAATAGTGTCAAAAGCAAGAGAAGATTTACCAGATCCAGATAAACCTGTAACAACAACAAGCTTATTCCTAGGAATATCAAGATCTATATTTTTTAAGTTATGCTGTCTTGCACCACGAATTTTAATTATGTCCATATTTTTCCTTTGAAACAAATCCACAGACATCTTCTTTAATATTTATATTTAAGATTGTATCACAAGTTTCAGTCAACATAAAAGGATAATCTACATTAAAATGAAGACCTCTGCTTTCTTTTCTAATCATTGCAGAACGTAAGATTAATTCTGCTATGCAAGCAATATTTCTCAATTCAATACTATCAACACTTATACTTGCTTGCACAAAATACTTATCTATTTCATTTTTTAAAACATCTATCCTTTTTTTAGCTTTTAAAAGCTTTTCATTTGAACGATATATCCCAAGATAACTCCAAGCTAAACGTCTTATTTCTTCCCATTCATGCATATAAGCAGTTGCATGATTTCTTGATGCATATAGAGTGTTATCTGCATTTTCTTCAATTTTTGAATGTTGCCTATCTAAAAGTTTAAGAGAATCTTTATAAGCTCTATCGGCATAAACAATCCCTTCTAGCAAAGAATTTGACGCTAATCTGTTTGCTCCATGTACTCCAGAGCATGAGGTTTCTCCTATAGCATAAAGATTCTTTACGTCAGTTCTTCCGTTTTCTTCTATTTTTACGCCACCGCAAAAGAAATGAGCTGCTGGAATTACAGGAATCATATCTTTTGCCATATCTATTGCGTATTCTAAACACTTAGAATATATATTCGGAAATCTTCTTACAATGAAATCTCTGCTTTTTGATGTGATATCCAAATAAACAAAACTTTCTCTTCTAGCTTTTAACTCTGTATCTATAGCTCTTGCTACAATATCTCTGGGAGCAAGCTCTTTTTGCGAACTATACTTATCCATAAAACGTTCACCATTTTTAAGTCTTAAAATAGCGCCTTCTCCACGAACCGCCTCGGATATTAAAAAAGATTTAGCTTCGCTGTTGTATAAACATGTAGGATGAAACTGTACAAATTCCATATTTGCTATATCGGCACCGGCTCTATAAGCCATAGCTATGCCATCGCCTGTTGCAACATCAGGATTTGAAGTATATAAATAAGTTTTTCCTGATCCGCCACAAGCTAAAACAATTACTTTTGACTGAAAAATTTCTATATTTTCTTTATCATTATTTAAAACATATGCTCCACAACAAACACCGCGAGAGTCTAAAATTAAATCTATAGCAGTATACTCTTCGTAAACTGTAATATTCTTAAATTTAGGAACGTTATTTATAAGAACTTTTTCTATCTCACCGCCAGTAACATCACCAGCGTGAAGAACTCTTCTTTTTCCATGTCCGCCCTCTAAACCCAAATCAAAGTCATGAGAATCATCTTTTTTTGTAAACTTAACGCCAAGTTCTATAAGCTCTTTTATTCTATCTGGCGCCTCTTTAACCATTTTTTCAACCATTTCTTTATCGCAAAGACCTGCTCCAGAAATAAGCGTATCTTGGACATGCTCATTAAATGTATCAAGGTTATCGGTAACACAAGCGACGCCGCCTTGCGCTCTACCCGTAGAAGAATCAAAAAGTTTTCTCTTTGTAATTAAAGAAACTGTTCCTTTTTTTGCGGCTTTTAACGCAAAACTTAATCCCGCTATACCGCTGCCTATAACCAAATAATCTGATTTTATCATTCTGTACACGTCCTCATTTCGTCATCACGATATTGTCTATAAGTCTTGTTTTTCCAACCCAAACTGCAACAGCAAGAGCTGCTTTTTTTGCATTTTTACTAGTCGGAGACAAATCATTTAAATTTACAATTTCAATATAGTCTATTTTACTATTTGGAATTTTTTTTAGCTTATTTAATGCATTTTTATTAACTATATTAAAAGGTTTGTTTTTGAATTCTATAGATGCTTCTTTTAAAGTTTTAGAAATACTTATCGCGAAATTCTTCTCTTGTGAGCTTAAATAAGAATTCCTGCTTGAAAGTGCAAGACCGCTTTTTTCTCTGACTATTGGACAAGGGACTATTTTTGTTCTGAAATTTAAGTCTTTGACCATTTTCTCTATAATTTTGAGCTGTTGAAAATCTTTCATGCCAAAATATGCCCTGTCAGCATAAGATATGTTAAACAACTTAGAAACTACTGTAGCTACACCTCTAAAATGAGTTGGTCTAAACACGCCACACATTATATCCTGCAAAGTTTTTACTTCAACAAAAGTTTTATGATCCGAAGGAAACATATCATTTACTGTGGGCATAAAAACGTAATCTACATAATTTTTTTTGCAAATCTGTAAATCATTTTTAATAGGACGAGGATACTTTAAGTAGTCCTCATTTGGTCCAAACTGGACAGGATTTATAAAAATAGAAACTATAGTAACGTCATCATTTTTTACCGACTTTTCTATTAACGAAATATGTCCTGCATGAAGCGCACCCATAGTAGGAACTAAACCTATTTCATCACCATCTAAAAGGTGCTTAAAAGCAATTCTTTGCATCTGCGAAGCATTCTTTATAACCTTCATTTGTATGTATTTTCTTCCTTTGGAAATTTTCCTTCTTTGACTTCATCTATATAACTTCTAACCGCTGCTTTTATTGTTTCACCAATGTTAGCGTATTTCTTGACAAACTTCGGCGTAAAATCTGTAAACATTCCAATCATATCGTCAATAACCAAAACTTGCCCATCGCAATAACGACCGGCGCCTATACCTATTGTAGGGATATTTAATACTTCTGTTACTTCTTTAGCAAGCCGCTCCGGTATAGCTTCAAGAACAATTGCAAACGCTCCAGATTGTTCAAGAGCTTTTGCATCTGCTATAAGCTTATCTTGGGCTTCTTTGTCTCTTCCTTGAGCTTTAAACCCACCAAACTTATTTATAGCTTGTGGCGTCAAACCCAAATGCCCAACAACAGGAATTTTTGCATCTACTATTGCTTTGACCTGTGCTATAATTTCTATCCCGCCTTCAATTTTGACAGCTTCAGTTGCGCCTTCTTTAACAATTCTCCCTGCATTTTTGACGGCTTCTTTAACATTTGATTCATACGACATAAACGGCATGTCTGTAACAAGCATTGCTCCGGCATTTCCTCTTTTTACAGATTTCGTATGATAAATCATATCATCTACACTTACAGGAAGAGTATTTTCGTAACCGAGCTTTATATTTCCAAGAGAATCTCCAACAAGTAACATATCTATGTCTTGGGAAGATATAAGCTTTGCCATAACATAGTCGTAACAAGTAAGCATCGTTACCTTTTCATTGTTGCGCTTTTTATCTAAAATTGTCACGGCTGTCTTCTTGTTCATTTAAACACCTTTTTATACGAATTTATCGTAAGATTTTAACCTTTTGACATCTGAGTGTCAACAACTTCTCATTTAAAATATCACATGTTTTTTGTTTTAAAATTGGGTGGATAAAATTCCTAGCAATTTCTGCAAGCGGAACCAAAACGAAAAGCCTATTTTGAATTTCTTTATGAGGGATTGTTAAGAATTGTTTTTTAACAATGTCATTATTGAAAAATAAAATATCTATATCTATAACGCGCGGACCCCAATGCAAAGCTTTGACACGCCCTATAACTTCTTGCGCCTGTTTTAGGAGGTATAGGAGATTAACTGGAATTAGATTTGTTTTTGCGCTTGCAACAATGTTATAAAAGCTTCCTTGTTTTGGTCCTATTGGAGACGTTTTATAAAAAGATGAGATTTTTTTTATATCGATAAAGCAACTGCTCTGTAGAAAAGATAAAGTTAACTCTATGTTTTCTATTCTGTTTCCAATATTCGAACCTAAACTTAGAAATATTTTATTTTTCATTTGACGATAAGTATATATAAACCAAAATGCATTTGTAAACATAAATTTTGTATTATTATATATGCAGATTTAAATTATATTTCAAAAGAATTTAAATTTTCAATTGAAAAATTCAGTTAAGTTGGTCCAGTTAAAATGTTTAACCCAAAATTATTTACATTATTAAAAAACAATCCTAAAGAATTTACCACCAACCGCATAATTACAGATATAAATGCTGGGTTAATAGTTGCATCATTGCTATTCCTCTTTCAATAGCTTTTGGAATAGCATCTGGAGTCATGCCTGGCAAAGGACTTATAACAGCAACCGCAATGGCCGGTATTTTTTTAATAGTGATGGGCTTATTTAAGTTTGGCAAAATAATACGTTATATACCTGACCCTATAACAATAGGCTTTACAAGTGGAATAGCAGTTGTCTTGTTTTCCACTCAAATCAATGATTTTTTTTGTTGACAAATGGATCATATATCTTAAAAATATAAATCAAATAACTTTTCAAACGTTAGGGTTAGGCGTCAGCATTTTGTTATTTATGAGATTCTACCAAAAAAATTTAAGTTTTTCCCAGCACCTCTTGCTGTATTGATAATTTCAGCTTTAATCGTAAAACTTTTTAATTTAAATATTGAAACTATTTACTATCACTTTGGAGATATAACCGAATCCACGTCTTTTTCCCCTAGGGAAACTCTTTCAACCTGCTTTGACAATTGCAATCCTTGCTGGAATAGAATCTTTACTTTCAGCTGTAGTTGCAGATGGAATGATAGGCAAAAAGCACAGATCTAACGCTGAGATTATTGCTCAGGGTATAGCAAATATTGGTTCTGCAGCTTTTGGAGGAATTCCAGCGACAGGAGCAATAGCAAGAACTGCCGCAAATATAAATAATGGTGGAAGAACGCCAATAGCAGGCATAGCTCATGCAATTTTTATATTAATAATCCTTCTTGCATTTATGAATTATATTGTGCTTATACCTATGGTAACACTTGCTGTAATATTATTTACCGTAGCTTACAGAATGATGGATTTTGAAGCATTTAAAGAACTTTTCAAAGCTCCCTTAAGCGGATTCTATTATTATGCTTACCACTTTTGCTTTAACTGTATTTGTTGACTTAGTTTATGCGATTGAAATAGGCATGGTATTGGCAGCATTCTTATTTATGAAAAGAATGGCTGACATTGCAAATATTGATACTTCTTCAGACAATGCTTATGAAGGTATTGATGAAGATGAAATTGAAAACAAGAAAAATATGAAAGGCGTGGTTTTATATGAAATAAATGGACCTTTCTTTTTTAATGTGCGTTTACGAATACTTGTCTTATTCTTTGCCAAATACAAAAACAGCCATTAAAAGTATTAAAAAATTACGGTTTTATAGACATTCTTGGAAGATCAAACTTTGCTATGAATTTAGACACTGCATTTAGAAAAGCACAAGAGTACATTACAGATCTTGAAGAATACAACAAAACGTTCAACATAAAAAAACGATGAAGGGCAAAATGAAGAAATTAGTAATACTAATTACGCTTCTTTTAGTAGCTCCGTGCGGCGCGCGCTTGAGACACCAGTCTAGATCCATCGAAGAAAATTTGGAACCATGATGAGCCTACGTCTGATGAAACTGCACCTATTGTTACCAATGAAGAACAAAGATTACAAGCAGATATATTATATATAGTATTTTTTTTGAAATAATGACAGAAACAGTATTAAATAGATTAGATTAAGAAGCGAAAACTCAGGCGAGACTGCAACAAACGGAGGCAATTATATTAAAACCTGATGGACTAGCCATTTATGATTAGACTTAGAGTTTACCGAATCGTACAAAAATAATAAGTTTAGCATAACAAAAAAGACACGTAATTTTTTAATGATTATAAATATCGGGACTTTGTCTAAAATTTTATTCTTCAGCTTCGTTTTGTGAAGAACGTTTTCTTAATAGATGATTTAAAATTTTCTTTCTTAACCGCACGGAGATTGGAGTTACTTCTACAAGCTCATCCGGTGCAATATATTCTACAGCTTGTTCGAGACTCATAATTCTAGGAGGGGTAAGCATAGGCGCATCGTCAGCGCTTTTACTTCTCATATTGCTTAACTTTTTAAGCTTGCATGGATTTACGACTAAATCATTTTCTCTTGAGTTTTGTCCTACTATCATGCCTTCATAAACTTCAACCCCGGGAACTACAAAAAGTTGACCGCTTATTTGAAGATTATCTAGCGCGTAAGCCGTGGTTTTTCCTTGCTCTTTAGCTATAAAAACGCCATTTGTTCTTAGATCTGCGACATTGATTTTAGGCATATAATCATAAAAACTGTGGCGCATTATACCTTGACCCCTGGTATTTGTCAAAAACTCATTTTTAAAGCCTATCAATGCCCTTGAAGGTATTATATACTCAAGACGCATTCTATTTTCCCCTTCACTTGCTATATTTTCAAGCTTTGCAGAACGCTTACCAATAAGCTCAAAAATAGCTCCTTGATACTGGCTCTCTATATCAAGAGTAAGCAACTCCATAGGTTCACAGATTCTTCCGTCTATCTCTTTATAAATAACTTCTGGAGAAGAAACGGAAAGCTCAAAGCCTTCGCGACGCATAGTTTCAATTAAAACAGTCAAGTGAAGTTCGCCTCTTCCCGAAACTTTGAATCTGCCTTCACCTTCCAGTGTTTCTATTCTTAAGCCCACATTTGTTTGAGCTTCTTCTTCAAGCCTTGCTTTTATGTGTCTGCTTGTCAAAAATCTTCCTTCACGACCTGCAAAAGGGCAATCATTTACAAGAAAGTTCATTGAAACAGTTGGCTCATCTATAGAAAGACGAGGAAGCGGTAATATATTATCAACACTACATACAGTATCGCCAACTCCAACGCCTTCAAGACCTGATATAGCAACTATATCGCCGGCTTTTGCCTCTTGAACTTCTTGTTTGCCAAGTCCATAAAATTTATCTATACGTACAGCTTTTGTAATTTTTGGAGAGTTAACATTTTGATCATTTACAAGAGCTATTGTTTGCCCTTTTTTTACTGAACCGTTTAGGATTCTTCCTATGCCAATACTCCCCAGAAAATTGTTATAGTCAAGCATTGTTATCTGCATTTGCAGAGAGTTAGTCTCATCAGCATCAGGAGGAGGGACATGAGTCATAATTGCAGTGAAAACAGTCTCTATATCTTTACCATTTACATCCATGTCTGCGCTCGCCCACCCTTCACGTCCTGAAGCATAAAGAATAGGAAAATCAAGCTGTTCATCTGTAGCACCAAGTTTCATAAACAAATCGAAAACGCTATCTACAACAGCGCTTGGAGTGGTATTTGGTCTGTCCATTTTATTTATAACTACAATAGGTCTTAATCCTAAAGCCAAAGCTTTTCTCAAAACGAATCTTGTTTGAGGCATAGGCCCCTCAACGGCATCGACCATAAGTATGGCACCATCTACCATTTTCAATACTCTTTCAACCTCACTGCCAAAGTCTGCATGTCCTGGAGTATCTACTATATTTATAGCGTTTCCTTTGTAATTTACAGAAGTACATTTTGCAAGAATTGTAATTCCTCTTTCTCTTTCAAGGGGATTAGAATCCAAAACCATATCTTGAGCTTCGTCGCCCTTAACAGCAAACTGTCCAGAAAACTTTAACAACGAGTCTACTATTGTGGTTTTGCCATGGTCAACGTGAGCTATAATTGCAACATTCCTTACATCATTTCTCTTCATACTTTTTCCTATTCCTATTTACTATTTATCAAAAAGCACCTTTTACAACAGGTCCCTTTTTCGCGCTCGCACTTTATATCGCTATAATTGTATCAATTTTATCCCATTTTGTCATTGTAATATAGAACCTATTGTACTACAATAACCTCTAAACATATAATGCTAAAAGTATTGAAAAGTTACAAAAATTTCTCAAAAAAGTAACTTTATATATGATTGGTTTATTATAATTGCAAAAGTATCTGAACTTAAGAAAAATTTGAAAAGGCAAACTTTAATGAAAAAACCTTTACTTTTTATATGCGTGCTATTTTTATTATCAGCACATAATTGCTTTGCAGGACATATACTTGTAGTTGATAGAGAAGTTAGGGGTATTATTAACGGCAATGATTCTGCATTAGATGGCTCTCCAATGACTGAAGATCCAAACTTTAACACAGTATTGGTCTCAGCTCGTCTTCCTGGTAGTGCTATGGTTAATGGTTCACAATTGACGAATGGGCTACTGTCAAACAATAAAATCATAATAAATTCTGGAGGCAAGGTAACTACTATTTGTGGTGGGTACATCACAAACACAGGTACTGCATATAACAATGAAGTTACAATTAATGATGGTGCTTGCGCAGGTGAAACTCCAGATAGCATATTTTGCATATACGGCGCGCGAGTTTCCACAGGAACTGCATATAATAACGCAGTTGTAATTAAAAATTGTGGGACAGTAAATTCTGACATTCACGGATCAGCGGTTTATTATGGCGACGCACTAGGTAATACTGTTACGGTAAATTCTGGAGGATTTGTAGCAGGATTTATTTTTGGCGGAAGGATTAAAAATAATGGTAATGCAAACGGAAACATAGTTACAATAAACGCCAGCGCAACTGTAGTAAATGATGTTTATGGTGGGAAGTCGGTTAACGGTAATGCTATAGGAAATACTGTAACACTTTTCGGAAACATAAATAGAATCATTTCGGGCGGAGATGTTAGTACTGGAAGTGCTATATCCAATGTAGTAAATATACAACCCGGGGCTAGCGTAGGACAAAGTGTTTATGGTGGAAGTGCAACATTTGGAGATGCTAACAGCAACTCAATCACAATTGAAGATAGTCATATAACTATGGAAGCTAATGGCGGCTGGAGTAATTATGGGAATACAAATAACAATACAGTCAATATAAAGTCCCATGCCGAAATATCAGAAAATGTTTATGGCGGGTGGACTAGAGGTAATGGAAATGCAAACGGGAACTTAGTTAATATAATGGGAGACGTTAGTATAAGCTCATGTGTTTTTTGTGGGCGTGTTGGGAATGGCACCGGAGATACTAATAACAATACTGTTAACATATATGGTACAACAAAAGCTCAGAGAGTGTATGCTGCTTTTAATCGTGGCAATGGCAATGCAATAGGTAATATTATTAATATTTATGGAACTGCAAATACGGATATTTATTGCGCATGGATTGAGGATGGTAGGTCTGGTTTAGCAACAGATAATAAAGTTATAATCCACAAAACCGCCAAGCTTAATCCAGACCGTATCATATTTGGCGCAACTGCAGGAGGAACAAATAATACATTGGAAATACATTCTAAAGATAATATTGCATATGGAGTTGCTGGTTTTCAAAATTATATTTTCTTTCTGCCTTCAGACATAAAATCTGGCGACGCAATGTTTATAGCAAGTAATGGACTGGGAAAAGAAAAATTAGTGGGAGGAGTAGAAGCACTTCATGATAATAGAATAGATCTTAACAGTATAGTCAAAATTGATATAGAAATGTCTCCTTATACTAAATTAAGACAAGGCGATTCCATAACTATTTTGCGTAGCAATAATGGATTTGCTAATAATTTAAATATAACAGAGATAGAAGGACAAGGACAAACGCTTACTCTCAATGTTAAGCACAAGCTCAGCTTACATTCGGCTTCACATGATTTAATAGCGACATTAAAATCAAAAGAATCCGAGATCAGACCTGAAGCGAAATCTTTTTCTGAAGGCAAGATTGGCGAACTAGTATTTTTAAATTTTGGATCAGATCTTATAGCAAATAATGGAATACAAGAAGCATCCAAAGTTTTAGACTTAAAAATTTTTGGAGCTTTTGCCGGAGGACAAAGCAAGTATAATGCCGGAGGAACCATAAATTTAAATAACGTATCATTGTTGCTTGGAATAGCAAAAAAATTTAAAATAGACAGGTATACGCGCACAGACGTAATCACAGCCGGAATATTTTGTGAATATGGAAATGGAAATTACAAAATAAAAGACGTACTCTCTACACGAGAAGTAAGAAGCAATGGAGATATAAGCTATATAGGAGCGGGATTGTTAGGGAAGCTAGATATTGGAAAGATTGAAGGATTGTATTGTCAAGGATCAGTAAGAGCAGGGAAAAGTAAAAACATATTTAATAGTGCAGACATAAAGGATATTTTTCAAAAAGAAGCAAGTTATGACTACGATGCAGCATATTATAGTTGTCATATAGGATGTGGTTATACATATAATCTAGCAGAAAATATTAATTTAGAATGGTACAGCAAATATACATTTACACACAAAAATGAGAAAGAAGTAACTTTGTCTACAGGTGAAAAAATAGATTTCAAAGGACTAAATTCCAACAGGATAAGGGTAGGGCTAAAAGGTAAATACGAAATAAAAAGGAATACAAAATCAACACAAAAGCATACTAAATGGACAACAAATTTCTATACTGGTATTATGCATGAGCAAGAATTTCAAGGCAATATAAACGCTACAATCCAAGATACTTACCAATTAGAAGAAATAAATTTGTCAGGGGCAACAGAGATAGGAGAATTAGGTTTTCAAATAAATGTCGGAAGAATAAACGTAGATGTCAGTGGAGAAGGATTTGTAGGAAAAATAAAAGGAATAACTGGAATGTTAAAATTAAAATACTCTATATAATAAATGACGATATTTTTCACCTTGTTAGCTTAGACGTTTTTTCATAAAAATCTTTCTGGACAAGATTAAATTTAAAATTTGTTCCAACATTGCAGTAAAAACCTCTGCCTGTATAAGCGTCAGGAATAGAAGTATTTATATTTGCGTAAATGCCAAAAGACTTGGCAATGTCGTAAATAATTCCTGCGCCGATATCGGCATTGAAGATATTATTTTCTATTCCTTTAATAGTCGTGGATTATCTGCCACAAAGAAGTAAATCTATTTTTAATTCAACCTGCCACTTAAATTTTGTATTTATACCATTGTTTATTTGAAAACCAAATACTGGTCCGGCTTTTTTGTATGAATTGTTAAAAACGCTTAGATCTGCAACATCAGCGCCTTTTTCAATAAAATCATCTATATGTACATAACCATAATCAACTCCAACAAAAGGTCTTAAACGCAATTTATCTCTGTAGTAGAAATTATAAGCAAGTTCAGCTGCAATATTAACGCTATACCCTTCAAAATCTGCGTTAGTTTTCCTATTTAAATACTTTATGCTTCTTGAGGAAGTATATTTTTCCCTACTACCAGCAAGCAACGCTCTTATTTCTAAATTATTATCAAGGAAATATGAACCGTAACATCCAACATTATATCCGGCTACATCTACTTTATCGTCATTCTCAATAGACTTAGAATCAATAGAGCCTGCTGTTATACCAAAAATATGAGCATCATCTTTTAATGTATCAAACCCCGCTTGGATACCATTGCGAGTAGATTTAAAATCGCCTTTCCAACCTTAAAAAAATGTTACTTTTTACATCGCTTAGGGCTGGCAGTGTAATGGCATTAGCATAAATATATCCAGAAAGATTATTCAAAGCATCTTTTTTACTTAAAGTATTATTATCATAACCTGAAAGCGCGCTTCTTGGAGCATTCATTTTATCTATTGTGTCAATTATATAAAAGAAGTCCCCTAAGGATTGGCCATAATCAGTGTCTAAAGCAAAAGCTATACTGCGCTCATTCATAATCAATGTCTCCATGAACTCTAGTCATTATACTGCCTTGCGCATTTGTATTGTCAAAAGTAATATTTCCAGATCCGCCAACACTACCGCTTACTATAATTATGTTATATTTTAAACTAGAACTGTTAACGCCTGAAAGAGAAATTTTAATCATGGCGCCATCCATCTGGGAGCGGGTCTTAACAGTTATTAGATCTACAAATTTGCTGTTCACATCTACATCATAATATAAAGATGCCGCTGAACTTAAATTCTCAAATATTAGCTCGTTTGAGCTTTTAGTTGCCATATTTATAAATGCGCTTGATGAAAAATAAACATTTTCTCCAGAAAATATTGAACCATCTCCAAAACGTAAGGTGCCATCATTTACGTAAAGTGTTTGAATGTAAAAATCTCCATTAAAGATAAGTACTCCTTGTCCTATTTTAGTCACAATATTATTATTGCTAGCGTTGCATAGTATTCCACCGTCAAGAGTTATTGTCCTTGCCTCAGCTACGTCAAATGTCAAATTGCCGCCCGATTCCATATATATATCATTTCTTAAATAAGTACCATCTAATTCTCTTTTCATTGTATTTCCAGAAAACAAAACATCTTTTGTTATAGCTCTTATATTTGAAGCGCCGCCTACTAAGCATAGCGCTCCGCCAGAGTTAGAGCTTTATTGTCAATAAAATATCCGGCCATCATTTAAAACAATGCCATTTGCACGTACTACCCCGCCTAAAGAAGACTCATTGTTTTCAGCAATAACATAAGAGTTAAAATTCACAGTTCCAGAACCACAATAAACAGCTCCGCCTGCTCCACTTAAAGCTGAGTTTTCTTTAAATACAACATTATCAGTAAACATTAGAGTTCCTGAAGATAAAAATATAGCTCCTCCCGCGCCTGTTCTTGAGCTATTTTGTATAAAAGACGCTTTACCATTTAACGTAAAATTCATTCCATGAATACGAATTGCAGCACCGCCGTTAAGAGAACTTCCATTATAAATTGCGCCTTTTAAAACTATTCCATTTATATTTAAAGATGTATTCTGTGAATTTTCTGGAAGAGAAAAAAACTATTCTCTTTGCTTGCTGTAAGGGTTCTTGTTGTGTTGTAATCATCGCTACTTAGGCTCGAGTTTGATTGAAGGACAATTGATGTTGATAAAGAAAAGTTTCCATAGAAAATGCCAGGATTGCTAGAACTGATAGCTGCCCAATTTTCAGTATTATCTACATCAAACTGCGTTTTAAAGTTTACAGCGTTTAAAATCGCCGCAGTATAAAAGAAAAAACAAATAATAGAACCTATTACTTTTAATTTTTTCATCTATCGGGATTTTATATAATACTTTAAGATTTGTAAAATATATTTAAAACGAACTAATCTTTAATTGAAAATCTATACTCTATCTCTCCAGGTGCTGCAACGTTTAGTTCGCTACGGACCATTCTTTCTAAGTAAGATGGTTCGTTTTCAAGATAGTGTATTCTTTTTTTAAGCAATTCATTTTGATAACGAGCATATTTAATGATTCTATTTAATTTATTTACTTCAAAAAATCGTCTAACAAGAGTTCTGTTACCCTCGTTAAAAATCAAAATTAACAAAAAAACTAGTAATATAATGTAGCGAATTCTTATTTTTTTCATAATTTTGTTTTAACAATTTTTCTTACTATTGAGGCGGGACTTTTTTTTCAGACATACTAGTTACAGAACCAAAACCTTTAATAACCCTTTTTATAATATTTCTAGATATTTTACCCCAGACAATTTCTCTTGCTTCCTCTTCGCTCATTCCTTCCCCAAAAGCGTCTTCATTGCTTGGTCTTTTGTTTATGTCGCGATAAATCTGTATACCGTCCACGTTAGGCTCAGTCCATAGAGTTACATTATTATCTTTATCAACCAATGAAACGCTTACAATAATCCACATTTTGTATTGTTCTACAGAACCGCTTGTATCATATATAAGTGGCTGTAAAATGTATTTTTTAATCGTTGCAGTAAGAACACCATCCGCATCCTTTTCATCATTTACTAAAGACAAACGTCCATCGCTAATTATTTCGTCTATAACTGCATTTGTAAATTTTGCTTCTATGCCGAATTGATTAGTATTATTTTCAAAAGGCTTAACATAAACCTTCTTTATATGTTCCGGCAGGAGTTGAGCTGCAGGCTCATAAGTAGACATGCACGAAGTAAGATTCGTCATAAATAAGGCAATCACAAATAAATATGTAATAAATCTTTTCACAAAGCCTCCATAGCTACTTTGCTACTATAGTAACTATTTTATTTTTAACATATATACATTTTATTATCTCTTTACCCTTTAACTGCGGCGAGATTTTATCGTTGGAACTTACAGCATTTTTAACATCATTTTCAGACGCATTAACCGAAACCGTAATTCTGCCTTTCAATTTTCCGTTTATTTGAACCGGAAGTTCAACTGAAGATTCTTCAATCATATTCTCGTCGAAAATAGGCCAAGCATGAACGGATATAGAGTCGTTATTGCCTAATCTTTCCCAAATTTCCTCGCAAATGTGAGGAGTAACCGGAGAAAGCAGCAATATCAACGTCTTATACGCTTCCAGACACGTTCCATTATCATTGGAATGATATTTGTATGAATATAATGCATTTACAAGTTCCATAATAGAAGATATTACAGTATTAAATTGAATTTCTTTTTCAATATCAAGCGTTACCTTTTTTATTGTTTTATGCATTATTCTTAAAATATCTT
Source organism: Endomicrobium sp. (assembly GCA_031264105.1). Classification (GTDB taxonomy): domain Bacteria; phylum Elusimicrobiota; class Endomicrobiia; order Endomicrobiales; family Endomicrobiaceae; genus Endomicrobiellum. The sequence continues at coordinate 26,290 of JAISEM010000013.1, forward strand.
CTCTGTCTTTTTGAGAAGCGGAATTTTCAGACTTTGTGTTTACAACGTCAAAAAGACGCCATACTCTGTTTACAAATCTCCAACAACCCTCTATTCCATCAGAAGACCAGTCAAGCTGTTTTTGAGGTGGAGCTGCAAAAAGAATAAATAGTCTTGCGGTATCTGCACCGTATTTGGAAAGAAGTTCATCGGGACTTACAATATTTCCTTTTGATTTTGACATTGCGCTGCCAGCGAGAGTTACCATTCCCTGCGTTAATAGATTTGTAAACGGTTCATCGTATTTTACAAGACCTAAATCTCTCATAACTTTAAACCAAAAACGAGCGTATATCAAATGCATACATGCATGCTCTATCCCGCCGATGTATTGATTTACAGGCATCCAATAGTTTGCTTTTTGGCTATCAAAAGGTGCTTTGTCGTTGTGCGCATCGCAATATCTTGAGTAGTACCAAGAAGAATCTAAAAAAGTGTCCATAGTGTCTATTTCTCTTCTTGCATCTTTGCCGCATTTTGGACATTTAACGCTTACAAACGTCTTGCTTGTCTTTAAAGGCGATTCTCCTGACCCTGTAAACTCTACATCTTGCGGAAGAAGTACGGGCAAATTTTTTTCAGGTACTGGGACAATGCCGCAATGATCGCAATGAATCATTGGTATAGGAGTGCCCCAATATCTTTGCCTTGAAACTAACCAATCTTTAAGTTTAAAATTTACTGTCTTTTTCCCAGCACCTTGTTTTTCAATCCAACTTGAAACAATATCAAAAGCTTCAGTTGATTTTATTGAATCAAACTGGCCTGAATTGACGAAAATACCTTCATCTTCATAAGCATGTTTACTTACATCTGAATTATCGCCTTTTATTACTTCTATAATCGGTACACCAAATTTCTTAGCAAATTCCCAATCTCTTTGGTCATGAGCAGGAACCGCCATTATAGCGCCGGTACCGTATCCTGTTAAAACATAATCTGCGGTGAAAATAGGGATTTCCTTTCCTGTAGCAGGATTTATAGCATTTATGCCTTCTACTCTTATTCCAGTTTTTTCTTTGCTTGATGATCTTTCTATATTTGATTTTCTACCACTTGCAACAATATACTCTGCGACCTGTGCATAATTTGCGATTTTAGGCTTCAGTTCATTTATTATTTCATGTTCGGGAGCTACAACCATAAAAGTCACGCCAAAAATTGTATCTGGCCTAGTAGTAAATATTTTTAAGTTTTTTTCAGTACCTGAAATTTTGAAATCCACTTCAGCTCCAAAAGATTTCCCTATCCAATTTTTCTGCATAGACAAAACCTGTTGAGGCCAGCCGCCAAGTTGTTTGTGTCCTTCTAAAAGTTCTTGCGCATAATCAGTGATTTTTATAAACCACTGCTCCAACTCTTTATGCTCAATATGACCATCGCACCTCCAACAAGTTCCGTTTGAAACCTGTTCGTTGGCAAGAACTGTTTGACATGACGGGCACCAATTTACATTGGCACTTTTTCTAAAAACTAACCCTTTTTCCCACATCTTTATAAAAAACCACTGAGTCCACTTGTAATACTCAGGGTCGCACGTTGCGGTTTCTCTGCTCCAGTCATAAGAAAAACCCATAGATTTTAACTGCTCTCTCATACGGGCTATATTTTGCTTAGTCCATTTTGCAGGATGGATTTTGTTTTTTATTGCAGCATTTTCAGCAGGAAGACCAAATGCGTCCCAGCCTGTTGCGTACAAAACATTTTTTCCTCTCATTCTATGAAACCGGGCACAAACATCGCCAACGCTATAATTTCTGACATGGCCCATATGTAAATCCCCAGAAGGATAAGGGAGCATTTCTAGGCAACAATATTTTTCTTTTTTAGAATCTTCTTTGCTTTCAAATATTTTATTTTCAACCCATTTCTTTTGCCACTTTTTCTCTACTTCTAAATGATTATACTCTGCCATTGCCTCTCCCCTCATCCCCGCAATCAATACCGTATTTTTTTATATCTTTAATTATGTTTTCAAATTCAATTTAATATGCGATATATCAGATTTAGCTGTCTTCCATAAAACGTCAATATCGACACAAAATAGTCGTGAATCAACTTATCTCTCATCCCAGCTGTTCGTTTCCTTTCGCGGGATTTTAGGATAATATCGGCGCGAAAACTTAAAGGTATTCTCGTTGAAGCCTCTCCAATGATTTCAATAGCTCTTATTGTAGCATATATGTTCTTCTATCATTGTCCATGTCAAAATCTTCTTTTGAAAAAGACTTTATAAAAATCTTAATATCTTTACATGAGGAAATAATGTCTTGCATATAATCTGTATATCCCTCTTATTTGACATATATACCCTCATTTAAAATCCTTGCGCCTATCTTTTGGGGCATTAATGCCGATTTCATTACTAAATCTACTTTTTCCCTCTGTATATTTACTCAATTTTTATTCAAGAGTTATATAAGACAACAACCCTATAGGTTTTGAAAATTCAACAAGAATATCTAAATCGCTTTTTTCAGTTTGCTTTACTGTTAAATAGGAACCAAAAACACCTAGATTTTTACCTTACATGATTCTTTCAGCAATGGCTTTCTGTTTTTTTAATTTAATTAGAATATTATTTAATTCTGTCATTTTTTACTCCAAATAATGTCTGTTATTTTTGTAATAAAACAAAATGTTCTAGATTTCCTTTGGGACCTTTAAGCCCTGAGTCTGCTTCTGAAATTATTTTAAAATCTAAATTCAGAGCAAAATTTTTAATTTTATTTATAGCTTTTTGCCTCAACTTTTCATCCCTTGCAACACCTTTCTTTATTTCTGAAGGTTCAAGCTCAAATTGCGGTTTTATCATAGCTAAAACAAAAGCTTTATCTGAAATACTTTTATACGCTATAGGCAAAATTTTATCAAGCGATATAAAAGAAACGTCTATAGTTGCAAAGCCTATTTTATCTTTTAATAAGCTATCGTCAAAATATCTGAAGTTAACGTTTTCTATATTTATTACTCTTTTATCATTTCTTAATTTATAATGAAGCTGGCCTGATCCAACATCTACAGCATAAACTTTGACTGCCCCTTTTTGAAGCATGCAATCTGTAAAACCGCCTGTTGAAGCGCCAATATCAAGACAAATATATCCGTTAACGTCAATATCTAAAGCATTTAGAGCCGATTCTAACTTCAATCCGCCTCTAGAAAGATAAGGGTTTGCATTTCTCACTTCAACTATGTCTTTATCGTCAACTAGCAAACCGGGTTTATATTGGACTTGATCGTTAACAAAAACACTTCCGCCTATTATAAATGCTTGAGCTTTGGTTCTTGTCTCTGACAAACCATTTTCAAACAATAAAACATCAAGTCGTTTTTTATTTTTAGTTTTTTCCATTTTCAAACATCTTCAAAGCTTTATCAGCTATGCCTTCTGGCGTAAGAGAATATTTCTTTCTTAACACTTTTACATTGCCGTGTTCTACAAACTTATCCGGGAGGCCTATGCATTCAATTTCTGCTTTGGTCCCAAATAATACAGCTTTTACGCTTTCGCCAAGACCGCCAATTAAAGAATTTTCTTCAACTGTAATAAATTTTTTAGTTTTTAAAAGAGCTTCTTGTATAATATCAATATCTAAAGGTTTTAAGAATCTCATATTTATTACTGAAGCCTTTATATTTTTCTTCTCTAACAATTCAAACGCTTTTAAACATGTATCGACATGATTTCCTATGGCAAGAAAACAAATATCTCTTCCTTCTTTTACAAAAGTACCTTTGCCGATTTTAAGCACTATGGGAGATTTATCAAGTTTAATCCCTACACCAGTACCTCTTGGGTAACGTATAGCGCAAGGTTTGTTGGAATTTAATGCGGTTTTTAACATATGCTGCAATTCATTTTCATCTGCAGGAGACATAATAATTAAATTAGGTATATAATTCAAATAAGACAAATCAAAAGCTCCATGATGAGTTCCACCGTCTTCACCGACAAGACCTGCTCTGTCCAAAGCAAAAGTAACAGGTAAATTCTGCAAAGCTACGTCGTGTATAATATTGTCTATCGCTCTTTGCATAAATGTTGAATACATAGCACAAACAGGTTTCATGCCATCTGCTGCCATAGCTGCAGCAAAAGTAACGGCATGCCCTTCTGCAATACCTACATCAAAATATCTATCAGGAAATTCTCTGGCAAACTTATCAAGACCGGTTCCATCAGGCATTGCGGCAGTTATAGCGACTATTTTTTTATCATTATGAGCTAATTTTATAATAGTATCTGAAAAAATTTTCGTATAGGTAACAGCTCCACTTTTTATAGTTTCGCCTGTTTTTACATCAAACTTTCCTACGCCATGAAATTTTGTCGGTTCGTTTTCGGCAGGAGTATATCCCTTGCCTTTTTTCGTAATTACGTGCAGTAGAATTGGTCCTTCCATATCTTTAATATTTTCTAAAATAACCGCTAAATTATTTATGTCATGTCCTTGAACAGGACCAATATACGTAAATCCCATTTCTTCAAAAAGCATGCCTGGAAAGAGCATTACTTTTACTCTTTTTATAAACTTTCTAAAAGGCGAACCAAAACCGCGAACTCTGCTTATAGTTCTCATCACTTTTTCTTCGACTTTTCTTGCCATACCAAAAGTTAAAAGTTTCGCCAAATACCCTGCAACCGCACCAACTTTTTGAGATATAAACATCTCATTGTCGTTTAATATTACAAGCATATCTTTTTTAAGATCTCCGGCATTTTGCAAGCCTTCAAACGCAAGACCGCCAGTCATAGATCCATCTCCAATAACTGCAACTACTTTATAATTTTCATTTTTTATGTCTCTAGCAGTGGCAAAACCTAAAGCCGCAGAAATTGAAGTTGAGGAATGCCCGACGCCAAATGCATCATGATCAGACTCTGTTCTACGCGGAAAACCGCTGAGACCGTTATGCGTCCTTATTGTTTTAAATTTATTTTTTCTTCCCGTAAGAATTTTATGAGCATAAGCTTGATGGCCAACATCCCATATTATTTTATCGCTAGGAGAATCAAACACATAATGCATTGCAATAGTCAAATCTACAACACCAAGGCTTGGCGCCAAATGACCACCGTTTACAGAAATTGTATTTATTATTTCTTCCCTTATTTCTTTTGCAAGTATGGGAAGATCTTCTTTTTTTAATTTTTTTAAATCTTGAGGATTGTCTATATTATCTAATATTTTCAACTGTTACTCCTAAAACATCAAAACGAAACCAAACATGGATTCCAAAAATCAGCAATTTCTTGTTGTCATATAATCTGCCAACAGAAGCAAAGTTTCAGCTTTATCGCAAAAAATAGACAATGCTCTTTTCGCTTTCTTTATATGTTCGTCTGCTTTTCTTTCTGCTTCTTCTTTTCCAAACAAAGAAAGAGCTGTAAGTTTATCATTATCCACATCGCTACCGTTTTTTCCCAAAAACTTTTTATCGGCATAAACATCTAAAATATCGTCTCTAATTTGGAAAGCCATTCCTATATTTATTCCGTAAGTTTCTAGAGCTTTCAATTCTGTGTTTCCTGCCCCAGCTAAAACAGCGCCAATTTTTAAACTTGCAACTATCAATGCTGCCGTTTTCTGAATCTGTATAAACTTTAGCTTTTTCTCTAGGACTTCTTTACTTTTTTGACTCCAATTACCGGTTTCCAATGTATCTTCGGCTTGCCCGACAATCATTCCTTTATAACCGCTATAGTCTGCAAGAATTTTTATTGCTTCTTTAATATTGTCAGCTGGAGCATTAGATTTTGTTATAAGGTTGAAAGATTCCGTAAGCAAAGCGTCGCCGCACAAAATAGCTGCCGCCTCGCCAAACTTTTTGTGATTTGTAAGCATGCCTCTGCGCAAATCATCATTGTCCATTGCTGGCAAATCATCGTGAACTAACGAATATGTATGTAAATATTCTACCGCGCAAGCGGCAGGCAAAACATCTTTGACCTTTCCTCCGAGAATTTCAGCAGCTAAAAATACAAAAATAGGGCGAAGCCTTTTCCCTCCTGCCAAAACGCTATATCTCATACTTTGGGAAATTATAGAATTGTCTTTGGGCAGCAAATTTTTTAGCGCCGAATTTACATACTCGGCTTTTGAGACAAGATACTTTTTTAAATCTATATTCTTTTTCAAATTTCATTCCTCAAAAGGTTTGACTTCACCAGAAGCGGTTATAATTTCTATCTTTTTCTTTGTTTCACTTAGCTTTTGCGAACAAGCCTTTACAAGCTGCGAACCTTCTGAAAATAGACTTAACGCTTTATCTAAATCTGGCTCACCATTTTCCATCTCAGAAACTATTTCCTCTAACCTTTTTAAAGATTTTTCAAAATTTAACTGTTTTTTAGTCATATGATTTTATCTCAGCGTTAAAACCGCCAGATGCAAGCTTTACATTTACGATGTCGCCTTGCTTAACATCTTTTGAATTTTTAACAATTTTATTATCGCCGTTAAAGCAAATTGAGAAGCCTCTTTCTAATACTGATAAAGGAGAAAGTATGTTTAATTTATGAGAAATATTTTTCAATTTTTCAAACTTTGTTTCAAAAAATCTTTCTACGTTATTTTTAAGTCTTTCACTCATATCGTCAACATAGGATATTTTATCTTCATATATTAAATGAGGTCTTTGTAAACTTCTTGAAGATTTCAATCTTTCAAAGTTTTGAAGATTTCTATTAAATATTATATCCGTTGAATCTTTTAAAGAACATTTCAACTGTTCTACTTGGCAGGATATAAAGTTTTTTTGTCTTAACACCATTTCTGCTGCGGCAGACGCAGTGGGCGCCCGCATATCTGCAACAAAATCTGCTATTGTAAAATCTACTTCGTGACCTACGCAAGACACCGTTGGTATTTTAGAGTTAAAAATTGCTCTGGCCACAACCTCTGTGTTAAAAGCCCATAAATCTTCTATTGAACCGCCACCACGACCAATAAGAAGAACATCTAAATCTTTATAATTATCATTTAAGTATTTTATTGCTCTAGGAATTTCTTTTTCAGCTGCTTTTCTCTGCACTCTTGCAGGGCATATCAAAACTTCAACGCCTATTTTTAGATTGTCTATAACACGTAAAATATCATGCAACACAGCGCCGTCTTGAGAAGTGACAACTCCAATTTTATTTACAATATTTGGAATTGTCTTTTTTACACTTTTGTCAAACAGTCCTTCTTCATCTAACTTTTTCTTAAGTTTCTCATGGGCATCGTAAAGCTCGCCTTTACCATACCGCTCCATATGGTTTACAATAATCTGGTAATCGCCATATTTAGGATAAGCGCTTACTCTACCGTAAACCAAAACTTTCATTCCATCTTGAGGAGCAAAAGTTAAACCTACATTTACATTTTGAAACATTACGGCTTTTATGTGGGCATTAGCGTCTTTAACACTAAAGTACATGTATCCTGAATTATAAAACTTAAAGTTTGAAATCTCTCCTTGAACCCAAACGCATGGATAAGACTCTTCTAAAATAAGCTTTATCTCAGCGCTTATTTGAGAAACAGTATAAATTAATCGTCCGTCATTATCATTATTATCTGTTTCTTCTAACATTATATGCCTCTACACTTCTTTGACAAGTAATACTTATTGCTCCGTGCGTTTTTACTGTTACTCCTTACAAAATCAACGTTGAATCCACATTTTTTGTAAAAACCAACTGCGTTTTGAAATTCATTAGTAACAAGATTTATATTATCACATGAACCATCGTTTGCTTCTTGTTCAAGTGTCCATAAAAGCTTTTTGGCATACCCATAACCTCTTATACTTTTATCAATAGCTAATTCATCTATGTATATCTCATTAAATATTCTCCAGCCTCTTATACCGCCTAAAATATTCCCATTATAATCTCTTTAACGCTAAATGCAAAGATTAAAAAATTTGGCTTCATAGACTTTTCTTTATCGTCTTGAAGAAAAATCTTTGTCAACGCTTTTTTTAGTTCCTCTTCATTTTCATTAATCTCAATTCTCATATTTTATTTGGCTATATCTTGCGCTCTTGTTTCGCGTATTACCGTTATTTTAATTTGTCCTGGATATTCAAGCTCTTCCTCAATTTTTTTAGCTATATCATGAGCTAAAACTTGAGCTTGCCTATCATCAACATTTTCTGGCTCTACAAGTATTCTTACTTCTCTTCCAGCCTGAACAGCATAAGCCAATGAAACACCCTGGAATTCTTTAGCTACTTTTTCAAGTTTTTCAAGACGTTTTAAATAATATTCTACAGATTCTCTTCTTGCGCCAGGCCTTGCAGCTGAAATTGCGTCTGCTGCTGCAATCACAAAAGCTTCAGGACTTGCTGGAGCTTCAATTCCTTCATGGTGCGACAAAATAGCATTTATCATTTTCGACGATTCACCATATTTCTTAGCTATATCTGCAGAAATTTGATGATGTGTACCTTCAACTTCGTGGTCAACCGCTTTACCTATATCGTGAAGCAATGCGGCCTTTTTACAAAACATTACATCAAGCCCAAGCTCACCAGCTATTGCGCCTGCAAGCCACGTAACTTCCAATGTATGTTGGAGCTGGTTCTGTCCGTAAGACGTTCTGTATTTTAACTTGCCAAGAAGTTTAATAATCTCTAAGTTGAGTCCAGGAACACCTGCATCAATGGCTGCCTGCTCGCCAATTTCTTTAAGATGTTGATTCATTTCTTTTTTTACTTTTGCAATAACTTCTTCAATTCTAGCGGGATGTATTCTTCCATCTGCTATCAATTTTTCTAAAGCAATTTTGGCTGTCTGTCTTCTTACGCCGTCAAAAGCGGAAACAGTAATAGCTTCTGGAGTATCGTCAACTATTAAGTCTACCCCTGTAGCTTGTTCAAAAGCTCTTATATTTCTTCCCTCTCTTCCTATAATTCTCCCTTTGACGTCATCATTAGGTATTTGAACAGTTGAGGTTGTAATATCTGCCGTATGATCTGCAGCTACACGCTGTATTGCAACGGAAAGGATTTCTTTTGATTTTTTGTCGGCATTCTCGCGTGTTTCTTGCTCTATTTTCTGGGCTAAAATAGCGGCATCTTGCTTTGCCTCTTTTTCCATTTCGTTTATTAAGGCCTTTTTTGCTTCTTCTCTTGCCATTCCTGACATATGCTCTAAAACTTTCCTCTGCTCTTCTTTTATTTTATCAAGTTCGGAAAACTTTACCGTAAGCTTTTGCTCTTTGTTTGAAATTTCTTTTTCCCTATTGGATAAATCCTTCTCTTTTTTATCCATAGAATCCATTTTGCGTTCTAAATTTTCTTCGCGCTGGTTGATTCTATTTTCCATATTTTGAACTGATTGCTTCCTTTCTTTTATTTCCTTTTCAAACTCTTTTCTTTCTCTGTCAACTATGACTTTCGCTTCTAGCAAAGCTTCTTTTGTTTTGGTCTCTGCGACCATTTTAGCGTCTTTTATTATTCTTTCGGAAATTTGCTCTGCTGATTTTGCATTTACTTTTGCATAAACCAAACGCAAAACATATCCTGTAACAACACCCAAAATAATTATAATCGCTCCCATCTTTTCGCTCCTCAATTTATAGTTTGTATGATCCTTTGTTCAGTAATGATAGTTCCAATAGGCAGATCATGTTTTCCGACTGGAAGCTTGTTCGTAATTTGAAAATCGTATGCCAGCCCAACAGTTTTACGTAATGGAATATCTTTTAACCATCTGTCGTAATAACCTTTTCCATAACCTAGTCTATTTCCTAAAAGATCAAAAGCAAGACCGGGAACCAAAACTAAATTAATATCTTCTTTTACTACAACATCATCAGGAATTACTTCAGGCTGTCTAATGCCGTAGACAGATTCATTTGCTTCTTCAAGACCCATTATTTTTACTGCCTGCATACATAAATCTCCAGGATTTTTTATCGCCGGAACAACAACACTTTTTCCTTCTTCAATAGCTGACTTTATAATAAAATCAGTTATAACTTCAGAACCATAAGACAGATAAATCATGAGAGTATTTGCTTGCTCGTACATTGGAAGCTTCTTAACTGATACAAGAATACTAACGCTACACGTTAGCGCTAAAGCTGGATCAAGTCTATTTCTCATAGACAAAAATTCAGCTCTTTTTCTCTTTTTTTCTAATTCCAAGTAATCGCTCACGTATTTTCCCCTCATATCCCTCTTTTGAAGGAACATATAATTCTACAGAATCCGGCCAGTACTCTTGTTTTACAAAATGTCCTTCAAAATCATGCGGATACTTATAGCCTTTACCATGCCCTAAATCTTTACCGTCAAGATTTGCATCTTTTAAATGGGTTGGAACGTTACGAACTTTCCCATTTTTTACTTCAGATAAAGCGTTTTCTATTGCTAAATAAGAAGCATTGGATTTTGGAGCACTTGCTACATAAATAGCGGCCTGAGCTAAAATAATCCTTGCTTCAGGCATACCTACAAATTCAACAGCATTAAGAGCAGAAACAGCAAGCGTCAACGCTCTGGGATCTGCAATACCTATATCTTCAGAAGCGCAAATTATTATCCTTCTAGCAATAAAGCGCGGGTCTTCTCCAGCTACAAGCATTTTTGCCAACCAGTAAACAGTTGCGTCTGGGTCTGTGCCTCTCATTGATTTTATGAACGCCGAGATATGATCATAATGAGCATCCCCCATGCGATCATAAACAACAATTCTCTTCTGCATTGATTCTTGAGCTACGTCTATGTCAAAAACTCTCACGCCTTCTTCATTTACTTTTGTTGAAAGAACTCCTATTTCAAGAGCATTAAGAAGTTTTCTCGCATCTCCGCTTGAATTTGAAACCAAATATTCTTTTGCTTCGTGCGACATTTTGACACTATAATTGCCAAGTCCTTTATCTTTGTCATTTAAAGCTCTATCCATAATTGCAGATAAAGATTTGTGCGGTAAAGGAATAAACTCAAAAACCGTACTTCTTGAAATAATCGCCGCATTAATATAAAAAAACGGATTTTCCGTTGTTATGCCTATCAAAGTTATAACGCCTCTTTCAACATCTGGAAGCAAAGCATCCTGCTGAGAACGATTAAAGTGATGAATTTCATCAAGCATTAAAATAGTTTTTTTGCCTGACATTTCTGCTCTGGATTTAGCCACATCTAGTATCTTTCTTATATCAGATATTCCTATAGTAACAGCATTTGCTCCTTCAAAATAGGATTTTGTTTTTGAAGCAATTATCCTAGCTAATGCGCTTTTCCCAGTTCCAGGAGGACCAAAAAATATAACAGAACCTAAACTGTCTGCTTCTATGGCGCGTCGCAACAACTTGTCATTTCCAACAATGTTATCTTGACCCATAAATTCTTCAAAATCGCAAGGAGCCATTCTTGCGGCTAATGGCTTATTTTTATGGCTTGCTTCCTGGCTAAAAAAGTCTGTCTGTTTCATAAATAAAAAAACCCGCAGGTGCCGTTAGTTTTAACTAGTTTAAAGCCCTCTTTTTTTAAGTGAGATACAGCGGCATAAGCCCGCGAGCATACGCTCGACTCCTGTTCTCTAAAGTTGACTTGTAGGAATAAACCAGTCAAAACATCGCCAACACCGCAGATTATTATAAAAATATTTCAATTGGAACAATCGGATTCGTCAAGTTGCCTAATTAGGTCTTTAATTTTCTTATCATAATTATTTGAAATACTTTCTTGCAAATCTTTTAATTTAAGCAACTCTGCAGCTATCTTAACAGCAGTTAGAGCTGCTATTTTCTGCGTGTCGGGAACGTTAGAATTTTCTTTTCTTACTTCAATCCACTGCTCATTTACAAAATTTACAACCCTATTAAAGCTCAATTCGTCTAAATTATCTATATTAAATTCCATGTCTCTTCCCATTATTCTTTCGCGGGTAGTAGCCATATTAAGAAACCTTTGCCGTATCAATTTTTCTCATTACTCTTTCTATTCTTAAGGCAACTTCTTGCGCATTTCTTTTTAACGACGCATATTCGCTTGCTAAACTTTTATTGCGTTCATTTTCTTTTCTTAGAAATTCAACTTCTAGCTCTAATCTATGGTTTTCATTTGTAATTCTTTTTAAATTTTCAGCTGCTTTTTTAACTTTAGTAGCTAAAATTTCAATATTTTCCATGCCAATATTCTATAAATTGCCCTCATAATTGTCAATGCATAGATCAAAAGGTTTATTTAAAATAGATTTAGATAAGAAAAGAAAGTCTCTAAATAGAAATTTAAGTACAAAATGAAAAGCTGTGAAAATAGGGTTAGGTAAAGCTCTTACAGATAACTATATAACTGTTAAGAGAGGTGTTTCTAAAAACTCGGGAATTTTTGAAATTGAAATTATTTCCCCTGGCATTTCACAATAGGCTTACTCTTTATATTGCAAAACCATTTAAACTTTTTGTAGAATTCATGTAGCGTTTCAAGCGAGCTTTATAAAAAAAGTATAGTATTATATAGTATAATGAAGGATAATCTTTGTATGCTTTTTGCGCTATTTTTTAGGTCTACAAGTCTAAATTTCTTAGGAGATGAAAATGAAAAATAAGTTTCTTTATATTACCGCTAGTACCCCTCCCCCCTTCATTATTGGAGGGAAAATGTTTTTAATTTTCAACAAGTTTTTTGTTCTTTTTTTCTCCCTCTTTCTTCTTGTCTCTTTTTATAATATTTCCTACGCAGGAAGAACTGTCAACATTGATTTTCAAATAGCTGCTATTGCTGTTGTTGCGGCAAATGGAACTGATAGTAATAATTATTCAACGCCTTTTGTTCTAGATTCAAATAATAATACTTTAAATTTGAATGTTACGCCAGGAACTAAGTGCGGTATTTGTGGCGGGGCAGGGCAAGGAGAGCTTGTTGATTTTCCGCCAAAGACTTTATTAGGCGATGTAAGAAATAACACGCTAAATATAAATTGTGATATTGGCG
>JAISEM010000017.1 GCA_031264105.1 Endomicrobium sp.
CAAAAAGTTTAAATGACTATGCAATATTACCTGACTTCAACCTAAAGCAGTAAAAACACTCATAAAAATGGATACTTTAAGTATTATGAGCAAATACGTTCGCAAATATAAATGAAGAAATGATAAAGGAAGGGATAATGAGTTTAACACCTAATATCAATGCGCTTAAAAAAAGAGGAAGGAATTAGTTTGTTGGCGTAAAAGTCTTTTGGCATAATAGCCCCATAAAGAATTGGTAATAACTTACTTTCAATTGTTAACATGCGTCAAAAGGAAATTTGAGCGTTTGCAACCGATCAAGCTTTTGCCGATAGGCGTTGGAGATTGTGAGAAAAAGTTCAAAGAGGTATTAGACATTTGAAGTAAAATAAGTTTTTTGTAAAAGAGCGTTTAAGCGCCCTTTTACAAAAAACCAAAAACATCAGAGGTTTAATTATGCAAAAGTAGAACATGCATTATAGTTTGGCGCGGACAAAAGGGACAAAGGCGCAGCTCAAGCCGTTAATTTAGCCTACTTTGACAAAACGGCAAAAGAAAGTGAATGGATCATCAAGATGTCTAATATGATATGTTTGAACTATTCCAATTGGTTGAGTTTTTAGAGAAAAGATTAGTATAGTGAAACGATTTGAAAATTATAATACGAAGGAATTATTATATGATAAAAGCTTTTATGATGTTGGCATTTTTTTGTTGCAAGCTCTTACGTTTCGGATGAGAAGATCACTATGGAGATAGTTAAATCTCAAACTCTAGACAATAGCCCATTCATTGCTGATAAGGATGAGTTAAACATGGCAAAACAGGCATATAGAAGTTCTTTGAGTTCGTTCTTGCCAGAGGTTAACTTTTTTGGCTCTTTGTCAGAAAGAGATGGAGGATTCGCAATCGTTTCTGATATTGAGACAATAATGAATATTGGTAATAAAAAATATGATTATGGATTGACTGCAAAAATATCTTTGTTTTCTGGTTTTAGCGATTATAATAAAATGAGAAGTTTATCTGCGAAAGCAAAAGCAGCAGAAGAGTCTTATAGAAGATCAGTTTGCGATGCAGTTTGTGATGCATATAGCGCGTATGTAAACCTTATGTATACTTATGAGTCAATTGAGTTATACAAAAAAATTCATCAAAGAAAAATAGAAAGTAGAGATTTAGTAAAACTTAGATATAATTCAGGAAATATAGACTTAGGTTCTTTAAATAGATCTGAGGCTGATGTTAAAATGACTGAATATAATTTAGAAAAAGCTCAAAGAGCAGTAGAGACTGCTTCACAAAGTTTATTAACAGCTATAGGAAGAAATGATGAAGTAACAATTCTAGAAACTGATGAAAAAATTAGCGTTGACAAAGAGATTATCTCAAGGCCTGATTTTAACAATCTTATATCAAATGTTCCAGAATTCTTGATAAATAAGTACACGTTGGATTCATTCAAAGCTTTAAATTGGGCACAAAAAGGGCAGCAGTGGTTACCAAGAGTTGGTTTTAGCGGAAATATAAATCGTCACAGATTTGATAAACAATGGAATCCTGAAAATAAAGGGCGGGAGGCTTCCTTGGCTTTGACGTATCCTTTAGAAGTACAAAAAATTCCCTAAAGACAGATTCCGTTAGGCTATATAGTAATTGGGTTGATAAATATAAGATTCTCGAAGTTGGAGAGTTTTACAAGAGTTCTTGTAAATTACAGACAGATATAGCAAAAAGGAAGTATATAAACGGACTTATTACCTATGAAGATTGGTACAGTATTGAAGAAAGTTATATGAAAAGTCAAACCGACATGTTATTGTACAAACAGAAAGAAGTCGATGCTAAAATAGCATGGATGAAATTTCTGGGAAAAGTTTCATTGAAAGAATAATAAGAAGAGGGTAAATAAATGAAAAAGAAGAAACTGATTATTATTAGTGCTGCGATTTTTATTTTAGTACTTATATTTATATCTATGTTCAAGTCGCCAAAACAAACAATATCGCGAGAGGCAAAGCTTGAGCCTAAAGATATTCGTAAAGAATTTAGAGTAGCTGGTATCGTAACTCCAAGAAATATGATTCCTATTAAGTCTCCTATACGTGGCAGAATTGAAGAAGTTCTTGTCAATGAAGGTGATAATGTTAAAAAGGGACAAATTATATTCTGGGTAAGTTCAAGTGAAAGAGCTGCTATGATTGATGCTGCAAGGGCAATTGGCGAAGACGAATTAAAGCGTTGGCATGGAATATATCAAGCTACCCCGGTTGTTGCGCCAATGAATGGTTTTATTATTGGTAGGAAAAAGGAACCAGGACAGACAATAATTGAATCGGACGAAGTTTTACGTATGGCCGATGATTTGATTGTTTCTGTTAATATTGACGAAACGGACTTTAGGTATATAAAAATAGGCGATAAAGTAACAATGTTTTTAGATGCTTATTCTGACGAATATTTTGAAGGCATAGTAGAACATATAGCCTATGATTCTGTTCCCATAAATAATGTTATAGTTTATGAGGTAAAAATAAGACCTTTAAAAAAGCCTGACGCGTTTAGGTCTGGGATGACGGCAACAACAATTATAACTTTTGCCTCAAAGGATGATGCATTTGTCTATACCTAGTATATTTATTACTGATAATGACGGCAAGAAAACGGTAATGGTCAAATCTGGAAATTCAAGAAATTCTGAGTTTAAAGAGAAAGAAGTGAAAGTAGGAATTTCAGATGATAAGAATACCGAAATTTTGTCTGGACTAAAATCTAATGAAATAGTCGTAATTTCTAATCAGAAGAAAAAAGTTAAGAAAAGATCTTTGAAAGCTAAATAAGGTAAATATAATGAATGTAATAGAGCTTAAGGGTATAAAGAAGACGTATCATCTAGAGAAGCTAGACGTTCCTGTTCTTCACGGAATAGACCTAACCATTGAACAAGGCGAGTTTGTTGCCATTATGGGACATTCTGGCAGTGGAAAGTCAACCCTTTTAAATATTCTTGGACTGTTAGATAAACCTTCAGAAGGATCTTACAACCTTGCCGGTATAGAAATTTCTAAATATTCAGATGATGAACTTGCTGCTTTAAGGAATCATTATCTTGGATTTGTTTTTCAACAGTTTAATCTTTTACCAAAACTTACAATCCTAGAAAATGTAGCGCTCCCTTCAATATATTCGAGTTCAAAAGATGAAGATCATCATGAAGATCCTAAAAAACTGCTTAATGCGGTTGGACTTTCAGAACGCATAAGCCATCGTCCAAGTGAAATATCTGGTGGACAACAGCAAAGAGTTGCTATCGCTAGGGCATTGATAAACAGGCCTCTTGTAATTTTTGCCGATGAGCCGACCGGAAACTTAGATACAAAGTCAACAAAAGAGATTATAAAAATACTTAAAGATTTAAACGCTTCAGGAATAACAATCGTTATGGTTACGCATGAACCCGAACTTACATCTTATGCGACTAGAACTATAAAAGTGCAAGATGGCCTTATATTGTCTGATGAGAGAAACGAGTCAGAAAGTGTTGACGTTGCAAAACATCGTTCAAGGCAGTTTAAACGTAAGCCGTTTTCGTTAGCAAGAATTAAAGATTATTGTGTCCAGGCTGTAGGGTCTCTAATGGGAAATAAAATGAGATCTATCCTTTCAATACTTGGAGTTATGATTGGCGTTGCGAGTTTAATAGCTATGCTTGCAGTAGGCAATGGCGCAAAGAAATCAATCGAATCTGAAGTTTCGCAGCTGGGCTCAAATCTCTTAATGGTTATGCGAGGGACATCGCAAAAACAAGGTATTTCGTCTGATGTTGGTGCACGTATGAGAGACTACAAGTTGAAGATATTAATGATCTGCAATCCAATATTGCAGGAATAAAAGCCATTGCAGGATATGTTAATGGAGCGGGGTAGGTTGTTGCAAAAGGCAACAATTACAGCACATATGTTCAAGGAGTGTCGCAGAGCGCCGTTGAAATAAGAGGACTGACCCCATCTGCAGGAAGATTTTTCACTAAAGAAGAAGATTCTTCAAGAGCAAAAGTCGCGCTTTTAGGCGAGACAGTTGTAAAAGAAATATTTAATAGTGAAAAATCTAATCCTGTTGGGGAATATATAAAAATTAACAGAATAGATTTTAAGGTGATAGGTGTCTTGCCATCAAAAGGATCTAATTGGGGACGTGATGAGGACGATAAAGTTGTTATTCCTTTAAATACAGCGATGCATAGATTTACAGGAGCAAAAGAGCTGAAGTATCTTGATGTTCAAGTTGAAGATTATGCCGACATGAATAAAATAGGTGAAGACATAAAAACTAGGCTGCTATTTACGCATAGATTGCCATCGTTTGAAAGAGACGCTATAAGAGTTGTTAATATGGCAGAAATTCAAGAAACAATGGAGGCAATGGCAAAAGCATTCTCTCTTCTTTTGGGATCCATAGCTTTTATAAGTTTACTTGTTGGCGGTATTGGTATTATGAATATAATGTTTGTTTCTGTTTCTAAAAGAACAAAGGAGATAGGGTTAAGAAAGGCTGTAGGAGCAAATAATATAGATATTTTATTTCAATTTATTATAGAATCAATCTTTGTCTGTTGTGTCGGCGGAGTAATAGGTATAATATTTGGATCTGGAATATCTATTATAATAACCAAATTGGCAGAGTGGGACACTGTTATTACATCTTCTTCAATACTTCTTGCCTTTTGTTTTTCTGTATTCATAGGACTAGTTTTTGGAGTATGGCCTGCCAGAAAAGCCTCTAAACTAAATCCTATAGATGCTTTAAGACATGATTAAAGCATTTATAGGACTTGCCTGCTTTTTTTATTTTTCAAAAAATTCACAATTTGACATCCAATCTAAATTAAAATTTTATATTCTACCTGTATAGCTAGCAATTATAGAGATACAATATAGAATTTTAAATGGCATTCTGTTCTTTGTTTAGTTCCTTCGTAAAAATATATAAGAGTAAATGAAGTTATATATGCTGTCTTTATCAGATAGCGCGAGATTGGGACGATCATTGTGACTAGAAGCGATTGTTACGAAGTTTGAAAAGAGTAGAGATTAGCCTTGATCTCTACTCTTTTCTATTTGGCAGGTATTTATGCTTTGTCGGTTTAAGCGTTTTTGCTAGAAGTCTTTTTTTAATTCACGCAAGAGTTTATATTGATTCTTTAATTTTTGCCTCTCGGCAGTTTGCGACGATATAAAATTTTTAGTAAAATCTTTCCATTATGAATAAATCATCATCTAAAATTAGAGCAGAGTTTCTTAACTTTTTTAAAAACAACGGGTGTACTGTAGTCCCTTCAGATTCACTTATTCCTTCTGGAGATAAAACGTTGCTTTTCACCTCAGCGGGAATGGTTCAATTTAAACGGCATTTTTTAGGTCAAAGTAAAGACACTTTTACAAGAGCGACAAGTTGCCAGAAATGTTTTAGAACCTCAGATATAGAACAAGTTGGTTTAACTGCAAGACATCTCACTTTTTTTGAAATGCTTGGAAACTTTTCTTTTGGCGACTATTTCAAAGAAGAAGCTATAATTTGGGCATGGGAGTTTTTAACAGAAAATATGGATTTGCCCAAAGACAAACTTTACATAACTCTATACAAAGATGATAACGAAGCTGAAGAAATATGGAAAAAGATTGTTCCTACAAATAGAATTGTAAAAATGGGCGATGAAACAAATTTCTGGAATATGGGAGACACTGGTCCTTGCGGTCCATGCTCCGAAATACTTATAGATCTAGGTTCTGAGATGAGCTGTGGAAAGTCAACTTGTAGTACAGATTGTAGCTGCGATAGACATCTTGAAATTTGGAATTTAGTATTTACACAATTTGACAGACAAGCAGACGGCTCACTTAAAAATCTCCCAAGAAAAAATATAGATACGGGCATGGGGCTTGAAAGAATAACGGCTGCAGCAAATGGAAAGAAGAGCATATTTGATACAGACTTATTTACGCCTATTATAGAAAATACAGCAGAACTCTTAAAAATAAAATATGAAGCAAAAAATATATCTAAACTTAGAATGATAGCAGATCATTGTAGAGCAGTAACTTTTTTGATTTCAGATGGAGTGCTTCCATCAAATGAAGGCAGAGGTTATGTTTTAAGAAGAATTTTAAGAAGAGCATTAAGGCAAGGAAAGCTTTTTGGGTACAACAAGCCTTTTATAAATGAGCTTGTCCCAACAGTCTTTAATATCATGGAAGCTGCGTATCCCGATCTTTCTTCGAAACTGATCAATATATATTCAATTATAAAAAAAGAAGAAGAAAAGTTTTTAGAGACGTTAGAAGCAGGTTCTAATATGCTTTCAGGTATAATGGACTCTTATAAAACTAAAGGTATAAATGTTCTTGGCGGCAAAGATATTTTTAAACTTTACGATACTTACGGATTTCCTCACGATTTAACAAGGGAAATCGCGGCAGAGAACGGATTTAGTTTTGATGAATCAGGTTTTAAAGCGCAACAGAAAATAGCTCAAGAAAAATCCCGTGCGGCTTGGGATGGATCAGGAGAGAGGGATATAACTTTTTATTCTATCTTACATAAAAAAGCCGGCGATACAGTTTTTACAGGTTATGATAATTACACAAGCGCTGGGAATATTTTAGCTTTAGTAAAAGATGGGAAAGAAGCCGCTGAACTAAAAGCGGGACAAGAGGGCGAAATAATTTTATCGCAGACGTCTTTCTACGCTCGTTCTGGTGGCCAGACTGCAGATTTAGGCAAAATAGAAAACAGTAGTTTTGAAAGCGATGTTCTAGACGTATATAAGCCAATAGGAAATTTATTTGTACATAAAGTAAGAGTAATAAAAGGTACTGCAAAAATTGGTCAAGAAGCGTCTACTATAATAGATATTAAACGCAGAAAACAAACGGCAAGACATCACACTGCGACACATATTCTACAGAAAGTTTTAAGAGAAATTTTTGGAGAACATGTTGCCCAAGCAGGGTCCCTTGTAACAGATAAATTTTTACGTTTTGACTTTACTTGTTTTTCTGCTGTAAAAAAGGAAGAATTGATAAAGATAGAAAAGATTGTCAATTCAGTTATAAGAGCAAACTCTTCAGTTTGTATAGAAACTATGGATATTGCTAAAGCTCGCAGCGCTGGAGCAATGGCATTGTTTGGCGAGAAATACGGCAACACGATTCGTACAGTTTCTGTAAAGCATGAAACGGGGGAACATAACTATTCAATGGAGTTATGTGGTGGAACACATATAAATAGAACAGGCGACATTGGCATATTCAAGATTGTGTCAGAATCTTCTGTCGCTGCAGGCGTAAGGCGTATAGAGGCTGTCGTTGGAGTCGCTGCGGAAGAATACATTCTAAATGAAGAAAGCTCTCTTTTTAAAACGGCAAAAATATTAAATACTTCAAAAGATGAACTTATAAATAGAGCACAAAAATATGTCGCCGATTATAAAAAGCTTGAGTCAGAGTTAAACTCTTTAAGAAGCAGCTTAATATCAAACGAAGTAGATTCTTATGCCAAACAAGTTAAAGATGTAAATGGTTTTAACTTTCTGTCACTTTTACTTAAAGACTTAGATGCAAAAGAACTAATGACAATATCAGACCAATTAAAAGAAAAAGTTAAATCTTTAGTTTTATTGTTGGTTTCAAAAAGTAGCCAAAAAGCTGCTTTTGTTGTATCTGCAACACCAGATTATGTTAAAAAAGGTGTAAACGCAGACAATATTGCCAAAGCTTTTGCGGCAGATATAGCTGGCTCTGGTGGAGGGAAACCAGATTTTGCTCAGGGCGGTTCAAAAGATTTATCTAAGATAGAAGAATCTTTAAACAACGCTCAAAAATATTTAGCATAATTATTGGAGCTTATATGGCAAAGTATATTTCTTTGACTGCAATTGGTAAAGATAAACCCGGTATTGTCAGTTCTATTACAAAAGCGCTCTACGAAGAAAAATGCAATGTAGAAGACTCCGCTATGACCATCCTTCATGGTCAATTTGCCATGATTTTAATAATTAAAATCACTACCAATCTTTCTATAAAAGCACTTTTTAATAAATTACAAAAAGTTGCAAACCCATTAGGCATGGCATTTTCTTATGCTGAATTGTCTTCCTATGTTCCTAAAAAACATAAATCCGTAAATCCGTATGTAATTTCTGTTTATGGATCAGACAGGACTGGGGTAGTTTACAATATAAGCGAATGTTTAGCTGAAGATAAGATCAATATTACAGATATGCAGACAACCTTGTTAAAATACAAGGGGAAAGACACATATATAATGATAATAGAATGCGATATTCCAAAAAAGAAGTCCTATGAAAAGCTCTCCAAAGATCTTTTAAGGCTTGCAAGGCATATTAATGTTACTATATCTTTAAATAAAGCAGAATCGGCAGATATTTAGGCGGTGATTTATGAGTATATTGCCTATATTAACAATTCCAAACCATTTACTTAAAGAGATTTCTATACCTATAAAAAAAATAGATGTAGAAACAAAAACATTAATTAAAAATATCAAGAAAACCTTATATTTCCATAATAGATGTGTGGGTATTGCTGCGGTTCAAGTTGGAATATTAAAACGCATTGTTGCGATAGACGCTTCTAGGAGCGCCAAAGAGCATAGAAATAATGGACTTCTTATAATGATTAACCCTGAGATAGTTTATTTTTCAGGAAAAATAAGCTCCAGGGAAGGTTGTCTAAGCGTGCCAGATTTTACTGGATACGTCACAAGAAAGAAAAAGATAGAAATAGGCTACTTAGACATAAACGGTTGCAAGCAACATTTAAAGACAGATGGGTTTGAATCAATAGTACTTCAACACGAAATAGATCATCTTGATGGCAAAGTTTTCCTAGATAGAGTCTCATCATTAAAGACTGATGTTTTTAGACGTTAACTTTGAAATGTTGTCACACGTCTTACGTTTGTAACTTTTTATAGGCTCGTCTAGTGCAAAATTAAAACTTTTAAGATTCAAGATTTTATTGGAGAATTCATGAGAGATGTGTTCTTTTGTTTGCGTTATGTTTTCTTTTGATTTTTACAGTTAGCATGTCTCATGCTCAACTCTCATAAGAAGAAATACATTATCGAAAAGAGACGAAGAAGAAAAAGGAAATGATGGCCTTTTTGGCGTATATGCCAAATTCAAATTTAATCTGCAAAAACCCAAAAGTTTAGACTCCTCACAAACACAAGAAGTATATGATCCTGCCTTCAGGAGCAATAGAGATCCCATTGGGCGGACGCCCTGTTTAGATAGAACTCTACTTCTTGACACTCTGCTCGGCAAATATCTTCCTCTCAAATTGAAAAAGAGAAACTTGCAAGACAAGAACAAAGACGGTTTAGCGCTTGGAAAGAGTTAATAAGATTTGTTGGTCAACAATGGAGAGATGCAGGGAAATGGCGACAAAAATACTTTTGAAATGGAAAAGATTAGGAAAGATTGCTCTAGAAATTTATATGGGCCAGGAAAAGAAATATTTCAGATAGAGTTAGTTAGATACGAGAGGTTTTTTGTTAAATAGAGTAGGATTTGATGGAGCGTTAAATTTGGCGTATCAATTTGGTAAAGGTATTAATCAGACATCCAATCCTTCAGAGTATGCCACAGACTATACGCGCTAAATTGTTTAATAAATTGCTACAATTACTACAAGTTTTATTGAATGCGCTCGTAGTTTAATGGATAGAGCGCCGGCCTCCGGAGCCGGCGATTCCGGTTCAAGTCCGGACGAGCGCGATTTTTTATCAGTTCAGTCGCTGCGATGTTTTTTACCGTTTTTTCATCCTGCGCGTAAGGCCATATGACACATAGGATTCAATAGTTAACAGGCCGCTAGAGCGCACGCTGTTGATAGGACAGTGTTAATCAAATGGTTAATGGTTATCTTAAAGCAGGAACGTAACATGGTTGACTTTGAAGGGAATATAGAAAAACTTTATCCTTTTATGGACAAGTGCGAGCTTTGTCCAAGGGAATGCAAAGTAGATAGAAACAATGATCAAAAGGGTTTATGTCGCTCGTCAAATAAAATATTTGTTGCAAGTTGTAATATTCATACTGGTGAAGAGCCTCCTATAATGGCAACAAAGGTTCTGGAACAATATTTTTTTCTAACCGTACTCTAAACTGTGTTTTTTGCCAAAACCATCCTATCAGCCAGCTTGGCAACGGAAAAGAAATATCTCTTGACGATTTAGTTGCGCCTATGCTTCGTCTTCAAGATCGCGGTGTTTATAATATAAACTTCGTTACTCCAACCCACTACAGCGCTCATATAGCAAAAACAGTTTATCTTTCCCGCAAAAAAGGCCTTATAATGCCTATACTTTATAATTGTAGCGGTTATGAAAATGTTGAAATTTTAAAATTACTCGAAGAGATAATAGACATATATCTTCCCGACATAAAATATTCAAGCGATGAACTAGCTTTTAAGTATTCCGGTATTAAAGATTATGTTGAAGTAAACCAACTAGCTTTAAAAGAGATGAAAAGGCAAGTAGGCAATTTGATTGTTGGCAAGAATGGAGTCGCTAAAAAGGGAATAATCGTAAGGCATTTAGTTTTACCAGGAAACATTGAAAATTCCAAAAAGTCTCTAGACTTCATAGCAAAAGAGTTGTCGACAGATACTTTTATAAGTTTGATGGCTCTTTGACGGATCAGTATCATAGTGCAAATAAATCAAATAATTTTAAAGAACTATCTCGCTCTTTAAATAGAGAAGAATATGAACAGGCTGTAAACCATCTTGAAAAATTTAGGCTTAAAAAACGGTTGGACACAATCTTTAAATCATGAGCAATAAAATGAAATACGATAGTGGTCTTACATCTATATTAATAAATAACAAAAACAGCATGACTGCTTCAGCAATAGTTTTTGTTAGAGTTGGGTCTGTTGATGAAAGCCCTTCGCATGCAGGGGTATCTCGCTTTATAGAACACTTGCTGTTTAAGGGAAGTAAGAATTATCCCGGCGACGCTTTTAGTAAAAACATTGAGAACTTTGGTGTAGAAATAAATGCCGCAACCTCAAAAGAGTTCACAATGTATTACATAAACATGCAAAAAGATTTTGTTGAAGAAAGTTTAAGAATGCTTGCTGACGCCATACAAAACCCACTTTTCCCAGAAGATGAAATAAGTAAAGAAAGAAAGGTTGTAATTGAAGAAATTCAAAGACACATGGATAATCCTGACGCTGTATTATACGAAAAATTTTACAAAACCATATACAAGAAGAGTCCTTTAAAAAACAGCATTATTGGTAAAGCTGAAGTTATTGCAAATATAACCCATAAAGAAATATGTGAGTACTATAAACTCCATTATGTTCCTGAAAAAATGATTGCTGTTGTTTCAGGTGGTTTTGACAATGATAAAACTGCAAAAATTATAGGAGATACATTTGGAAAATTTAAAAGTCAGCCAATACCTGAAGAACCAATTCTTAAAGAGGATGCACATGCAGGAGAACATATAATAGAGTACGGTAAAATAGAAGCAGGCTACATGTTTTCTGGTTTTTTAGCTTCTGATATAGATGCTCAAGATGTTTATGTTGCAGATTTGGCTTCAGGTATTTTGGGTGGCGGTAAGAGTTCTAGGCTTTATAAATCTCTTTATGGAAAAAGACATTTAGTATATGCGATAGATTCAACATTTTCTGTAGAAAAGGGAACAGGCAATATCTACATAACTTCAGTGTTTGAACCCAAAAAATCTTGAGAGCATAAAAGAAGCAATAGAAAGACAGATAGAGGAGATTGTAAATAATGATATTATTGAAGAAGAATTGAACAGATCAAAACTTTTATTAAAAACAGATTGGCAGTTTTCCAATGAAACGCCTTATGATATTGCAGATAAGGTTGGCTATTGGAACTTAATGGGAAATTCTAATTTTGCGCTAAATTATTTAGATAAACTAGAATCTTTGACCTGCCAAGATGTTATAAAATTTTTTAAAAGGTACTATTGTAAAGATAAAATATCTCATGTAAGTTTGTTGCCAAAATACAAAGGTTAAAAGAGAGAAATTTTTTAACTATACCCTTGCCCTTTTAAACCATCAAGATGTCTAAGTATGTTGTGAGCTATTCAGGTATAGACGAATAAGAAAAATAAATGTATAATATACGATAGTAAGGAAGTTTCTGGATTTATGGACATTTCGGCAATTACGTATATAAGTTTTGGTTATTTTGTGATACTGTTACTTGTATAAGTTAAACCTTCTCTTTAAAGGAGAAAATATGCCAAACGAACAAATTCCAGAAGACCAAGAACAGGAAGACAAAGAGATTAAACGTCAAAGATTTTTTTGATTTACTCTTTTACTATTTTCACATGTAGCTAGTTTTGCTTTTTAGCAAGATTATGCCGAAGGCCAAAACAATGGATTTGACTTTCGTCCTCAAAAAAAGCGTATAATAAACGCATTGTTTTGGCGGCGTAGCTCAGGGGTAGAGCAGAGGATTCATAAGCCTTTGGTCGTAGGTTCAATTCCTACCGCCGCCATTTATAATTGATACAAATCGTAAAACTTCTGCGAACTATTAAAATCTAAAATACATATATGTTATATTTCCTATGCTCTTTTTGTGGAATCTGTATATCTTTATTACAACTTTTATTTTTTAGGGAAACTTTATCTCTATTTCAAGATATAGATATTTCAGTAGGGTTTTATGTATCTTTTGCATTTTTATTTTTTACTATAGGAACCTATACTTTCTATTCAATTAAATCTTTTAAAAAAGCTAAAAATTCAGCGCTAATAAATGTAGCTCTTTATAATAGTTCTTTCATTTCTTTCTTTTGTTTTTATATGTAATATAAGAAATTTTTTGCATATTCCTATCGGCGACGAGATTTCTCTAAAATCAACGCTTTTATTTATGCGTGTCGCATTATCTTCAAAACTCCATTAGTACGATTGTACAATATATTGGTATAGGCGCAGTGTCGAGCTGTCTTCTATATTCTCTATTTTTGTTTAACTTTCTAGGGATTAGAATGCTTCTAATAGTATTTGCATTGTTAATATTAAGTTTATTTGCTTTAGTAGAAAGGAAAAGAAAGTTATTTATATTTTTACCAACTTTTGTAATTTTTTCTTCATTGATATTTTCAGATACTACCTTGAAGTTTGATAAACATCTATTCAATAGAAACTTCCCAGACACAACTATTGAACAATATAAGTATTCTCCTTGCGGGCAAGTTGTATTATTACAAAAAAATAATAAATATTATCTTTTATCAAATAATATCTTGATTTTTTCTTCTCCTGCCAGAGATATTCTACATTCAGAAGATTTTGGACATATCCCAATCTTGCATCATTAAAGCTCCAAAAAATGTTTTAATTATTGTCGGAGCTGCAAAATATCTACTGATGTTATTAGAGCATAAAATTAATAAAGTTGATTATATTGAATCCGATAGCGCTGTTATTGAATTTATAAAGGACAATGTATCTCATTTAGGATATGTTTTTATGATAAGCGTTTGAATATATACAGTACAAATGTAAAAGATTTTATAAAGCAAACCATCTCAAAATATGACCTAATACTAATAGGATTACCAGCTCCTATAAATTTATATTTAAACAGCTACTATATAAAAGAATTTTTTGAAGCTGCAGGAAAAATCCTAAATAACGATGGCTTTTTAGCATTAACCTTGCCAGGTAAGAAAGTATTTTCACCTTACCTTACTTCAGAACTTAATGCTTCGGTATTTAAGGCTTTAAAAGAAAATTTCAATTACGTAAGGATAATACATGGCGAAAAAAATATTTTAATCTATATTATAATTTCATCATGAGAAAAAAAGTAGACGCGTTAGCCAAAGAGTTAAGAAATAATCTAAAAAGTCTTTTAAAGATTTCGAAGGGTTATATGTTTATGGTTTGCAAGTTAAAGGGAACTATAATATATATAGCGATGTTGATATTGTTGTTATTTTCAAAATTATGATTAAAAAGACTACGTCGAATTTAGAGTTCTCTGTTTAAAATTGAGTATGATTACGATACGGTTATTGATCTACGGCCCTATACGCGCTCTGAGCTAAAACGTAATTATATTTTTCACAATGAAGTTGTAAAGAAAGGTATCTTTTATGGCGCATAATAAAGATACTTTGATTAATATTGTTAAAAAAAATCTCAAATTGCTTTAGAAACAGCAACGATTAATATTAAATCAGATAAATATGAAGGAGCAATAAACAGAGCTTATTATACTATTTTCTATGCCGTTAGCGCTTTAGCTATAAGACATAATTTCTCAACTTCAAGGCCCGCACAGCTAAAAGTTGGTTTAATAAAAAATTCATCCATGAAGATAAAATATTTGATGAAGATATGTACGATATATACAAATATTTATATTTGTATAGAGACAAAAGTGATTATGGTTTTTCTTATACGCCTGATTTAGAAACTGCAAAGACTATGTTAAACGATGCTAAATTTTTATAAAGATAATATATGCGCTTCATTAAAATCTCATTTTAATTCTCATATATTAAAGCTCTGCTTAATTTTAGGATACTTAGTTACACTCATATTATATTTATACTGAAGTATTTAGTTGGAGTAACATGGAAAAAAATGTTATTATTAGTCTATGAAAAAAACAATAACCATGCGTCTTAAAAAACGTAAATACAATATAATCGTCTCTCAATCAACAAACGACTTTTTTTCTAGCCTGAAAAAACAAATAAAAACTAAAACTTTCTTTATAATTACTGATAAGGATATTGGAAAACGTCACTTAAAATCTTTGGTCAATTTATTTAAGCAGCAGGGGTATAATGTACATACTGCAGTTATAAGCTCTGGAGAAGAAAGCAAAAGCATAAAAAATCTTTCATACCTATACAATAAAGCGCTTGAGTTAGGAATTGATAGAAAAAGCTGCGCGATAGCATTTGGCGGCGGAGTTATCGGCGATATTGCGGGATTCTTTGCCGCAACTTACATGAGAGGCATTGATTTTAT
Organism: Endomicrobium sp.; assembly: GCA_031264105.1. GTDB lineage: Bacteria > Elusimicrobiota > Endomicrobiia > Endomicrobiales > Endomicrobiaceae > Endomicrobiellum. Next base: position 15,062 of record JAISEM010000017.1, read on the forward strand.
TCAAATTCCAACAACGCTTCTTGCAATGACAGACTCTTCTGTTGGAGGTAAGACGGCAATAAACGTGCCCAAGGGTAAAAATATAGCGGGAACTTTTTATCAGCCAAAGCTTGTATGGATAAATACTTTTTTCTTAGAGTCTCTTCCTGGAAGACAAATAAAAAATGGGATTGCAGAGATTATAAAATATGCATTTATTTTTGACAAAAAATTTTATAACTATTTAGCAAATCTATTTGAAAATGAAATTATATCATCAAAGGATTTTGATTATATAATTTATAAAAGTTGTTTTTATAAAGCAAAAGTTGTAGAAAAAGATGAGAAAGAAACAATAGGACTTAGAGCTGTATTAAACTTTGGACACACTTACGCTCATTGTCTTGAAACTGCGACTAACTATAATAAATTCTTACATGGAGAAGCTGTAGCGATTGGAATGCTTTTTGCAGCTAAACTTTCGTTAGAATTAAAAATATGCAAAAGCGAAGTTTACTATAAAATAAAAAATATGCTAAATCTGATTGCATTTAATCTAGACACAAAAAATAACCCTATAAAATTCCTGTCGCTTATGAAAAAAGACAAGAAGTCTGTTGATGGCAATATTAACTTTGTTCTTATAAAAGATATTGGCGAAGTTATAAATAAACAAGTTGCAGACAAAATGGTTTTAAATGTTTTAAAAAAATTTAGGAGCATTAAATGAAAAAAATACTTGTAATAAATGGTCCAAATATAAATACGCTTGGTAAAAGAGAGCCTAAAATTTATGGAGATATTACTCTTACCGATATTGAAGAACAAGTTTCTTCTCTCGCAAAAGAGTTAAAACTTGAACTTGAGTTTTTTCAATCAAATCATGAAGGAGATATTGTAGATAAAATTCAAAAAGCTTTTAATAATACTTTTGGAATTATTATAAATCCTGCGGCTTTTACTCATACGTCTGTTGCTATAAGAGACGCTTTAGCCGCTGTTGCTATTCCTACAATAGAGGTACACGTCTCAAATATCTATGCAAGGGAAGATTTCAGGCATAAATCTTATATCGCCCCTATAGCTTTAGGACAAATTTCTGGTTTTGGCATAAATGGATATCTTTTTGCACTAAGAAAGCTGGCAACATTGGTAGCCTAAATGGGTTAAACAGAGAATAAGCCGCGTTCTTCAACGCGACTTATCTTTTGTTTAATCTATTTCTTCAGTTAAAAATTTTTTCTTCTACAAGGTTAGCAATAATATGTATTAAAAGTATGTGGCATTCTTGAGTCCTTGCGGCAACTTTTGTCGGAGCACAATAGCATAGATCGCATATACCTTTCATTTTACCACCGACAGAATTTGTCATACCTATTGTAAAGACACGCAACTTTTTAGCACATTCTAAAGCATTTATAATATTCTTTGAATTGCCGCTTGTTGATATAGCTATAAAAATATCGCCTTCTTGAGCAAAAGCTTCAAGCTGCCTGCTAAAAGAATAATCATAACCAAAGTCATTTCCTATTGCAGTTAGCGATGATACATTCTCATTTAAAGCAAGCGACGGCAGTGCTACTCTATTTTTCTCAAAACGAACCACCATCTCAGTTGAAAAATGTAAAGCATCCGATGCAGATCCACCGTTCCCACAAATAATAGTCTTTCTCTTGTTTTTGTAAGCATCAACAATTTTATTTACAACATTATCAATATAATCTATCTGAATGTCATCAAGCATTTTCTTTTTTGCGTCAATGCTATCGTTTATGAGAGTTTTGATAGTCGTTTTTGTGTCCATTTTTTCCCCGCACTATTTTGAGAATATATGTTTTGCAAGAAAATCTGTGCTTACGCTTCCCTTGCGAAATTGTTCGTTATCCATAATTCTAGCATGTAACGAAGATGTATTTTTAACATTCTCTATTTCTACTTCTCTCAATGCCCTTTGCATTCTTTTAATAGACTCATTTCTATCTGATCCAAAAGATATAATCTTTGCTATCAAACTGTCATAAAATGGAGGAATTGTGTATCCGGAATAAACATGAGAGTCAATTCTAACGCCCGGACCTCCAGGCAAATACAATTTTCCTATCTTACCAGGCGATGGGATAAAATCTTTATCAGGATCTTCAGCATTGATTCTGCACTCTATAGCATGACCTAATATCTTTACTTTTTCTGAAACAATTGAAAGTTTTCCTCCAGCTGCAAGTCTTATCTGTTCCTTTACAAGATCTACGCCTGTAACCATTTCAGTTATAGGATGCTCAACCTGAATCCTCGTATTCATTTCCATAAAATAAAAATGCCCCTTTTTATCTACGAGAAATTCTACTGTGCCTACAGTAACATATTTAACAGCCGCAGCAGCGTGCCTCGCTGTTTTACCCATTTTTTTTCTTAAAGATTCGCCTATCAAAGGAGATGGACTTTCTTCAACAAGTTTTTGATGTCTTCTTTGTATTGAACAGTCTCTTTCTGGTAAATATGCAGTTTTACCATATTTATCTCCAAGTATCTGGAATTCTATATGGCGAGGCTCTTCAATATATTTTTCCATATATACATCTTGATTTCCAAAAGCAGCCTTTGCTTCAGTCTGAGCCATTATAATAGAGTTTTGAAGACTTTCTTCAGAAGTTACTATTCTCATTCCTTTACCGCCACCGCCTGCGGTAGCTTTAATTATTATAGGGTATCCTATCTTTTTTGTCATAGCAAAAATTTTCGGATCGTCAGCGCTTATTGGACCATCGGAACCCGGTACAACAGGAACTCCAGATTTTTTCATAAGTTCAATTGCGGCTATTTTATCTCCCATTTGTTCTATGGCTTCTTTTGAGGGGCCGATAAATTTTAAGCCACAAGCTTCACAAACTTCAGCAAAATAAGTGTTTTCGGCCAAAAATCCATATCCTGGGTGAATAGCATCCGCGCCAGAAATTTCAGCTGCTGCTATAATGCTTGGGATATTTAGATAACTGTCTGAAGCGCTTGCTTCTCCAATACATATAGACTGATCTGCACTTTTTACGTGCATACTTTCTCTATCAACTTCCGAATGTATAGCAACGGTTTTAAGGCCGAGCTCCCTGCAAGCTCTTATTATTCTGCAGGCTATTTCACCCCTATTTGCAATCAAAACCTTTTTAAACATCTTCTCTCCCATTTGTAAATAACAGCTTGGATTTGGAATGTTTGATAATTATTTGCTTGTATCAACTAAAAATAGTTCTTGTCCATATTCAACGGCTTGACCATCTGAAACAAGAACTTTCACTATTTTACCTTTAATTTTTGCTTTTACATCTTTAATAATCTTCATAGCTTCTATTTGGCCAACTTTTTGATCAACAGTAACAATATCTCCTTCTTTTACAAAAGAAGGCGTATCCGCTTCATAACTGATTGAAAAAATCCCTACCATTTTTGATTTGATTGGAACTATAAAATCTTTTTCTTGAACCTTTTTCTCTTCAACAACTCCTTTGCCACAAACAAGAGGATACTGGGCATGCTCAATTTCAGATTTTTTAAAATACAGAGAATTATTTCCGCTGTGATACTCCATTTCTTCAATATCGGTATGCTTTATTGATTTCAAAAACTCTTTTATTTCCTGCGGATTCATTTTAACCTCATTATACCGCGGCAAAATGCGCAATATTAAATTTTCTCTAAACAAAAATTCTATACTCTTTCTACATATTCTCCAGTTCTTGTATCGACCTTTATTTTGTCACCTTCTTTGATAAATAAAGGAACGCGAATATCCGCGCCTGTTTCAAGCTTTGCCGTCTTTGTAAGATTGGAAACCGAATCTCCTTTAATTCCTTGTTCTGCTTCAGCTATTGTCATTTCTATTATTATTGGAAGATCTATGTCGATAAGTTCATTTTCAAGATATATAGCTTCTACTTCAAGGTTTTCTTTAAGGAAGTTTGCTTTATCGCCCAATAATTCAGGAGAAACGCTTATTTGTTCGTATGTATTCATATCCATGAAATTGAAATTTATGCCTTCTTTGTACAAAAATTGTTTTTTCTGCCTTGTAACGCTTAATGTTTCAAACTTTTCTCCAGACTTAAAAGTACGCTCAATAGTGCCGCCCTTTTTAAGATGTCTAAGCTTAACGCGCATTACGGCTCCGCCCTTTCCTGGTTTATGGTTTTGAAACCATGTAATCTGATAAGGCTCTCCAACCACTAAAATATTAAGTCCATTTTTAAAGTCTGACGTTGAAATCATCTTCTCTCCTAGTTAATATGTTGCTGAAGTCAATATTTCGCAACCGTTTTCTTTTATAAGTACAGTATCTTCTATCCTAACACCAAACTCTTGTTCAATATATATACCAGGTTCTACGGTAACTGCCATACCCGCAAAAAAAACGCCTTCGGCATTTGACGATAACGAAGGCATTTCATGAATTTCTATTCCCACTCCGTGTCCGGTAGTATGTATAAACTTATCTTTATATCCGGCAGATTCTATAACGCCTCTTGCTGTTTTGTCTGCCCAAGAAATCGGCAAACCAGCTTTTATCCCTTTTAAAACAGCTTCCTGAGAACGTTTTACAATATTCCAAATACGCTTGCTATTGTCGTCAATTTTATCTAAAAAGTATGTGCGCGTCAAGTCTGAACAATAGCCGTTAAACACACAGCCTATATCCATCATTATAATATCATTTTCAACTAATATCCTATTAGAGCTTTTATGATGAGGGTTTGCAGAGTTTCGTCCAAAAGCTATTATAGGAGTAAAACTTTCGGTTACATGATTTTGCGCAAATAGTTCTAGAATTCTATAATGAATGTCTAGTTCACTAAGACCAGGCTTGATCTCTTTTTTGACACTATCGCAAACTTCTGAAACTATTTTGCAGGACTTCTTTAAGTTTTCTATTTCATTATTTTCTTTTAATATTCTTGCATTATCGAGTATGCCTATCTTTCTTTCAACTTCTATACCTGTTTGGCGCAACTTTTCGCCTAAAAGAATAAAATCTAACGCTGTCATATATTTTGGATCAATAAACAGATTTTTTATATTGTTTTCTTTTAGAATTTCTAGAACTTTTTTATTAAAAGGAACACCAGGATATACATATACATTTTTATTTTTGAAAAACTCTTTTACTTGATTTTCTATCATCTTGGAGCAAACAGCATACGTCTTGGCTTTTGTATACAAAAGCCAAAACCCATCAAATTCAGCTTCGGTAAGATAAAAAATTTCTTTTGAATTGGTAAACAAAACACTATCTATCTTTGTATTATTTATTATCTTACTTATATTTTTTCTCATTGCCTTTTTTATCTCCAAAACTTCGCTTTCTCGAAAATAAAAATATTTATCTCGAATAAATATCGCGTTGTAAAACTTCACGATGCCCAGTCTCTTTCTCTTTGAAATTTTCACAATGTCCATTATGGTCAAGGAGATATGGAGCTTTTTAGGAAGGAAGAATTCCATAGTCGAAAAATAAGGGCTAGTTAAAAGATAAAGAGCCATGAAGTCTTAAGGAATTATAATGAAAATGTTTCGGCAACTTTTCCCTTCTTTTTTCCTTATTTTTAAAGCTATTACTATCTTTTCTGTCTATCTTATATCTTATTATGCTTATTATACCAATTTTGTTAACTTTTTGCCGGATAATACATAATAATTGTCAATGCATAGATCAAAAGATTTATTTAAAATAGATTTAGATAAGAAAAGAAAATTCCTAAATGGAAATTTAGGTACAAAATGAAAAGCTGTGAAAATAGGATTAGATAAAGCTATTAGAGATAACTATATAGTTGTTGCTGTTAAGACAGGAGTTTCTAAAAACTCGGGAATTTTTGAAATCGGGAATTTTTGAAATTGGAATTATTTCCCCTGGCATTTCACAATAGGCTTACTCCCTATATTGCATAATCATTTTAAATTTTTGTAGGATTCATATAGCGTTTCAAGCGAGCTTTATAAAAAAGTATAATATATAAGTATAATGAAGGATAATCTTTGTATGCTTTTTGCGCTATTTTTTAGGTCTGCAAGTCTAAATTTCTTAGGAGATGAAAATGAAAAATAAGTTTCTTTATA
>JAISEM010000038.1 GCA_031264105.1 Endomicrobium sp.
AAAATAAATATTGTATCGTCAAACCATCCTTCTTTTTTTGCCATATCCATAAGATGCCATATAGAATAATCGGCATAATATAAACTGTTGAGATATTTATTCTCAGCAGAAGTTCTAGGGTATTTTTCAAATTTGTCGGTGGTCGGATTAAAAGGGATGTGTGTTGCTCCCGTAAGTGAATAAATAAAAAATGGTTGACCTTTTTTATGGTGTTCTTCAGCTTTTTTAGAAATAAAGTCAAGCATATCGTAATCGTACATATTTTCTGATTGGTAATCCATAAGACACGGAAAGTTTTCTTTACCATAACACTCGCTAAAATTCAATACCTTAGTAGCCATATCACCCATCTTTATGGAGTCTTTGTTATAGGATTGAGCATACATTGTAAAATAACCCCTTTTATTGAACGCTGACGCCATTTTCGTAAGCTTGTTCATCATGTCAAAGCCGTAATAGTAAGCCGTGCCTGGCACTATTTGCATACCGACAAGGGAGGCTATTAAACCGAAATGAGTCCTCGGACCCACAGAATAAGCATTTATAAATTTTACTCCGTTTCTAGCTATATTATCAAAGTTAGGTGTAACGTCATACCCTTTATTTCCATTAAAAGAATCAATATATTTGGGCGTCCAGCTTTCAAGCAAGATGACGATTATATTATAATTAGGTCTTTTTTTGACGGTCTTAATTTGACGCATTAACGGATATTTATCTTCTTGAGGGAAAGCCTCATTGTCGCTTAAAAGGAATTGTTGTGCGTTTTTAAAGGCTCGTTCTACGAAGTAGTTGTTTGATATTACTCCTTTTTTATCATCGTCTATTTTACCTTTCAAGAAACAAAAGTGTACCTGTGTAAATACAGCGTTTAAAATTAGCTGTACGTCATTAGACTTTTTACTAAACAAGAAGGCATTGACTACACTTAAAGGCATTTCATGAAAGTTAAAAGTTCCCCTTATCCCCAAAACAATCATTAAAACTACAGTAATAAAAACACCTACGCTTTTATATAACTTTGTAGGTTTTGGATTATAATGTTTATTGATACTTTTAAAACTTTTTATTAGTGCAAAACCTGTCAAAATGAAAATTAAACTTAATGCCCACCAGTAGTACCGCAATGCATATTTAATTATAAAATCTTTGTCTCTAAACGCTAAAAGAATGTCTTCAGTCATATGTCTCTTAACTTCAGGAAAATAGAAGAAGTCGGTGCTTAACGCCAACATCATTATTAACATAGAAACACACATCATTGCAACACAAATTTTAATAAAGGATTGTTTTTTAAAGAAAGGCAAAAATAAAATTATTATAAAACAACCCAAAAACATACTTATACTTGAAACATCAAAACGCAGTCCGTAAACAAAACTTATTGCTTTATCCCAAAAAGACAACCCAGCAAAAGCATCGGCATACACAATGCAAAACAATAAACGAAACAACGAAAATAGTAAAATCATAGATACAAAATAAATCAACGAAATTCGTACCTCAAATTTTATATCCTGTAGAAACTCAGCTAAATAAATCTTTTTTAGTTTTCCTATCATGGTTGCCCTATCAAATAAAGTTTCAACAACATATTCTATTCTTCAAAATATTAACCTTATAGCTTTGTATTGTTTTGTTGTATTTTTTCAGTGGTAACTTTACTAATCCTAATCTGACTTTTAATAAATGATATTATCTTCAAATTGAGGACATTTATGTATTATACCCATCCCAGATGAAGCTATGGATGTAAATCCACAGCTTCATCTGGGAATTACAATCGCATTAAATAAAATACTTTTCAAGCTCACAAAAAATCTTACTGTTTTTAATCATTCTGGCATATATTCTTACACCTATCTGTAGCTTTAATATAATAGTTCACTGCATAATTAAGCGGCCTGTTTTCATTTGCTGTTGGGACAACTCCTGACGCATCAAAAGCAACATCATCATTAGAACCACAATTACCACATACACCGTTCCCCCAAGACCTCTTGACCTTAAAAGCACCATATGCATCTGTAGCTTCTTCGTGATAACTAGTCCAGCCACCAACAATATTCCTTATTGCATCGCCTTGCTTTTGACCTAACGGAGCAGCATTTCCTCCCGTGCCACGTAGAAATACACCACGCAAGTTAGGAACTTTAAAGTTTGTACCACTCGCCCCATAAATCGTACCTATAGCTTGAAATAAATCAGGATATTCTAATGTACTCAACTCTCTGCCATCGCAGGGAATATAACCTGCGGAATCAACCTGTGTGCCGTTTATTCCAGCAAAAGCTATTATTTCACCGACAGGACTGTCAAAGCAAAAGCATCTAGATGGAATACGTTGATTTTTAATCTCTTCTATTTGTTTTGCAACTTGTTTTGCGACTTGCCTTTTAATGTAACATTCGACCTCGTTTGGATCTGCCATCACATTAATGCTTAGGCTCACTAATAAAAACAACGCATTCATTACGCTGATTGTCTTTTTCATTTCATCATCCTCCTTTGGATTTAAATAACAGAAAGTAAAAACCTCTGCTAGATTTAAATTTTAGCATTTTGGAAGTAGGCTTAAAGGTAAATATACTAAACAGATTAGTCTACGTCCGACCTGACCCAAATATCTCTTCGTCTTAATCGCCGCTTACCTTCAGATTTCAAATTATCCTATTATCCTATCGTTTATAATATAACACATATATTGTGGCATATGCTAAATATAGTTTAGTAAGAAGGTTATAACTAGCGAGCGGTCGTATTAGTCCGCCGTATCTATACCATAGCCTTGCGCTTTGCCTTATAGCTTTTTTATTCCCTTTTTCAACTGGGTAAACGGTCTACTTTTAATTAAACTTGAATTATGTAAAACAATATGCTAATATTACTGTAAAGCAATAAAACTGTAAAACAGGATAAACTTGTGACTAAAGTTTTAAGCGTCTCAAATCAAAAAGGAGGGGTAGGCAAAACCACGATAGCCTATAATTTAGCTTTTGGCTTTGCACGTCAGAAAACAAAAGTTTTGCTCATTGATTTGGACAGCCAGTGCAGTGTGTCCATACTTTTAGATAATAATGCGAAAAAGACGATGCCTACAATCAACGATGTTTTGTTAAAACAAGCGGGTATAAACAAAGCCGTTCAACGATCAAAGGGTATCGATTTTATTCCAGCTAGCAAATCTCTTGCAAGTATAGATGGGCTTTTAACGCAAGTTGGAAAAGAATATCGTCTTAAAAGGAACATAGGCGATTTAACGACTGCCTATGATTACATTATAATAGACACGCCGCCAGCTTTAAGCATTTTAACCATAAATGCGTTGACGGCAAGTAATTATGTGCTTATACCGACTACCGCTGATAGCGTTGCTTTGTACGGGATAGGGCAGCTTGCTGAAAATATTGAGGCAATTAAAGAATTTACCAATCCCGATTTAAAAATTGCGGGTATAGTAATAAATAGATTAAACAACACGCTACTCAATAAAGACTTATCTAATACGTTAAAATTAATGGCGGAAAAAATAGGGACAAAAGTGTTTAAAACCCCGTTAAGAGAATATATTGCCATTAGAGAAGCGCAATTTCACGGAAGGGATATACTTGATTACGATACGTCAAGCAAAGCCGCTAAAGATTATGAGAACTTGATGAAAGAAATAAAAGGCGTAATGGCATAATAGTACAGAGGAGAGCTGTTTATGAAAAAAGATTTTTGCGGAGCAAGTCAGGTTGAGCA
>JAISEM010000037.1 GCA_031264105.1 Endomicrobium sp.
ATGTTTTGTAGGAAAGAGAGAAGGATTGTTAGGAACGGTTAAGGTTAAGTATGTTATTTAACCAATATTAAATAATGTATCAAAAAATGAGACATATTAATGATTGTAGATCAAAGAGATACCTATATGACTATTTAGGGTTTAAATAAGTCGATCTATATATAATTACTGTTTGATAATTTAAACTTTCTCTAAGCAAAAGTTTATTATCTTTTCTCTTTTTTTGCTTGCTCTAATAAAATATTCTGCTAAAGATACTAAATCAATTCAAGCTTTATTTTATAAATATTAATAAAACTTATTGGCCGACTTTTAAATAATTAGGTAAAATACCAAATGTTGTGATCTTTCAATTAACTGCGAGGGAAAACCCTATTATGATTCAGAAAGCTTTAAGAAAAATGCTTCTTTTTGGTCTTCCTGTTTTTTACTTTTTGATGGCGATATCTTTTTATCTTGGCACCTATGATTCCGCACAAATAAAAATTACGATTTTTCATATAGGCGGATTATTTTTAATTATGACTTGGCTTCTGCTAAAAGTAGAAGAAGCCAGCTTTTCTTTTTTTAAAAATAAATTTACCTATATTTTACCTGTATTTTTATTATTGTTGTCTGGAGCAGTTTCTTTTTCTATTTCTCCTTACAAACTTGCAAGTTTAAATGAATTTCTTAAAAGATTTATATATTGCGGTATAGTTTTTATATTAGTTGATATATTTGATAATAATAAAAAGATATTGAATATAAAAAATTGGCTTATTGTCGCCTCATTTGTAGTATGTGCTTATGGAATATTGCAAATCTTTGATTATCATTTGTTCCCTAAAGAAACATTTTCTTCAGGCCTAGATCCATTTGCTTGGAGACAAGCATTTTCCGAAAGAATTATGTCAACTTTTGGCAATCCTAACTTTTTTGGTGACTTTTTAATTGTCATGAACTCTATAACTCTTGCTTTGTTTTTTTATAAAAAGAAACCCTATCTTGCAATTTTATGGCTTATGATTGCAATATGTTCCTATCATACAATGTCAAAGGGAACATGGCTTGGCTTTGCTTTTGGACTTGTTGTTTTTGCCGCACTGTATATGTTTATATTTTTAAAAAATAAAATCAACAAAAAATTGTTGGTTATATTAGCAATATGCGTATTAATTGTTTCATCTTTTACAATTTTTTCTATATATAACAAAACTAAAGAGAGAACCGATAGCGCCTCCTTTAGAGTATTTACATGGCTTTCAACTTGGGAGATGCTAAACACAAAACCTGTTTTAGGCACAGGGATTGGCACATTTTATTTAACATATCCATCTTGGAGAAGACCTCAAATATTTTTTATTGAAGGCAAACACAATACTGAAAGTGATCATCCAGAAAATGAATATCTTGAAGTATGGTATGACGAAGGGATAGTAGGGCTTACAATTTTTCTTGTTCTTGTTATTTTGGTTTTAGTGTTAGGTTATAAAAATATATTATATTTACATATAAACAAAACAACAAAAAATAACCCAATGTCTTTCTTGCAGCTTGGCGTTCTTTGTGCTTTTGCTGCTCAGCTTGTTCATGATTTTGTTTGTGTTTCTTTAAGATTTGTATCTTCCGGAGTTATGCTTTGGCTTTTAATAGGTATAACTTTATCGATTGGAGCGAATTCTATAAAATATGAAAATTCTATAAAAAAGTGTTTGCCTTTTCCAATTAAACTAGTTTTGCAAATGATAATTGTTGCTATTTTTGCTTTTGCGATTATGTTTACAAAAAATTATTTTACTGCAGATTTGCTACATGCAAAGGCTATTGTTCTTTCTAGAGGTGGGAATTGGGACAAGGCACTTTCTATATATAGCGAAGTAAATAAAAATAATCCTTCTTATACAATGGCAAAATACTTTAAACTTAATGTACATATGTATAGATGGAAAGCCGGCGACGATGTGTTGGCAGAAAAAACATTTGAAGAGCTTTGGAGTTTGGCGCCAAACTTTGTACAATCCAAATGGTATGCAGGAATGATGTATATGAAAATGTTTAACGATAACAATCTTTTACTGAAAAAATATATAGATGAGGGTAGATCTAGAGATATTATTGCTAAGCAAGAAAAAGCTATAGCTGAAGTTTTTAGTAAGGCAGAAAAATATTATAAGCAGTATATTGAGATAGATCCAATTTTCCCAATGTCATATTATGGACTTTCTTCGTTGTATGCTCAAGTTGGTAATTTTGAAAAATCTGAAAAAATTTTATTAGATCATTTGGAGTATTCAGAAAGACTATTGAAGCCTCCCCACAACTTATGGGTTGAGGATTGGAGTTCTAGGCGGAAAAACGACTATTCGGAAACCTATAATCAGCTGGGATATTTGTACTTATCTCAAAGGAAGTTTGGCAAAGCAGAATCTATGTATTTAAAATCTTTGGAGTTGAGTTTTAAAAACATAAATGCTAAAAAGAATCTTGCCTTACTTTATGGTGGATTAGGCAGAAAAGAAGAAGCTTGTAAACAATGGGTTGAAATTCATAGAATAAATCCTAGAGATAAAGACGCTATAGAATATATAAAAACATTAGCCACCGATAAAGAATTAAAAACGAGGAATTAGTATGAAAATTAGCCCAGATCTGCTATTTAACATAGCAGGATTTCCTATAACAAACACGGTCATTACTACGTTGATTACTGATGTAATTCTTATAGTTTTGGTTTTTATAGTCGCTAAATCTATTTCTATTAAACCTGAAAAAATTCAAAATGCTTTTGAAGCTATTTTAGATTATTTTAGAGAAACAACTGAGGATATTGCTGGAGAGCGCGCAGCTTTTATATGCCCATGGGTAGTAGCGTTCTTTTTATTTATACTAATTTCAAATTTAGTTGCTCAAATCCCGGGATTTGAATCTATAAGATTTCACACATCGACATCTGGGCATCATGGCTATGCTCTCTTAAGAGCAGCTACCAGTGATTTAAATCTTACATTGGCCTTGGCTGTTACATCTGTAATAGCAACCCATGTTCTTGCTGTTAAACATACAGGTATAAAGTTTTATATTACAAGATTTATATCGTTTAAAATTTTTCCTATATTTTTGTTTGTTGGGCTTTTAGAGGCTGTAAATGAATTGGCAAAGTTTATCTCTTTTTCTTTCCGTTTATTTGGAAATATTTTTGCAGGTGAAAAAGTTATGGCAACAATGTATGGACTTTGTCCATTTGGACTACCGATTCCATTTATAGCTCTTGAGCTTATGGTCTCTGTTATTCAAGCTATTGTGTTTGCTATGCTCACCATGGCATTTATGCATATTATGACAGATAAATCACATTAAATTAAGGAGACAGAAAAATGAATTTTACGCTCACAGGTGGAATTATTATTGCAATTGGCGGACTAGGACCTGCATTAGGTATAGGTATAATTGGAGCAAAAGCAGTTGAAGCTATTGGCCGTAACCCTGAAGCTTCAGGGAAAATAATGGTAAACATGCTTATAGCAATGGCTTTTGCCGAATCTATAGCTATTTATTCTCTTATTTTTGCATTCTAATTTAAAAAAAGAGATAAAAAAATGGAAATGATACAAAATTTTGGTTTAGAAACTAAGTTGTTTTTGTTTCAGCTTACAAACTTTCTTATCATAGTGTTTATTCTTAAAAAGTTTTTGTTTAATCCTTTAAAGAAAGCGCTTGATGAGAGAAAGCGCAGAATAGAACAATCTTTGCAAGATGTGCAAAACGCAAAGTTGATTTTAGAGAATACTGGTGAAGAGAAGAAGAAAATTCTTGCAGATGCTAAAGTAGGTGCTGACAAGTTGATGGCGTCTATAAAAGCAACAGCTGATGAAGCAAAAGAAAAAACTTTGGCAGAAGCAAAGTCTCGTTCACAACAGATTATAGAAGAGGCAAATAATAAAGCCTCTGCTGAATTTGAAAACATGAATAAGCAAATAGCTAAAATGTCCGTTGATGCTTCGACCAAAATTTTGTCTAAAGTTTTATCAGAGTTGTTTAGTGAAGAAGAAAAACAAAAATTAATGTCTCGCGCTTTGGAAAGGATAGATGAAAAGATCACAAATTAAAGAACTTGCAAAATCAATAGTCGAATATGACGAGGTATCTGATAAGGATTTAAATTGGCTTTATTTAAATCTTTCAAGGCAAGAGCTTAAGACGTTTGCTCGTTTGTTATCCAACGAGGTAAGAGATAAGAATGTTCTCGCAACATTTGCCGGAGAACTCAGCAACGCAAATAAGAGTAAAATTGAAGTTATGTTTCCCGGTAAAAAAATTACTTTTAAACGCGATGATGAATCTGTAGCTGGCGGCGTGCGTTTTGAATATAGTGATTTCATTTTAGATTACAGTGTCTCAGGAATAACAAGAAAAATCTTAAATGTCATAAAAGAGAGATTATAATGAAACCGGAAGAAATAATACAGAAGATTGAAAAAGAATTGTATTCTGCTAAAACAAATCCAGAGCTTGTAAATTTCGGAGTTGTAGAGAGTATTGGTGATGAAATTGTAAAAGCTTCAGGACTTTCTAATGCGGGATATTACGAAGAAATAGAATTTGATGATGGATCTGTAGGCTTTGTTTTAAACATAGACGAAGATTTTGTTTCTATTGTTCTTATAAAGAATACAGGGCATGTTTCTCGTGGAATGAAGGTAAAATCTACTGGAAAAATTTTAAATGTCCCTGTTTCAGAAAAGCTTATAGGAAGAGTAGTTAACACTCTTGGCGAACCTATAGACGGCAATGATCTTAAGCATGACAAACCTGCTTATTATCCAGTTGAAAAAATAGCGCCTGGAATTATTGAAAGAAGCCCTGTTGATACGCCGTTAAAGACAGGAATAAAAGCTATAGATGCCATGACGCCGATAGGAAGAGGTCAGAGAGAACTTATCATCGGCGACAGAGGTACAGGGAAAACTGCTATAGCTGTAGATGCAATAATAAATCAGAAAAAACTTGACATGGGTTTAAAAAGAGTTATATGTATATATTGCTCAATAGGACAGAAACAGTCTAACTTAGCCTCGATAGTTGCAAAGCTGAAGGAAGAAGGTACTATGGACTACACAATAGTTGTAGCCGCAACAGCTTCTGATCCTGTTTCAATGCAATATATAGCTCCTCTTTCAGCTTCTGCAATAGGCGAATATTTTATGGATAAAGGCGAAGACGTTTTAATCGTTTACGACGATTTGACAAAACACGCTTGGGCATATAGACAAATTTCGCTTTTAATCAAGAGACCTGCAGGTCGTGAAGCTTATCCTGGCGATATCTTCTACTTGCATTCAAGACTTCTTGAAAGATCTGCAAGAATGTCTGATAAAAGAGGTGGTGGCTCGCTTACCGCACTTCCTATTATTGAAACTCAAGGAAATGACTTGTCAGCGTATATCCCAACAAACGTTGTTTCTATTACAGATGGTCAAATATATTTAGAAGCGGACTTGTTCAATGCAGGTATGCGTCCAGCTATTAACGTAGGTCTTTCAGTATCTCGCGTAGGCGGTGCTGCTCAGACTAAGTCAATGAAACAGTTAGCTGGTCCTGTAAGACTTGAGCTTTCACAGTTTAGAGAACTTCAAGCATTTACACAGTTTGGAAGCGATTTAGATGACGATACGTTGAAACGTCTTGAAAGAGGAAAAAGAATTTCTGAAATTCTTAAACAGCCTCAATATAGACCTTATGATGAAATCTCTGAAATATTGTCAATCTTTGCTGTAACATCTGGACTTCTTGACAACGTAGATGTTGATAAAGTTGTAACGGTTGAACATCAAATGATAGGTTATGTCAAAAAGACTTACCCTGACACAATAAAAAAATTTTCAGTTAATGCAAAGATAAATGATGAATTAAAAGCAGAACTTGAAAAAGAAATCAATGAATTTAAGAGCGTAAACAACTATGGCTCAGAATCTGCAACAGCTTAAAAAAAGAATTAAAACTTCAAGCAGCATTGCGCAAATAGCCAAAGCCATGGAAATGATTTCGGCGTCTAAAATACGTAAAGCCCAAGACTGCGTGGAAAAACATAATCCATATGCTCGTAAAATTAAGAGTATAGTTCAAAGAATTATAAATGATCAGGACTTATATTCTAAAGATATGGAAAAGTTTTTAAAAGAGATTGATGGAAAACGTCTTGTTTACATTCTGTCTCCTGATAAAGGGCTTGCTGGCGGCTTGGTTGTAAATCTATTAAAGACTGCAAACTCGTATTTACGTCCTGATGATTATATCGTAGTTGTTGGTAAAAAAGCATCTGGAGATATAACTCGTCACAGCTATAATATTCTTGCTTCTTTTGAAATGGGGACAAAATTCCCAAGCTATGACGATATTTATCCTATGATAGATATAGCGAAAAAGTTTTATATTTCTGGGGAAGTTACAAAGGTAAGCGTAATATGCACGGAATTTAAAAATATGCTTATACAGAAACCGGCAATTGACGAAATTTTTCCTGTAAAGCCAGATCAAGAATTTAAAGATGATGTTACTGATTATCTGTTTGAGCCAAGTCCTTTGCAGGTTCTAACAGATTTGCTTCCTTTTTATTTTGAAGTTGAATTCTATAGCGCAATTATGAATGCTTATGCTTCTGAACAAGCTGCAAGAATGACTGCTATGAAAAACGCAAAAGACAATGCAAATGATATTTCTGCGTCATTAATCAATATTTATAATAGGTCCAGACAAGAGAAAATTACTAATGAATTATTAGATCTTGCTAATGGACAACAGGGAATGTAAAATGGAAAATAAAGAGAAAGAACTTGAAACTCAAGGGACAGTTATAAGAGTACAAGGTGCTGTTGTCGATTTCAAATTTGAAGGGCATGCGCCTGAAGTGTATGAAGCTTTAATTATGAAAATGCCTGATGGCAGTAATCTAACTCTTGAAACTATGTTTGAAATGGACAATTCAGAAGTAAGAGCTATTGCTATGGGTTCTACTGACGGAATGAAAAGAGGAATGAAAGCTGTAAGAACTTTTGCCCCAATCAGCGTACCGGTTGGAGAGAAAACTCTTGGAAGAATATTTAATGTTTTGGGCGAGCCCGTAGATGCTTTAGGAACAATTGATGCTTCAGTTGAAAGATTGCCAATACATAGACCAGCTCCAGCTTTTGTAGATCAAAAAACTACGCCTGAAATGCTTGAAACTGGTATTAAAGTTATAGATTTGATTTCTCCTTTTACTAAAGGTGGGAAAATTGGTATTTTTGGCGGTGCAGGCGTAGGTAAAACAGTTATCGTTAAAGAACTTATAAGAAATATAGCCGCAGTGCATAACGGACATTCTGTTTTTGCAGGAGTAGGGGAAAGAACTAGGGAGGGAACTGATCTTTGGATGGAAATGGAAGAATCAAAAGTTATGGACAAAACAGTTTTGGTTTTTGGACAGATGAACGAGCCTCCTGGAAACAGAATGAGAGTGGCGCTTACAGCTCTTACAATGTCTGAATACTTCAGAGATCAAAAAGGCGAAGACGTTTTGTTGTTTATAGATAATATATTTAGATTTGCGCAGGCAGGTAGCGAAGTTTCTGCACTTTTAGGAAGAATGCCTTCAGCCGTAGGTTATCAGCCTAATTTGGCAAAAGATATGGGCGATTTACAGGAAAGAATCACGTCTACAAATAAAGGTTCTGTAACATCAGTACAAGCTGTTTATGTTCCTGCTGACGATTACACAGATCCAGCGCCTGTTGCGATTTTTACACACTTAGATGCAACTCTAACCCTTGACAGAGCTATTATGGAACAGGGACTTTATCCTGCCGTTAACCCTCTAACCTCTTCATCAAGACTTTTGAATCCAAACGTAATTGGCGAAGATCATTATAATGTTGCTATGGCTGTTAAGAAAATATTACAGAAATATAAAGACTTACAAGATATAATCGCAATATTAGGTATGGACGAACTTTCTGATGAAGATAAGATAACGGTTTCAAGAGCAAGAAAAGTTCAGAGATTTTTGACTCAGCCTATGTTTGTTGCCGAAACTTTTACTGGTATTGAAGGTAAATATGTTAAAATTGAAGATACAGTAAGAGGATTTAAAGATATTATTGAAGGTAAGTACGATTCATTGCCAGAACAAGCTTTCTATATGGTAGGCTCAATTGAAGAGGCTATTGAAAAAGCTAATAAAACTTCTAAAATTAAAGAAAGCAGGGAATTATGAATAAATTTGAAATAGAAATTCTATCGCCGCAAGGCCTTGTTTTTAAAGGAAATATACGTTCAGCTTCTTTTCCTACTGCAAGCGGTATAATAACAGTTTTACCAGGACATGAAGGACTTGTAACTAAGTTAAAACATGGAGAGATAATGCTTGACTCTGTAAATGGCTTGAAAAAAATAACAGTAACAGGCGGCTTTGCTGAAATTACAAATAAAAATATTAATGTGATCGTAGAGTTTGCTGTGCATTCTGACACGTCTAATAAAAATAAGATAGAACAAGCCGTAAAACTTGCCAAAGCAATGAAAGAAAAGAGGAAGAATTTTATTGACATGTCCGTCATAGAGACAGACTTGAAAAAGTCTGTAGCTGAACTTAAGTCAGGCATTAGTTCAAAGCGTAGGTAAAAACATAATTCCTCATTCTTAATTTTTGCGAATTTCAAACATAGATTTGTTATTATTTTTGCTTTTAAATTATCTATATTCCAGTGATAGGAGTAAAAGTTATGTCAGGCCATAATAAATGGGCAAGTATTAAGCATAAAAAAGCTGCGACAGACGCAAAAAAAGGAAAGGTTTTTACAAAAATTATAAGAGAGATTGTAGTTGCAACAAAAGAAGGCGGAGCGCAGATTGAAAATAATGCTCGTCTAAGAAAAGCTATTGAAGATGCTAAAGAGGCAAATATGCCTCAAGACAATATAAAGAAAGCGATACAAAGAGGCAACGGTGAAATACCGGGTGCAATTTACGAAGAAATGGTTTACGAAGGGTATGGTCCTGCAGGTGTTGCTTTGATAGTTGAAATAACCACTGACAATAAAAATAGAACAGCTTCAGAAATAAGAAAATTGTTTTCAAGTCATAAAGGGAATCTTGGCGAGACTGGCTGTGTAGGCTGGATGTTTGATAGAAAAGGATATGTAACTGTAAATAAAGCAGGAAATGATGAAGAAACGGTTATGAACGCAGCATTGGAACTAGGTGCTGACGATTTTAAAAGCGAAGCTGACAGCGACGTATACGAAATTATAACATCCGTTTCAGATTTGGAAAATGTAAAAAAAGCTTTAAACGAAAAAAATATACCTACAGCTTCTGCCGAAACTTCAATGATTCCTCAAACTCAAATAGCTCTTACAGGCGACGATGCCAAATGTATGCTAAAGCTTATGGACTCATTAGAAGAACACGATGACGTTAAAAATGTATATGCAAATTTTGATATTTCTTTAGAAGAAATGGAGAAAATAGAAGAGTAATGATAGTTCTTGGAATTGATCCGGGACTTTCTCTTACAGGTTGGGGGGTTGTTGAAGCTCTTTGTAGAGATAAAATTACTCTCATACAGTATGGTTGTATTAAGACAATACCTCTAGCTCCTCTTATAGAAAGACTTCAAATAGTTCACAATGATCTTCAATCTATTATAAACAAATATAATCCTGAAGTTGTTGCTATAGAAGAACTGTTTTTTCTAAAGGCAGCTAAAAGCGTAGCTTCAGTTGGGCAATCTAGAGGCGCAATAGCTTTAACTGTCTCAATGAATAAAATTCCTTTATTTGAATATAATCCAAGATGTGTTAAAATAGCTCTTACAGGTTATGGTTCTGCAGACAAACATCAAATGCAGCAGATGGTCAAAACTTTTTTAAAGCTTAAAGAAATTCCAAAACCAGACGATGCAGCAGATGCTTTGGCGATGGCGATATGTCACATAAATACCATCAAATGGTAATGTATTGTTTGTTTTTGATATTCTGCTTTGTTGCAGGGCGCTTCATTTATATTTAATAGTAAGCTCCAGCACATGCGCCTTATACTTTACGATGCAGTATTTGACTTGATAATTTATTTAAAAGGATTTTATGTTAGATTATATTTCTGGGCTTTTAGAGTCTAAGTCAACAAATAGCATTACTATAAATGTCAACGGTATTGGTTATGAAATTGCCATTGCGTTATTTTCATTTTCTAAGTTGCCGGAAAGTGGCAGTCAAGTAAAAATATATGTTGTTGAGAGTGTTTCTGGAATGTATGGTGGAGTCATATACTTATATGGTTTTTTAACTAAAGAAGAAAGAGATATGTATCTTCTAATAAAAGATGAAGTGCCTGGAACAGGCGCTAAAAAAGCGATGGAATATATAGATAAAATTTCTAAATCTTTTGCTGATTTTAAAACTGCTATAATTTCAAAAAATTCAACTATGCTTCATTCTGTATTTGGTTTTACAAAAAAAACTGCAGACAAGCTTATATCAGCCTTAAAAGACAAAATAGTAGAATTAGAAGTGTCTGACAAAGAAAAGTGGTCTGGTGTCGCTTTAATTGAAAATAAATTGATTTGTGAGGCTATAGAAGGACTTACATCATTAGGGTATAAAGATCAGCAAGCAAGAAATATAGTAAATAAAATATACGAGCAGAATGAAAATATAACTTTAGAAAACTTAATAACTAAATCCTTGCAGGAATTATAAAAATGGACGAAATGGAAGGGATTGTTGACGCTGCCAAAACTTCTGACGAAGATAGGATAGAAAATTCCTTAAGACCTCAAAGTCTTGACGATTTTATTGGGCAAGATAAGCTTAAAAAGAATCTCAAAATTTTTATAGAGGCTGCAAAAAACAGAAAAGAAGCTTTAGATCATTGTTTGTTTTATGCTCCTCCTGGACTTGGTAAAACTACTCTTTCACATATAATTGCTAAAGAGATGGGAAGCAATCTTAGAATGACATCAGGTCCTGTTTTGGAAAGAGTTGGCGACTTAGCAGCAATTCTTACAAACCTTTCTGAGGGGGACATATTTTTTATAGATGAAATCCACAGAATGAACCATCTTGTAGAAGAGTCTTTATATCCTGTAATGGAAGACTTTGAACTTGATATTATAATAGGACAAGGTCCTTCTGCAAAAACTATCAAGCTTCCTGTCCCTCGTTTTACATTAGTAGGCGCTACAACTAGAGCAGGGCTTTTATCTAGTCCTTTAAGGGACAGGTTTGGCATAATAGAACATTTAGATTTTTATGATATAAAAGATTTAATGCACATAGTCAAACGTTCAGCGTCAATTATGAATATAGCAATTGACGATAACGCAAGTGAAGAAATCGCAAGACGTTCTCGCGGAACGCCAAGGATCGTCAACAGACTATTAAAAAGAATAAGGGATTTTGCAGAAGTTAAAGGCGGCAAAATTACTTTAGACATAGCAGAAGAAGCGTTAAATGCTTTAGGAGTTGACAATTCTGGTCTTGATAAAATGGATAGGCTTATACTTACAGTTTTAGTTGAAAAATTTGGAGGAGGCCCTGTAGGCGTTGATACTATTGCAGTTGCGATATCAGAAGAGTCAGACACAATAACGGACGTATATGAGCCATATCTTATACAGTCTGGCTTTATTGCAAGAACGTCGCGAGGAAGAATAGTTACTGAAGCTGGCTATAAACATCTCGGTATTGAAACTCCAAAAAACTTCCAGAAAGAACTAATTTAAATACTAAAATGAAAGATCCTGTTAAATTAAAAAAGAAAATTTTATTGCATATATGTTGCGCTCCTTGCTCAGCTTCTGCCGTAAAAATATTACGGAACGTTTACGACATATTTTTTTATTGGTATAATCCGAATATTTACGAAGAAGAAGAATATAAAAAAAGAAAAGAGTCTGCCGTTAAATATGCAGCAAAATTAAACATTCCTTTCTATGAAGATCTAGATTTCTTATATAATTATAACGACTGGAAAGATAAAAGCCGCGAAGAGTGCAAACTTTGTTATACTTTTAGACTTGAAAAAGCATATAAGTTTGCTAAAGATAATGGTTTTGATTTTTTTACCACTTCATTGCTTTCAAGTCCATGCCAAAAACATGATTTAATAAAACAGATTGCCTTTGATTTGTCAGATAAATTTGGAGTGGAATTTTTATATTGTGACTTTAGACCTGGTTTTTACGAAGGGAAAAATTCTTTAAGACAAAAAGGATATTATATGCAAAAGTACTGTGCATGTAATAAATCTTATAAGGAAAGATTTAGTAGACAATGAAGATCAGGCTTTTATTTAAAATAATAATACTTATAGCTTTATTTTGTTTTTCTAATTCTTACGCGTTTGATATGGATCAAAAAAACATAAGAATAGGGATTATTCTTGATGCGTTATCTTTTACAACGGGGAGTTCTAAAGACTTTTTTGTTTCCGATTCGTCAAATAAAAATTTTAAACTTACTAGGGGAACAGTTAATATTGCTTGCTCTAAAAAAGGTGTTCGTATGGACAAATATGATTTATCTCTTCCTGTAAAAATAAAACCGTCAAATGGCGCTATTTTTGCAAACTCTAAACCCTACAGAGGTTATATATTATTAATTAAGTCAGGCAAAAAGATAAACGTTATAAATGTTTTAAACATAGAGGATTACGTCAAAGGCGTTTTACCTAAAGAAATTGATTCAGGATGGCCAAAAGAAGCATTAAAGGCTCAAGCTGTTATTAGTAGAACTTATGCCATGGCTAACTTAAATAGCCATTTAGCGCAAGGTTTTGATTTGTGTTCAATAACGCATTGCCAGGTTTATGGCGGGCTTGGCATTGAAACTGAAAGTTCAAATCAAGCGGTTTTAGAAACAAAAGGAGAAATACTAACGTTTGAGGGAAAGCCTGCACAAACAGTTTTTCATGCTACATGCGCAGGGCATACTGAAGATCCTAAACATATCTGGGTGCGGAAAGAAACTCCTCCATACTTAAAAGGTGTAAGATGTCGTTATTGCTCTGATAGTCCGCATGCAAGATGGGAGCAATCTTTAGATGAAAAGTGTATAAGGGCTAAACTTAAAGATAATAATATAGGAAAAATAAAAAAAATTAACATTAAAGGGAAAACATCGTCCGGTGCGGCAAAAGACTTGGAAATAATACATTCGAACGGAAAATGTATAGTAAATGCTTATAAATTTCGTCTTAATATTGATGCATGGAAAATAAAGAGTCATCTCTTTGATTCTATTAAAGTTAAAGGCAATAAAATTTTTTTTAAAGGTAAAGGATGGGGACATAAAGCAGGTCTATGCCAATATGGTGCAAAAGGTATGGCTGAAAAAAGAAAATCTTATATCAAAATTCTTTACCATTTTTACCATGGTACAAAGATAGAAACTGTAAACTTTAAATAAGGATTAATTTTATAATGACACAAGAAAATAATTTATTAATTAATTATAATTATGATATTCCACAAGAGCTTGTAGCCCAAAAACCTGTTGAAAATAGGCAAGACTCAAGACTCTTTATTATAGATAGAGGTACTCAAAAATTTTATCATAGACATTTTTTTGATATTGTTGGCTATTTAAATTCTGGAGATTGTCTTATAGTCAATACTACAAAAGTTGTTCCGTCAAGGCTTTTCGGCAAAAAAATAAGTGGTGGAAAAGTTGAACTTTTGTTCCTTGACCCATGCCAAAAAGATGATAATTATAAAGTTTTAATGAAACCGTTTGTGGGGATTGGTAAAAAAGTATACTTTGATAATGATTATAAATGTGAGATATTGTCAAAAACCGAGCAAGGCGAAACTATAGTTAAATTTAATAGCCCAAATGTTTTAGATTTTTTACAAAAGCAAGGAATAATGCCTTTACCTTCATATATAAATAGAAAAGGGGAACTTGCTAAAAAGTTATCAGATTTTGACAGACAAAGATACCAAACTGTTTATGCAGAAATTTTGGGAGCAATAGCCGCGCCAACAGCTGGGCTTCACTTCACTGAGAATATATTTCAGAAATTAAAAGAAAAAGGAGTAAATATTGCAGCTTTAACGCTGCACGTAGGATGGGGGACTTTTAAGCCTATAACAGCTAAAAATCTAAATAACCATAATATGATGTCTGAAAACTTTGAAATAGATGAAAAAAGCGCCGAAATTATAAATACAGCGATTAGACATAAGAAAAAAGTTGTTGGAGTTGGAACTACTTCCGTTAGGGCTTTAGAGTCAACTGCTGATTTTTCAAGTTTTGAGGAAAATGGGAAAATATTGATAAAAGCATTTTCAGGAGAAACCTCAAAATTTATATATCCCGGATATAAATTCAAGATAATAAATACTTTGATTACAAATTTACACCTTCCAAAGTCTACTCCTCTTATGATGGCAAGCGCTTTTTCTTCAAGAGAGCTTATGATTAAAGCCTACAATGAAGCTGTAAAAGAAAAATACAGATTTTTCTCTTATGGCGACTCAATGCTTATCTTGTAAGCATCACAAATAAAATAACTTATTGACTTATTGATAATAATCAGTTCATATGATGTTTGCTTTTGCAAGTAGTTTGCTTCTTTTTTCTTGTGGAACTTCAGGATCTTCTACAAGAGATAGCACACCTGATTCTCTATCACCAATACTTGAAGTAGCATCACCAGCCTCAGATCCGAGTTCAAGTTTGCCTGTACCTGTTTCAGTTCCAGCTCCGAATGTTGTTATAGATTTTAATGCAGATATACATAGAATTAATACTGTTTACAATTCAAGTGAGAATAATATATTACTATTAGTGTTGATGGGAATCTGGTTGAAGTTACAGTTCCAAACGTTACACATAACGCTTTCTGTGTTGGGTCCGGTAGAGGTTTATTAGGTGATTTAGCAATCATGATGTACTTGTAAAAACATCTAGTAGAAGCGGACTTATCACTATCAAATTTTTTGTTGATTCTCCTCTTTTTATCCGTAATAACTTAATACAGCAGCTATTGTTCCATCAGCAGGAAAAGTAGTAAGTTTTTCAGGCTACCCAGTTTCTTGGCAATAAATAATCTATGCCTCTATCTGTCACACGTTAATAGGTAGAGGTGTTGTGTTAATTACACTCCAACACCCTTTCGATTCGACGATAAAAATTGACAAAATATTCTTAAAATCATAAAATTATTATTAATATTTGTTGATATTTCAACTATTATTTAGATTTTAAGGATACTTATGACTTTACTTACTGTATTCATATATGTTGTAGTTTTTATTTTCTCTGCTATTATCCATGAGGTTTCCCACGGATACGTTGCACATTTAAGAGGCGACAACACTGCAAAACTTATGGGACGTATTACCCTCAATCCTTTATCTCATATAGAACTATTTGGGAGTATTCTGCTTCCAGCAGTGCTTTTATTTTTAAAATCTCCAATACTTTTTGGTTGGGCAAAGCCTGTCCCCATAGATTCAAGAAATTTTAAAAATCTAAAGTTAGATATACCACTTGTTTCTTTAGCCGGACCATCTGCGAATTTGTTACTTGCATTGGTTTCTGGTCTTGGAATCCGCCTTATAGGAATGTTCTCTAATTTTGAAGTAGGGTTTGGAGCTTCAATACAATCCTTCTTATATATAATGCTTGTAATAAATGTTATTCTTACAATAATAAATCTTATGCCTATACCTCCGTTAGACGGGTCAAAAGTTGTCACTTATTTTATGCCAAGAGATGTAGCAGAAAAATATATGAATCTCAATTCTTTTATTTGTTTAATAGCATTACTTTTGCTATTATCTTCAGGTGTGGTATGGACTTTGCTACATCCTGTAATTAATTTTTTTGTAGTAACTTTTAGCGGAATTCCTTACTAATTTTAAGCGAGTTAAAACATGAAAAAGAGAGTATTGTCCGGTATGCGTACAACCGGAAGACTTCACTTGGGACACTATTTTGGGACACTTCGCAATTGGGTTAAACTTCAAGACGAATACGATTGTTATTATATGGCATCAGACTTGCATGCTTTAACTACGGAATATGCGGATACATCTAAAATTAGCGAGAATACTTTTGAGATGGTTACAGATTGGCTTACAGTAGGGTTAGATCCAGAAAAATCAGTAATTTTCAAACAGTCTGCAGTACACGATCACAGCGAATTATTCTTAATACTTTCAATGATAACACCTCTGGGTTGGCTGCAAAGATGTCCAACATATAAAGATCAGATAAGAGAAATAAAAAATAAAGATTTAAATAATTACGGCTTTTTAGGATATCCAGTCCTAATGGCTGCAGATATTTTTCTTTATAAGGCAAACTTAGTGCCTGTAGGTGAAGACCAGCTTTCTCATTTAGAGTTTACGCGTGAATTAGCTAGAAGATTTAATAATTTTTATGAGGAAGTTTTAGTTGAACCTCTTGAACTATTTTCAGAATCAGCTAAAGTTCCTGGTATTGATGGGAAAAAAATGTCCAAATCTTATGGAAACTCTATATTACTTGGCGAAAGCGATGATGCAATAAAAGAAAAAGTAAAAAATATGTTTACAGATCCGCTAAAAATAAAAAAAGATGATCATGGGCATCCTGATGGCTGTGTAGTTATAAAGTTCTATGAAATATTTTCAAAAGGTTCTGATAAATGTCCAAGTTTTAATCAAAAAGAAGAAGATTGTAAGACAGGAGTCATAGGTTGTTCTATATGTAAAAAACAGCTTACTGAAATGCTTTCCGAGTTTATGAAGCCGTTAGCTGAGAAGAGAAAAACTATTATTTCAGACAAAGCTTATTTGGAAAAAGTCATAATAGAAGGTAGTAAAAAAGCTGAAGAATATGCTCACAAAACTATGGCTGAAATCCATAAGGCATTGAAATTTTAGAGGATTGTTATGGCATACGACATTCATCTTGATGCTTTTGAAGGTCCTTTAGATCTTCTTCTTCACTTGATAAAGAAGAATGATTTGGAAATAAACGAGATAAAAATAGCTGAGATTACAGCTGAATATCTCTCTTATTTGGACTTAATGAAAGATCTTAATATAGATGTCGCTGGCGAATTTCTCGTTATGGCTTCTACCCTTATGCAGATAAAGGCAAAATCTTTGCTTCCTTGTGAGAATGGAAAAGATGTAGAAGAAGATGATAGTTTTGATCAGTTAAAAAATAGATTGCTTGAATATCAAAAATATAAAGAAATTGGGAAACTGTTATCTTATAAGATTACGGAAAATTCGCAAGTTTATTATAGACCGGCTTCTCTAGTAAGCAAACAAGATTTTATTTTAAACGCTACTATTTTTGATTTGGTGAGCAGCTTTCGTGACGCGTTGATAGCTCTTCCAGAAAATATAAAAGAAATTATGTATCAAGAAATTCCTATTGAAAATAAAATCAGGGAAATTCTTGATATTTTAGAGGGAAAACAACATGTCTCTTTTACTGAAATATTGAAACTCCAAAATACTAAAATGGCGCTTATTGTTTGCTTTATGGCTATTTTGGAACTTATAAAAAATAAACAAATTATTGCAAAACAGTCGGAATTATTCTCAGAGATTAGAATTTATAAAGTTTATAACGACGAAAGAGAATTAGATCAATCCAATGAAGACAATAATACTTTTGAGTTTGTTGAAAACGGAGATCAGGCGGAGCAAACAGAACAAGTAGAGGAAACTCCTGCCACAAATTTGGAATTAGTTCCAGAAACCGATAATACAATTCAAGGGGAATAAGATGGAAATATCCGAAGTTAAAAAAATTTTAGAAGCATTGCTTTTTGTTTCAGAAAGACCTCTAAGTTTAAAAGAATTAAAGGATATAGTTAAAGCAGATTTTTCTGACATTTCTAATTTAGAAAATATTTTAAATGAACTTAAAGAAGAATATGCTGTTCTAAATAAACCTTACGAGATTAAATTCGTAGCTAATGGTTGGACTTTTGCTACAAAACCCGAATATTCTCCTTGGATAAAAAAACTTCTAAAAGAAAAAACAGTTTTAAAACTTTCTCCATCAGCATTAGAAACGCTTGCCATGATAGCATATAAACAGCCAGTAACAAGAGCAGAAATTGACGAAATTCGCGGTGTAGAATCTTCTGGAGTAATAGACACTCTTATTGAAAAAAAACTTATAAAAATTGTTGGAAGGAAAGAAGTTTTAGGAAAACCTTTACTTTATGGTACAACTCAAGATTTCTTAAAACACTTTGGTCTTGCACATTTAAGTGAGCTTCCTCTTATTGAAGACACGCCTAAAGAAATGCAACAAACATATGACATTCCAGAACTAGAACTTCCTTTTAACACTGAAAAAATTGAAGAAAATAATATCATAGTAGACAGTTCTTTATCAGAAGAATTTGATGTGCCACAAGATAACGAATTGATAAATTAAGATTGTTTTATAAAAGTATATTCGCTATAGTTTTGAACTAGTTGATCTTTATATTTTGCTCTAGACTCTAGAGAAAAAAAGGATTATTATGTCTGAACGATCTCAGATTAGTTTAGATACATCTTTGTTTATCAACAACCGATATGTTACAGTTAAACAAATAGGAAAAGGTGGTTTTGGTATTGTATGGCAAGCTTACGACTTTAGTTTAAAGAATTTTGTTGCAATAAAAGAACTCCTTCCTGAATTTTCTGATCAAAAGTTTGTAGAGATGTTCTACAAAGAAGCACTCATCGCTAAAAATATTGTACAAGATAACATAGTAAGAGTGCGGCACTTCTTGGAAGATAGCAAGGGATCTTATTGTCTCATCATGGATTTTGTCAACGGCAGTGATCTTGAAAACATCATAAAAAGGTGTAATCAATATCAAAATTCCTTGGGAGTTTTCTGTTTTAATATGCATAAATATATTAAGGGCCCTGGATTATGCCAATCGCATAGCTAAAGATCCTATAACAGAAAAATTTTATGGATTAGTATATAGAGACATATCACCTGGAAACATTCTTATTTCTTATGAAGGAAATATTAAACTTAGCGATTTTGGTATCGCAGAAACTGCTGACGAAATAAATTCTGGCGTAAAGCAGAAAATTGTAACAGGCAGAATTTCTTATATGTCTCCAGAACAAGTGAAAGGTGTAGCTGGTATTGATCATCGCTCAGATATTTTTTCTATGGGGCTAGTATTATACGAAATGCTTACCGGGAAACAATTGTTTTCCGGCAGCAACGATGAAATAAAGTCAAGAATTTTAAATAAAGACTTTGATGCTAATTTATTAAATGATCTTGGACTACCTTTTGAAATAGCAGAAATTTTAACTAGATCTCTTCAGAGAAACAGAAATGCAAGGTATGAACGCTCAATTGATATGTACCGTGATTTAAGAAGAATTCTGAAGGGAATTGAAGATGAAGAAATCGTTTTAGATTTAGCATCCTTTGTATTAAAGATAATGGATAGAGAGCATTCTGAATCAGTTCATATTGCTAATCTTGCCAAATCTTTGGATAAAAAAGAAATAATAAGTAATCCCTCAACTATTAAAGTTAATGCTAATGATTTTATGGGTGGATATATTCCAATAGAAGAAGATAGTTCAAAAATAAATCAAACGCCAATTTCAGAAACTCCTATTCAATTTCAATCTCAAAGAGATCAAGAGGTCAACTAGAACAAACAGAAGCAAAAGGAAAGACGGTCTTTGAAGAAGTTGGAGACTGGTTTATAGCTAAAGTCAAACTCGTTAAGGATAAAGTAATAAAAATTATCATGAGTTTTGTTATTGCTACATTCATTTTTTTTAGGGCTGGATATTTTTCTTCATATTACGTCTTTTGGGAAAAATGTATATGCGCGACTAAACCCTCCTGATGTTATTATAATGACAGTTCCTTCTGGCGCTACAGTAACAATGAAAACGAAAGATGGAGACATTGTTGTTGAAAATGCAAATTCATTATCGCCAATAGCTTTAAGAAAAGTACCCACAGTCTTATATAATTACAGCATCTAAGAAAGGCTTTAACACTGTTGAAAGAGTTGTAAGAATTGAAGAATCTACAAAAAATAGTAAAACAAAACAAGAAAAAATAGAAATAATATTTGATTCTGATCTTAATATAAATTCAGTATCTCAGAGAGCAGAAACATATATAGATGGCAATAAATATGGAGTTACTCCATGTATTGCTCAGCTTTCAGCAAGAGCTCATACAGTAAAACTTTTATTTCCAGGATTTGAAGAATTAGGATCTGAAGCAAAAGAATTTATTGAAGGACAATGCGGCGTGGATTTCTCAAAAACAGAACCAAACGAAATATTCTCAGAAGTTGACATAATAGTCTTGTAATGATTAGTGCCGCAGGATTTATATATGGATGGGATCTTGTTACAGGACAGCAACTTTGGAAACAGATTGAACTATTTAATTCTGATGTAACCTCTCCAATGCTTATTGATATAAACAACGACGGAGTAAAAGATATTATAGTATTGTCTGACTCTGGAATGCTTTTCATATTTGATGGGTAAACTGGAAATATAATAAGAGCGGAATAATTTCAGAAATGACTCCTTTAGTCGCAGATTTAAATGAAAACTGAAAACAGGATATTGTTGTATGTTCAGAAAATGGTACAATCCATTTTCTCTATAATGTAGGATATGAAAACGACTATGAAAAATATTCAGATTTTGTTGAAGGTCCTCTTCTTGCAAGTCCAGTACTCTATAAAGCAAAAGATATCTCTCCAATGGTTGTAGTGGCAAACAATAATGGTAAGGTATATTTTATAGATGGAAAAACAAGAGCAAAAAAGACAGTCGATCTTTTTGAGAAAACGGGAAAAGTTCATCTTATTGCAGGAGCTCCTGCCGTTGGAGATATAAATGGCGATGGAATTCCAGAGGTTGTTGTTCAAACAAATATTCCTCAATATGTTTCTGCTATAGATGTAAAAAACTTTAATGTTTTATGGACTTTTTTTTGTAGAACCTACCCCTCCTGCAGACTTAAGACATAATGCTACTCCTTTAATTTCAGATGGTAATGTATTTGTAGTGCCTGTGAATGGAACAATTTATAATTTAAAAGGCAAGACCAGTTATCCTTCCGGAGAACTCTTGTGGAAACTTAAGATTCCAGATGGCAAAAGAATGATAGGCTCACCATCTAAGTTTGATTTCGATAAAGATGGTCATGATGATTTTGCGATAGGATCTGAAGAAGGGAAAATAAGTGTTATAAAAAACAATACAAAAAGAAAAGAGTTTGAAATTATTGCTGAAATTAAAGCAAGCAATAGTCCAATAACTTCTCAACCTTTGGCTGTTGACGCATTTGGAACTGGGAAATTAAACATTCTATTTGTAAATTCAAATAATGTTATACAAGCAGTAAACACTAATGCAAAAACTATAAAAAATTTTACTCCGTGGCCTATGTTTCTTGGAGGACCTTCTCATACACCAATACAAAATATTTCAAAATATAAACTAAAATACAGAGCCATATTCTTTGGCGGAATTTTAATATTTATATTGTTTATAACATTTAAAGTTTTAAGGTCAAATTTCTATGAAAATTTCGTATTATGCGAAAACTGATGTTGGTGCAGTAAGAACCGAAAATCAGGATTTTTACGGAATAAACCCTGACAAAAGTTTGTTTATTGTGTGCGATGGTATGGGAGGCGGTGCTGCAGGAGGATTTGCAAGCAGAGCTGCTGTAGAAGTAATGCTGAAATCTTTTGACAAACTAACTTTAGACAATATAAAAGGTATTACAGGAAACGGAGGATTAAACGACGAAAATCTCCGCCCAGCTGCATCAATAATGCTTGCAAACAGATATCTAAATAATTTAACTCTAAAATATCCAAAACTTAAAGGAATGGGAACTACGGCAGTTGCCGCAAAATTTGAACCGAAAACAGGTTTGTTACGCGTTTATCATACTGGTGATAGCAGATTGTACAGATTTAGAGCAGGTGTTTTAGATCTTTTAACAAAAGACCACTCTAAAATAAATGAGCTAATTGATGCTGGAAAAATGAAAGAACAAGATGCAAAAAGCGCTGAAATACAAAGCATAATAACTAGAACTGTTGGAATCGAACCTACAGTAAAAGTTGATTATGTTGCTTATGAAGTAAAAGAAGATGATTGCTATGTAATGTGCAGCGATGGTCTTAACAGCGAAATAAATGACAATGTTATAAAAGATATAATTGAAAAAAATATTTCTGATTTAACATCTTTAACTAATAATCTTAATAGCTCAAGCCAATAAGGCAGGCGGCAGAGACAACACTACAGTCATAGCTCTAAAGATAGAAGCGGATAGACAAACAACGCAATCGCCAACCGAGTATATAAATACAGTAGTAACGCTTAGCGATAGCTCTCAAAGGCAATGCTTACTTGAAGATAAACTCTTATCTAGCTTTGCAAAATTTTTTGTATTTACTCTTCCTAAAGAAGCTAAAGACTCAATACTTAAAAAACCTTTTATGCTCGCAATATTTATAGCAACATTAGCAGTTTGTTTAGTGCTTATATATTCGCATTATTCAAAAGAAGAGAGCAAGGATTTTACAGAAATTACAGGTAAAGCTTCTGGTATTTTGCTTGATATAAGAGAACTAAAAAAAGAACAACTTGATACTATAAATGCTTCTACTGACAAAGTCTCTAAACTTGAATTGCTTCAGGAAACAGTAAAACAAGAAAACGAATACATTACGCCACTTCCTGAAGTACAAGTTCTAATAGAACAAGTTGATGGTTCAAATAAATTTATTGGTATTTCAGAGCTTTCTCCTATTGTTATAAAACTTCCTGCAGGTATTTACAAACTATCTTTAAAATATTTAGATTTTAAGATTTTAGATGATGATTATAACTTAGTAGATTCTTTACAATTGCCAATTGAGTTGTCAGAAAGTTTAAAGCCTAAAATGGTAATAATGTTACCCGAAAAAAAGGAGAACAAATGAGTAAGAAAAAAAATATTTATCATTGATGACGGCATAACGTTTTTGGATTCATTAGAGATAGTCCTTCTAAAAGATTTTGATGTTGTAAAAGCATATAGTGGAGAAATATTTTATGATGTTTTATCAAAAGAAAAACCAGATTTAATTCTTTTAGATGT
This sequence comes from Endomicrobium sp., assembly GCA_031264105.1. Taxonomy (GTDB): domain Bacteria; phylum Elusimicrobiota; class Endomicrobiia; order Endomicrobiales; family Endomicrobiaceae; genus Endomicrobiellum. The sequence continues at coordinate 23,139 of JAISEM010000037.1, forward strand.
AAATTTGCCCATCTGCCTGTCATTATGATTACTGGAGATGCAACTGTACACATAGATAAAGCATTTTCCGCTGGAGCTGACGATTGTATATTTAAGTCTATTAATATTGAAGATCTTATGTCTTGCATACAAAGACTCATAAAATGAAAAAGAAAATTTTTTCAGTTCTTGCGGCTGCCATATTTTTAAATAATAATCTTTATGCAGCAGCAGCTATTCCTGCTGACAACATTTTCCTTTTAAATTATGACTCAGTTTCTGAAGGTGCTGGTGGATCTGCCTTAGCATTTTCCCAAAACTCACTTTCATTTATCAACTCGCCATCTTCAAATTATGACGTTTTAGCGGCAAGGTTGGATTTTGCAGGAATAACGATATCTGACAATATTTCTGGTGGGTTGTGCTCTGTAATGCTTCCTACTGCAATAGGAAATTTTACAATAGCCGGATCATACAATAAAGTTTTATCGTCAGGTATTACTATTCCAGATGGAGAAAATCTTTTAAATAATTATTCAATATATTTAAACTATGTTTTCCCCTTCATTATAAAAAATCCAGTTTATGAAAATATAGGCGGCATAGGAATAACTTTAAAGGACTATAGCTTTAGCGCTCAAGGCAATTCTAAGATTGCCCTTGCTTTTGATATAGGCGGGCAGTACAATATAAAAGTTATAAGCGACAATTTATGGGCAGCTATAGCTTTTAGGAATGTTGGTGATAAAGTAAAAATTTCTGAATCAGGATCTTTTGATATTCTCCAGAATTTTGATTTTGCCTCGCTATACAATTTTTATGGTTCTTTAAAACCTGCAATTATGTGTGATATCCTTCAATTTTTTAAAACAAATAAAAACTGGTTACGTTTTTGGCGCTGAAATTGCACCTTTTTATCCTGTTATTTGTAGATCTGGATGGAGAAATTACGATGGCTCAATATTTAAAGGTGTTACTGTTGGACTATCACTTAATTTTGACTCTATAAATATAGATTATGCTTTTTCATCTATGAATTCTGGCTATGATGTAAAACATACGGTAAGTATGGGCTTTTTGATAGGAAATGTATTCAATGCAAGCAAATCTTATGACTATTATCTAGGGATAAATTTTAATAAAGCTAAAGAGGCATATAAAAGAAAAGACTATATAAATGCAAGACAAATATTTGAAGAAATTCTCGTTTTATGCCCTGATCATGAGCCTTCTAAATGCTATTTAAAAAAAATAGCATATGACCTAATCTCCAATGATAGATCTCTAGAAATCGCTATACAAAAATATTTAATTAAAGCTAATCATGAGTTCAAAGCAAATAATCTTTTTAAAGCTCAAAGCTATTACAATAAAGTACTTGGAATTGATACGGAGAATGTTGAAGCTCAAAATGGAATTAAACAAATACAAACAACTTTTAAACAAATAGAGCAGCAAAAAAACGGGCGAAAAAATGCAGATAAAATTATATTGTTATGGAAAGAAGGGGTAGAATTGTATAACGATAAAAATTTTGTATTGGCAAAAGAAAAGTTCAAACAAATTATTGATATTGACTCAGGCAACGCAGGAGCCTTAAAATATTTAGATCTTATAGAAAATAAAATAGAAAGAGTCTCTTCTTCTTAGGTGAATACTGTTTTTAAAGAAGCAATGGAATATTACAAAAATAAAAATTACGAAAAAGCTTCGCAATATTTCAATGCAGTATATACTGCAGATCCAAGTCGTAATGATGCAAAAAACTACTATGACCTTTCAATAAAAGAATTAAACAAAAAAAATCGAAAAAAAGTCTTTAAGATAAACTTAGTATCCACAATTTGATAGGATACAAGATAAGTTTGATTTTTATAGTATAATAATTCTGCTTGAGAGATACACTCAAAGATGAATATTCTAATTGTGGCATCAGAATGTTTTCCTTTTGTTAAAGTAGGTGGTCTTGCCGATGTTGTTGGGGCTTTTCCAAAATATTTAAAAAATCTGGTCATGATATAAGAATAATATTACCAAAATATCAGTCTATAGATGGCAATAAATACAATCTTCAAATCCTACCTTATAAACTACAAACCATAGTTGGCAAAGACACTGAAAATTTTAGATTAAAATATTGCCTTATAAAAGACAATATAACAGTCTATTTCATTGAGAATATGCATTTTTTTAACCGACCTGGAGTGTATGGAGCAAACGGACTTGATTATGGAGACAATAAAGAACGTTTTATATTTTTCCAAAAAGCAGTGTTAGAATCTGTTAAAGCTTTAATGTTTAGGCCAGATATCATACACTGCCATGACTGGCAAACAGGACTAATCCCTGCATATCTAAAAACAAATTTAAAGAATGATGGATTCTTTTGGAATACATCTTCGGTTTTTACTATACATAACATAGCTTATCAAGGACAATTTGATGCAGGCACAGTAAGCACAGCAGGCTTTTCTTGGGAGGACTTCAACTCAGATAAGCTAGAGTATTACAACACTATCAACTTTATGAAATGTGGCATAAAACTATCAGATGCAGTTTCAACCGTAAGTCCTACATACGCCAAAGAAATAAAAGATTTTAATGGTAGGAGAATGGAAATTATCCTAAATTCAAGGCAAGACGAAATTTACGGTATTCTAAATGGTATAGATTATGGTTATTGGAATCCAGCACTAGATAAATATATAAAGGCAAACTATTCAAAAAATGACTTTAAAGAAAAAGCTATCTGCAAAGAAGAACTACAGAGGTTATGTGGTTTTGAAATAAAAAAAGACGCTTACTTACTTGGTTGCGTATCAAGACTGGACGAACAAAAAGGATTTGACATAATAATTGATACATTTTACAAACTAAATAATGCTGATATACAATTTGTTGTTTTAGGTTCAGGAAATCTTGAAATAAAACACTATATTCAGGAAGCTGTAAAAAAAATGCCTAGCAGAGTTGCTGCATTTTTTGGCTATGATGAACTATTGGCTCATAAAATATATGCTGGCTGCGATGCTTATATGATGCCTTCAAAATTTGAACCTTGCGGTTTAAGCCAAATGATAGCATTAGCTTATGGAACACCTCCTATTGTCAACCGTACAGGGGGACTTTCTGACACAGTAACATATTATAACCATTTCACAAAAGAAGGGAATGGTTTTATGTTTAATATAACTTATGGTGAAAATTTTGTACGGACAATACTAAAATCAGAAAAAATATTTAAAGATAAGAAAAATTGGAATACCTTAATGAAAAATGCTTTTGAAAGCAACTTTTCATGGGAGAAATCATCCATTGAGTACGAAAAAATGTATAATATAGTTTCGTTAAACAAAAAGAATGAAAATATTTTTATGGGGAGTTAACAAAACGGAGTATTTATGAAGAATGGAAGAAAAATAGCCCAAATTATATTTGAAGCGCTAAAATTAATTACTTTAATTTTGCTGGAGGGCGGGGTTGTTTTTATTGCAAATGATTACTATCAAATTGAAAATTATTCTAAAGAGTTATCTGAAGAGCTAAATATATTTGTTTTTTTTGATAAAAACTCAAAAAATGATGAAAAAGTACTAGATAAGCTAAATTCCATAAATTCAGTTTTAGTAAAAGAATATGTAAATGCTTCTCAAGCGTATAAGAAAACAGTTGAAAAGAATCCTATTTTGAACAATATTTCTTTACCCAATGATACAAACTCCATGCAAGCCTACGCAATTGTTAAGCCAAAATCCATACCGAATGATAACTTTTTACTTGAAATAAAAACTACTTTTAGCGATATTTCCGATATTGAAGAAATAGTATTTGATGAGTCTAACTTCCTTCATTATGCAAAGATTCAAGGACAACTGTTGTTGTATAAAAAAGCATTTTTCATTGTTATTTCAATCTTTTTTGTGTTTTTAATATTAAAATCTGTTTTGATATATATTTCTGGGGCAAATATTTTTAAACAAGCAAAAAGATTCTTTATCTATCTTTTATCGTCTTCTTCAGGTTTTTTATTGTTTTGGAGTATTTGCAAGTATAAGCATTATAATTTATTAGCTCCAAAAGCATCTATAGTAATCGTATTAGCTTTTGCTTGTGTGCTTGTGCTTATGCTTGATAAAATAGAAATAGAGTAATACTGATATGAAAATATATAATTTTGTAAAGATTTTTATTGTTTCGTCATTTATATTAAATATGTCTGCACACATGGCTTGCGCTGATCAATCAAAAACTAAACAACTTTCCGATATAAAACAATCAATAAGAGAAAAACAAATTGAAAAAGAAAAACTCATTTTACAGGAAAACATTTTAAAAAAAGAATTTAAAGTTATTAACAATACCATTAGTCAAACGGAAAAAAAATTAGAAAAAGTTTCAAAAGGTATAGAATCCGCTTCAAAAAACTTCAAAAAATCTGCAAAAGAATATAATGATGCTTCTTTAAGGAAATCCAATTGGCATAAGACTACAATTGAAGAGTTAAACCTTTTCCATAAAATGATATTTTCAAAGTCTTATAATAGAGAACCTTTGGAGTATAAATTAAGGATACTATCTTTAAAGTACTGTCAAAATAGCTTTGAGAAAGAAAAAAAGTCTGCCAAAGATTTAGCTTCTAGCATGAAAAAATGGGAGGAATCAAAGAAAAATCTTATAGTATTAAAACAAAAGGAAAACGAAGTTGTAGATCAGAACAAGAATCTTTTAGAAGAAAAAAACAGAGATCTCAAAACAACTGTAGATAAAAGACGAAATGCTGAAAAAGAAATAAAAGGCTTAAATGACAGTGCAAAAGCATTGCAGAAATTAATAAATAAAATAAATTCTGAGAATATTAAAAAGAAAAAAACAACAATAAGAGCGCCTCATCCACGGATGAGAAGAAAAAAATTTCTACCATGGCCTGTTGAGGGGAAAGTAATTTCTAATTTTGGCAAAATTAAACATCCGGAGCTTGATACGTATATACTTAATAATGGTATAAAAATAAAGGCTTCTAACTATGCTAAAATTAAAAACATAGATTCAGGAAAAGTAGTTTTTACAGGAACTTTTCGCTCTTATGGTCAAGTTATTATAATAGATCATAAAAATTCTACTTTTTCAGTTTATGGTCTCTTAAATAAAACTTATGTAAAAGAAGGGCAAAAAGTACCCAAAGAGACGGTTATTGCAGATATCGGAAGTGGAAAAGATGCTGTCTTATACTTTGAGATAAGACAAAACAATATACCTGATAATCCCATTCTATGGTTAAAATAATATGTTGCTTTGTATATTTTTTGGGAATTAAATGAATATCTTAAAGAAATTGTCTTATTTTATTCTATCTCTGTTTTTCCTAAATTTACAGGCTTATGCTGCAGGTGACGAAGCTTATGAGAAGTTAAAGCTTATGATAGATATTATGGAAGTAATAAACACAAATTATGTTTCAGAAATAAATACTACAGATTTGACTGTTGGAGCTATAAGAGGCCTTGTCTCTGTGCTAGATCCATTTTCCCATTATATGGAAGAAAAAGCTTATAAAGATATGAAAAATGAGACAGAGGGTGCATATAGTGGTGTTGGTCTTAGGATTACGTCAAAAATAACCATATAACGGTAGTATCGCCTCTTCATGGAACGCCAGCATATAAAGCAGGTATACTTCCAAACGACATAATTACAAAAATCGACGGAAAGTCTACGGCTGGAATGACTACAGACGAGGCTGTTGATCGTATGAGAGGGAAAGCTGGGAAAAAAGTTAACCTTAACATTTCCCGAAGCAATATTTTTGATGAACTGGAATTTAGTATTATAAGAAAGAAAATAAAGATAGAAACTGTCAAGTCTATCATGATTGATGATGGCATAGGATATATAAGACTATCTGAGTTTAACTCTCAAAGCGATGAAGATATAAAAAAAATTCTTGATATCTTTAAAGAACAAGGCATGAAATCTTTTATATTAGATTTAAGAAATAATCCTGGGGGACTTTTAGATTCAGCAATCAATATAGTAAGCCTCTTTATTGAGGACAAAAAACTTGCTCTTACCACTAAGGGGCGTAAAAAAGAAACAAAAAGAGAGTATTATACAAATGGAAAAGCTGGATTTGCAGATATTCCTTTTGTGGTTCTTGTAAATAGAGGGTCAGCATCAGCCTCTGAAATAGTTTCTGGAGCTTTGCAAGATTTTAAGAGAGCCTTAATAATAGGATCAAACACTTTTGGTAAAGGCAGTGTTCAAACAGTTATGCCGCTTCCATGTGGTACCGCGATTAGACTTACTATAGCAAAATATTATCTTCCTTCTGGTCGACCTATAAGCCATTCAAATGAAAAGAATGCTAAAAATGGTATAACTCCAGATATTGGTATTTCTGTAACAATTGAAGAAGAAATAAAATTATATGCTCAAAGTGACATGATTTTTTCAAAAAATAAAGATAATGGAAATAAAAATATAATTGAAGACAAAGCTTTAAATAAAGCTATAGAACTTATAAAAGAAAGTAAGATTAAAGATCTTCTAATCTCTAAAAAAGAAGTGGTATAGGGGAAATGCGTGTCAGGTAAAAGTAAGAAAGAAAGCATATGGGTTAAAATATATCTGATATTTCTGTTTGTTTGTGGTATAGCTGTCTGGTTTGCTATACAATCGATAAATAATAATAAGATCTCGACTGATGTTATTTTAGACAGACAAATATTTGATATTCTTATACATAAGAGAATAAAACAAGAAGATATTTTAAAACAATATATGAGAGAAAGAACAACGAGTGGCACTCGCTGGAATGAGTTCTATAAAACGATAAACATTAAAAAGAAAGTAAAAATTAAAGAGTTTGAAAAATCTTTTAGAAGCCTTGCACGCTCGATGAAACTAGGCTTAAGTAGAATAGATAATTCTGGCGCTTCTGTAACATATAAATTTTATTCCCCAAGCAGAACGTACTCAAATATTACTTTTGTTAAGAAAAAAGGTCAATAGATAAATATGAATATGTTAGCTATTGAAACATCTTGCGATGAAACTTCGGCTTCTTTTGTTTCCGACGGAACAAAAGTAAAATCCGTAGTTATTTCGTCTCAAATAAAAATACATGCTAAATATTTTGGTGTGGTTCCAGAACTTGCAAGTCGTGCACACATAGAAAATATCAACCCCGTAATTGCTGAAACTCTAGCTAAAGCAGGATTAAGTTTTGGTGATTTTTCAAAAAAAATAGATGCAATAGCCGTTACAGTAGGACCAGGCCTAGCTGGAGCTTTGCTCGTCGGTGTTATAGCTGCAAAGACAATGGCAAGCATTTATCACAAGCCGTTGATACCTGTAAACCACTTGGAAGGACACTTGTACTCTTCTTTTATTGAAAATAAATCAATAAGGCCTCCTTTTTTAAGTGTTCTAATATCAGGCGGACATACAGAGCTGGTACTAGTAGGAGATTTCGGGAAATATAAAATTCTTGGCGCAACAAGAGATGACGCTGCCGGAGAAGCCTTTGATAAAGCGGCAAAGATGTTAGGATTAGAATATCCCGGAGGTCCTATAATAGACAAAAGAGCTGAATTTGGAAATCCTGACGCTATTAGATTTACAAGACCATACGTGAAAGGAACTTGGGATTTTTCTTTCTCAGGCGTTAAAACGGCTCTTCTAAACTATCTGAAGATAAATCCCGTAAAAAATGAAAGAAATTTAAATGATATTTGTGCTTCTTTCAGACAAGTCGTAGCCGAAACGCTCTGTTATAAATCTTTTGAAGCTGTGAAAAAATTTAATTTAAAACAAATTGCTTTAGGAGGAGGTGTAAGTGCAAATTCTCTTATACGGAAGATGTTTGTCCGGGAAGGGCGAAAAAACACAGTCAAGATTTTTATGCCGTCACTTCTTTACTGCACAGATAATGCCGCAATGATAGGCTGTGCGGCTTATTTAAAGCAAAAAGAATGCGGTTTAAATTATACTAGTCTCCAGTTAAGCCCAACTCCTTCTTTGCTCTTAGAAAACTGGCATTAGCTATTTCATTCGTTATTTGCAGGATAATTCGTCATCAACACGCTAAAAAATTAGTGGAAAATTAAGTTCTTTTTTTTTGTTCGGCATCGTGCGCGCAGTAGCAGGATTCGATTGTTAACATGTTTTGCCGCTGCAGTCACTCTGCACGAAGTTGCAGAATATGGTTGTAATGTTTTTTACCATTCTCGTCTGCGCGAAAGTCAAAGTCCCGATGTAGTAGCATCTCATGGTACCAGATTACTAGGCAAGCACGTAATGCAAAAATAGAGATTGTCATTTACATGCGCAAAGTCGTAGACTCTATATTTATGCCATTAAAATATTATGAATAAATTAACTATTGGAAATATAAAGCTTAAAAATAATATACTTCTTGCTCCTATGGCAGGAATAACAGATTTACCGTTGCGGCGACTTGCAAAGCAAGGTGGAGCAGGGTTAGTATATACTGAAATGGTATCAGCAAAAGCTCTTATACACTGCAATGAAAAGACAAAAAAACTTTTGACAATATTATATGAAGAACATCCTGTTGCCGCTCAAATTTTCGGCGGGGATTCTCATAGTATGTCTGAAGCTGCAAGAATTGTACGAGACTTAGGGGCAGACATTTTGGATATAAATCTTGGCTGTCCCGTTAGAAAAATTGCAAAAGCAGGCGCGGGAGCAAAACTTCTTGCAAATGAGAAGCTAGTTTCAAAAATTTTAGAATCCGTAGTAAAAAGCGTTAAAATTCCAGTTACAATTAAAATACGCATAGGTCTTCTACCAGGACAAAACGTAGCGCCTGAAATTATAAAAATAGCTCAAAGTTGCGGAATTAAGATGGTTGCCGTACATGCAAGGCCGGCGTCTCAAGGGCATTCAAGCATCCCAGACTTAAATGCATTTGCTCAGTCTTGCGATGGCGCAAAGATTCCAATTATTGGCAACGGTGGCATAATTGACGAAGAAACTGCTTTAAAATTCTTAAAAATTCCAAATTGCGCAGGAATAATGATAGGACGTGGCGCCGTCGGCAATTACTCAATATTTAGAAGGATTGAAGAATTCTTTAAAACAGGCAAAAAACTTTCTTTACCGACACAAGAAGAAAAAATTAAATGGCTAAAACAGCACGTGATATACTCTACTGAGTTTTACGGCGAAAAAAAAGGACTCGTATTGATGCGTAAAGTAGTCCCTTATTATGTTAAAGATATGCCAAAAGCCGCAAAAATTCGTGCCAAGATTAACAGTATGATAACTTTAGAGGATTTCAATAATTTATTAAATATATTCTGTTAAAATATAAAATTAAGTTTTCAATTTTCTAATCCCTTTTCATCCCTATCTTTTAACGCTTCCTCTAATCTTTTATTTATACTTTGTACTTCTAATGATTCTTTCTGTGTTTCTTCTAACAATCAACGCGCTTAAAAAAGAGGAAGGAATTAGTTTGTTGGCGTAAAAGTCTTTTGGCATAATAGCCCCCCATAAAGAATTGGCAATACTTACTTTCATTGTTAATATGCGTTAAAAAGAAATTTGAGCGTTTGCAACCCGTCAAGCTTTTGCCGATAGGCGTTGGAGGTTCTGATCCTTACGGGCTTTTAGACCCTATATTTACTCTTAACTTATTTATTTCCT
>JAISEM010000018.1 GCA_031264105.1 Endomicrobium sp.
AAGTAGAGATACCGCGAGAGCATGAAATAGAGTATGGATATGAAGGGAAATGGATAGCGCTTATACCAAAAGAGAAGAGAAGATTGATGGAAGCAAGAGTAGAGGAAATGGAATAGAAAAATTTGTTAGAGTTACCCATATATCATTTTTTAGTACTTTTTTAAAGAAATTGTAATAGGTCACAACATATTAGACGTTTTGATGATCCTTTCGCTTTCTTTTGCTGTTTTGTCAAAGTCGACTAAATTAACGGATCGAACTACGCTTTTGTAGCTTTCGTTCACGCCAAACGATAAAACGTGTTGTATTTTGCATATTAACCCTCTGATGTTAAAAGAGCGTTTAAGCGTCCTTGTTAAAATGGCAAAAGCTGTATATGGAATTTGTAATAAACGGCTTAATAAATGGCAACCGATGTCGGAAACGAAAGCGGCAAAGCCAAATAAGTCAAGAGGTTAAAGATTTTATTGCTAATTATCGCCAAAAAAGACAATATACATAAGGATGAAATAAAGGCGCATTTGGACGAGTATTGCAAAGAACAAAATTTAGAAAGAATTAAATATCAAATACAAGATTGGCTAATGTGGTATATAATACTAAATATCATACAGCCTTAATTATCAAGCTTCGCTTGTCTTGTATATAAATCTACACTTCTTATCTTCGATAATCTCTGTCGCGTATTTCTATAGGTATTTCTATGGTAAAGCGTCTGCGTTTTTGTGTGTTTGTATAGCTATTTTACCTATTATTTTATATTTGACATAATAAAATTTTTATGATATACGTGTCGATCTAGGCGTTTATGCAAAATAATGCTTATTTACCAGTACTTTTTTCTCACTATTACTACTATTAAAGACTATGTCCTTTTGACTGCAGATATGATAATATTTTCATCATGAGAAAACTTGCCGCTTTGTATCTTTTGGGATAACGGGAATAAAAGGTTTTTATAGTTTATTTATCTCTGTTTCGGTTTGTGTTTTATCCTTCATATTTTTTATTAAAACTTTACCATTTTCAAATTCTGTTTTGGCGAAGACTATTGTTTTAGATATTTGTATTTTATCGGCAAATTTAAGCTGACTTGTTAGGCTTTTACCATTTATAGGTCCAAAAACGGATATATTTTTATCGTTGTTAAACCCATCTTTTACCATCTTTGCAGAAAATGCAAAAGCTTCTCCAAAAAGTTCTTGTTCGGCTATAGCTACAAATATTTTTTCAGATTGTTTTAAGCTGTCTAAAAAGCCAACGCTTTGAGCTGCGAGCAGAACTCTTTCTGCACCGAGTGCAAAACCTACGGCAGGCGTACTTTGCCCGCCAAGTTCTTTAACAAGATTGTCGTATCTTCCGCCGGCTGCGATAGCATCTTGTGAACCTATTGCATCTGAACGAATCTCAAAAACAGTTCTATTGTAATAATCTAATCCTCTGACAAGTGTTCCATTTACGCTATATTGACAGTCAGCTTTTTTTAATAGAAATTGAACGATATTAAAATTATCTTTACACTCGCTGCAAAGATAATCTGACGTCTCTGGCACGGCAGTAAATTTGCAAGAATCTACTTTACAATCAAGCAGTCTTAACGGGTTTTTCCCAAGGCGTCTAAGGCAATCTTGGCATAAGTCTTTGGCAGAACTAAAATATTTAACTAAAACTTTTCTAAAAAGTGGACGACATTTGTCGCAACCTAAAGAGTTTATATGTACATTTATTTTGTCTATTCCTAGTGATGTAAGAACATCTTTGGCTAAAGTAATTATTTCGGCATCTGCCGCAGGGGAAGAGCTGCCATAAAGCTCAGCTCCTATTTGTCGGAATTGTCTATATCTGCCAGCTTGAGGTCTTTCATAACGAAACATTTCTCCACAATAGAAAAATTTCCCTGCAGGGCTTGAGATGTCCATTCTGTGTTCAATAAAAGCTCTTGCAAGAGATGCGGTTCCTTCTGGGCGAAGAGCAAGCTTCCTGCCCTTTCTATCTTCAAATACGTACATTTCTTTTTCAACTATGTCTGTAGTTTGGCCTATTGATCTTGTAAAAAGCGCTGCATCTTCAAATATAGGCGTTCTTACTTCTTCAAAGCCATGTCTTCTAAAAATTTCTTTTGCTTTTTGTTCAAGCAAGCTTAATCCCAAGGCATTTGTTCCAAAAATGTCATGAGTTCCACGAGGAGCTTTATAATCCATTTTTCTTCACGTCCTTTATCTCTTGTATTTCTTCTTTTAACTGTATGCTCTTGTTAGTAGTATCCATTTCTATCACACCGACAGAAATAATAAACTGAAAAGCTTGTTCAACACTATAATTGGTATATATAATATCTTCTTCTTTCATTAAAAATAGAAAACCCGTAGTAGGGTTTGGAGTTGTAGGCATAAACACGCAAATGCGCTTTTCATTATTAACTTTTTGTTCTCCTGTTAAAAAGGCGACAGAATAAACATCTTTTGAGGGATAAGGAACAAAAACAACTTGTTTAAAACTTTTTTTACTGTCTTTGCCAAATATAAAACTTACAAACTGTTTTGCCGCAGAATGGACTGTCCCAAATATAGGAAGCTTTTCTATAAGCTTTTCAATTGCAATTAAAATTTTTTTACCAAAAGCCCTGTTTACAATAAAGCCTAGAACTATTATGCTTATAAAAGACAAACAAAAACTTGAAATTTTGCCAACAAGTTGTATCCAGTATTTGTCAACGAGAAAATATTTTACTATAGGGAAAGTGAAACCACTCATCCATTTAAAAAGTATTGCCATTGCAAAATACATCAACCACAACGGAATTATAACGACTAATCCAGTAATAATATATCTCTTTATCGCATTTCTTAATTTCCATTTTGTATTGTTTTCTTCATTTTCCATAGACAAAAGCTTCTCCTGCTTTTAAAAGTTTGTTAAGTTTTTTCTGCGAGTCGGACTCTGCGTGTAACCTAATGACTGGCTCTGTGCCTGAAAGTCTAAAACCTATCCAGTTATTATCGTCTAAAATAAATTTATGACCATCAATTGTTATATTTTTTTGAATTTTCATTCCAGCTATGCTGTTTGGTGTTTTTGTTTTTAAAGATTCTCTAAAAGCGTCCATTTCTTCATGTCGAAGTTGGAAATTAAGTCTTGATGTAAAAACTTCGCCTGTAATCTTTTTGATATCTTTTAGAAGTTCTTTTACTGATTTTTTACTCATTGCAACGGCTTCCGCCATTAGCAGACATGCTAAAATGCCGTCTTTCTCGGGAACGTGCCCTCTTATGGTAAGTCCACCGGACTCTTCTGCGCCGATTATAAATTTATCAGGATTGTTTACCATAATATCTCCAATATACTTAAAGCCTACAGGCGTTTCTTCAACGCTTACGCCTATCTTTGCAGCAAGTTTGTCTATAAGGTGCGTAGTCATAACGCTTCTTGCTACGATTCCTGTCCAGCCTCTAGTTTTATTTAAATGGTATAGCAAAACAGGAATTACCTGATTTGGCGTTATAAAAGTTCCGTCGGAATCTATAATGCCAAATCTATCAGCATCTCCGTCTGTGGAAATGCCCAGCTTGTAAGATTCTTTTCTCACTAAATCTTTAAGTTCAGAAAGGTTTTTTTCTGATGGCTCCGGAGCTCCGCTGCCAAACATGGTGTCTCTGTTTTTATTTATTGTAATGTTTTTAATTCCGGCATTGTCAAGCAATGTGTCTATGTAGCCTGCTCCTGTTGCGTGCAATACATCTGCGGCTATTTTGATTTTTGACTTTTTTAGAGCTTTAAAATTTACAAGATCTTTTATTTTTTTTATATAAGCGTTTTGAGGATTATGTAGTTCTATAAGATTATTTTTTATACCCTCAACAAAAGAAATAGACTTTATATCTTTGGACTGGATTTGAGAGCAAAATTTTTCTATTTTTCGTGTTGTTTCAGGAAGAGCAGGACCGCCCCATGCAGGAGAATATTTTAATCCGTTATATTTGTAAAGATTGTGGCTTGCCGTAAAGTTGATTGCGCCTGAAAGCTTAGAGTTTATTATGTCATAAGCCAGGACAGGCGTGGGCGCACTTCTTTTACAAAGTAATGCTTTTATGCCGTTACCTGCCAAAATTTCCGCTGAAAATTTTGCGAAATCTTCAGACATAAACCTAGTATCGTAGCCTATGATTACAGAAGCATTAGATATTTGTTCTTTTAACAGATTAGCTATCGCTTGTGTTGCAATAGCAACATTGGCATAAGTAAAATCGTCAGCAATTATCCCTCTCCAACCTGACGTACCGAAATTAATCATGTTTTTATCCTTATAAATCAAATTTCAATAAACTTAAAGGTTTTAACTGTTGGAAACGTTAATTTACTTTATCAAATTTTGACTTTTAGAGAAACACCGGTTTTGTGAAATTATTTTTGCCAAACTTTTATTTTTTCAGAGTATTTTTCTAGGATGTCAAGAGTTGTTGTTTTGTCTTTTGATTCAGCCCAAATATGGAATAATGCTTGGTCAGGATCTGGAACAACAAGAACCCAGCTGTTGTCATTTATATGTATTTTTACGCCGTCTACTAAATCTACTTTTTGGTTTTAACGCTTTCAATTGCTTTACGCATAGTTTGCCCTTTTTTATCCCAAGGACATGGGACTGATTTATGAAGTACTTCAAATTGAGGGATTTCTTTTATTACATTCCCCAAAGATAAATTTTCTTTTGCAGTCATTTCAAGGACTTTGCCTATAGCATATATTGCGTCAAAGGCATTTTGAAACTCTGGAAATATAAATCCTCCCATACTATCGCAAACTAGAGCAATGTCAGAATCATCTTTAGAAACAATAATATTTCTAGAACTTGTTGCAGTTCTTTTGATATTTGCTCCAAACTTTTTAGCAAGAGTGTCTATTGTAGAAGAAGCATTTATCGGTACAGCTATAGCCGCGCCTTTTTTGCTTTTCATAGCAAGATATGCTGTTGCCATCATAGCTATATCGTCTCTGACAACTTTGCCATTTTCATCAACCAAGAAAAGCTTTTCTGCGCCAGTATCAATTAAAAATCCCACATTGGCTTTTAGAGTTATAACTATATCAGACAATCTATTTAAAGAATTATAAAACTCTTCGTAAGACTTTATAATTTTAGAAGAGTCTGTAAAAGCGTTTAATGATATAACGTCTACATCAAGCTCTCCAAGAATAGAAGGAAATACTATTGAAGCTGAGAATGATGCATAATCTATAACTATTGTTTGCTTTGAGTCTCTTAGAATTGAAAAATTTTATATCAATAGCTCGCCCATCACGAGGTGATTGTCTTATATAAATCCCGCCGGCTTCGCACTCGCTTCCTATTTGATATCTTACGACAGGGATAGGAAGCCCTCTCAAATCGCCGACTTTTATGCCTGCAGATAAAAGATCTGAAATTATTCCTCTTTCTATCATTTTTGCTGGGCGATGTTCGTCACGAGAGGTAAGAATATATGCTCCTTCGCCGGCAAAGGCTCCATATGCGGAACCTATTTTTGCCGCAAACTCAGGAGTGATTTCAATATTTCCAAGACCGCTTATCCCGTAAGCGTTAAATAAAGATTTATTCCATTTTTCACCCCATACCAAGCTACTTGATAAGACTGACCCGCTTTCAATTACTTTATTAGGCCATATTCTTAAATTTGTTCTTATAACAACATCAGACCCAATTGTACATTCATCGGAAATAACTGTTCCTATTTGAACAACCGTTCTACAGCCTATTCTTGTAGCGTTGCCAATAACATCTTCTTTTATTTGCGTTTCTGCGCCGACTGTTACGTTGCTCCACAAAACTGAACTTAAAACTTCTGACGCTGTAGAAATTTTTGAGCCTGTTCCTATTACAGAACGTGAAATAACAGCATTATCTTCAACTATAACATTATCTCCAAGAATTACTTGTCCGTCAACATCAACGTTTTTCCCTAAAGATGCATTTTTTCCTACTATTATGGTTTTGCTGCCAACTTTTATTTTTTTTGCCGTCTATATCAACGTTAACTTTCCCATCAAGTATATCGTAATGTAGCGTTCTATATTCGTCATGATTTCCAATATCTTTCCAATAACCGTCGGCAATATATCCGTAGATGGCTTTATTTTTTTTAAGAAGTAAAGGATACAAATCCTTTGAAAAATCAAAAAAATCATCTTTGGGAATATATTTAAAAATTTTCGGCTCTAAAATGTATATCCCAGTATTTATTGTATCTGAAAACACTTCTCCCCAGGAAGGTTTTTCTAAAAAGCGTTCAATCTTACCATTTGCATTTGCTATAACAACACCAAACTGTAAAGGGTTATTTACCCTTGTAAGAACAATTGTCGCTAATGCTTTCTTTTTTTTATGGAATTCTATTGCTTTTGAAAGGTCTATGTCAGTTAAAGCATCTCCTGAAATAACAAGAAAAGTACTTTTTATGTTTTCACCAGCAAATCTTACACTCCCTGCAGTGCCTAAATCTAACTCTGGACGCAAATATTTTATGTCAACGCCAGACTTTTTACCAGAACCAAAATAGTCTGTAATTACTTCTGGTTGATAATATAACATCATTGTTAATTTTGAAAATTTGTGTTTTTTTAAAAGATTGATTGTATGGCAAAGAATTGGTTTGTTTGCAACAGATGCCATTGGTTTAGGGATATTACAAGTTATAGGTCTTAATCTTGCGCCAAAGCCGCCTGCCATAATGACTGCCTGCATCAAAACCTCCGGCAATATTATATGGAATTTATACGTACTAATAATTTATAAATACGACGAATTGCTTACATTGTGAAGCCAGCGGGAATGGTCCAGCTATTACAATAAAATCAACTTAGAAAACTTTTTTATAGAAAATTTGTAGAAAACAGTATAGCCTTTATTTTAAAGAAGTTCAAATTTAGACATTGTGCCATCATAATAATTCTCTATCAAATGTCCGTAATATTTTTCCATAATAGTCACTAAATGATATCCCAATATTTTTAAGGGTAGTTCCTTTCCTGCGTATTATGGCTTCAGAATTTTTAAGTTCGCTTTTTAGCCAAGCAAAAAAGCTCTCTGCAAATGACAAAGTCAACTCTTTAACGGAATTTAATCGCGAAGCAAATTTTTCAATGTCTCCTAAAGGTGAACGTATCAAGTTTAAAGCTTGATAA
>JAISEM010000008.1 GCA_031264105.1 Endomicrobium sp.
GTAAAGCCGTATATAGGGATAGGAGGAGAGGAAGAGTTAAGCGGAGGAATAAAAGCAAAAGCGGAAGGGAAGGAAATAGAAGAAGTAAAGCTCGAAGGGCTGACATGGATAGGAGAAGGGTGAGTAATTATGGATATAAATGAAAGGTTAAGGAGGGAGATAAGAGGAGAATGTTTTGTAGGACAGAGAGAAGGATTGTTAGGAACGGTTAAGGTTAAGTATGCAATATAATCAAAATTAAAGGACATATTTTGATGTGCTTAAAAGCATAGGGATATATGTTCACTACGCTTATGCTAGACATTAAAAAATCTTCATTATTTATTAATAAGTATTAGATTCTTCTAAGATATATACGGTTACTTCGCGGTACATCCAAGCTTTTTCTTCTTGAGCGTTGTTTACGCCTAAATCTATGCGTTTACCTTTAATAAGATTTCCAGTATCCCCAGCATATCCATATCCGTAACCTGTAATAAATAGACGCGTTCTTAAAGATATAACTTTAGGGTCAACTGCTACTATACCTCTCTGCATTCTTTGGCCTAGAACAGTAATTGTCCCATCTCCCCAAGCGAGGGGATCACCAGGATAGTATGCAGTTGCTTTCATTTTTATTCTTTTAGCTTTAGATAAGTCGTAATCTTTTTCTACTTTATTATTCTTATCAAGCAAGAGTAACCGATAATACTCTTTTGACTCTGTATTTTCACTTAGGATATTTGTTTCTTTTAAGACACCATCGTAAAAAACTTCATCTACTATTTTCTTTATATTCTTTTCTACACCTTTTTGAAGTTCAACTTTTCTAAGATTTGAATTGTATTTCTTACTCCAAACTACTCTAAAAGGAACTTCATCAACAATTTCATTTTGGAGTTTGGATATTCGTATGATTTTTACTGTTTGAAATGGTTTTATAGGTTTATTTATATCTTTTGAAACTATATCGTCTTGGTTAAAAGAAAGATTATTTTGCTCTAGAATAATTTTTAGAGATATGTTTTTATATGGTTTTACAATGTAAGTTTTGTCATCAACATTTATAAAAGCTTTAGAATATAAAGAAGGGATTGCAGCTGCAGCTTGCGACAATATAAAGATACCTAAGGCAACACATGATAGTTTTAAAATACTTATTAAATTATTTTTCATCATCTAAATAAGACCGCGGTCTAAAGCGAACACCGAGCTTATCTGTAATTTCTTTTACCTTTGACGTATCAAAATCTGGAAATTCTACGGCTGTTACAACAACTTCAGAGATATACTTTTTTGCTTCTGTAACAAATTTTATTATTTCATCAAAAGATTTCTCTTTTAGCATTGGTTTATTTATTCTATTGTGTTCATCAGGATTTGCACCATTTAAACTTATTGAAATAACATCAACTAACCCTTTAAGTTCAGGCAGAATATTTTTACCGTGATATACATTTGCAAGACCCGCAGTATTTATTCTAACTTTTCCATCGTTTTCTTTTACCCATTTGGAAATTTCTTTTACTTCTTCTATTCTAATAAGAGCATCTCCGTATCCGCAAAAAATAATTTCTTTATACTTTTTGGGGTCGCCAATAGAATCTATAACTTCTTTTGCAGAAGGCTCTTTTTCAAGTTTTAAATTATTGCCGTTAAAATTATTATTCCACTTATTTTTTATACAGTATGGACATGCCATAGCACATCTGTTTGTTATATTAAGATAGAGATTTTCTCCAAAAACATAAGAAATAGTATTCATGATTCCTCTACAAATTAAAAAGCTTTATTGTATTTTGCGTTGTGATTTTTGCAGCTTCTTCAAAAGATATATTCTTTATTGCTGCAATTTCTTTTAAAGTTTCAATAATATAAGACGGCTCATTTCTTTGTCCCCTGTATTTTTGCGGGGCAAGATATGGACAGTCTGTTTCAATCAAGAGCTTATTTATATCAACCTCTAAAACTGTCTGTTTTAAGTTATCAGATTTTTTGTAAGTTACAGGGCCGTCTATTCCAAGAAAAAAACCTAAAGAAACAACCTGTTTTGCTTGTTGAGGAGTTCCTGAGAAGCAGTGTATAACACCTTTGGGAATAGATTTATAAGACTCTAGAAAAGTTATCATATCATCATTTGCGTCTCTGCTATGGATTGTTACAGGTTTGTTATACTTAATAGCAAAACCTAGTTGTCTAGCAAAAGATTCTTTCTGAAGTGTTATAGTCTTGCTAAAAGAACCGTAATGATAATCCAACCCTATCTCGCCAACCGCAATACATCTTTTTTCTTGAATCAAAGTTTCAAGTTTTTGATAATCTTTACCTGACACTTTTTTAACATCATTTGGATGAATGCCAAATGCCACAAAAATATTGTCTCTTTTTGAAAGCTCTAAGGCTTTATCCCAATAGCGAGGTTCGCAGGATATTTCTATAATTCTTTCTACCCCAGCGTTAAAAGCTCTTTCTATGACAGTATCTCTGTCCGCATCAAACTTTTCATCTGACAAATGCGCGTGCGTATCTATAATCATTTTACTTCCTTATCAATAAACAAACCATAAATTAAGACATGCGAGGAAACAAAATCACGGGAACTTGTAAGTCCGCACCTGGAACTGAAAAACCTTCTTCTGGGATTATACCATCAGCAAAATATTTTTTTGCGACTTCGTTTATATTTCCGGTCGCTCCTGTAATATGCCAAATTTTTTCTCCAATAGTTGGCATAAAAGGCAGTAAATACATAACTATAATATCTGTTGCTTGCAAGTAAGAATATATGCATGTTGCAAGTTTATCTAAATCAGTCTTTGCAAGTTTCCAAGGAACATCAGCTTCTATTTGTCTGTTTACAAGGGTAATTGCGTTTTGCAAAACTTCCGCAGCTTTATGCAGCTGTAATCCATTTATACTTGGCGTAAATTCTTCTTTTAAAATTTTGGCAACATTTTTAGCAAGTTCTAAGTCTGGAGTAACTTGAAGTATTTTTAAATCAAAATTCTTTTCTGCCATTTTAAGAGTTCTTGAAATTAAATTTCCTAGATTATTTGCCAAATCTGTATTATATTTTAATGTTAATCCTTCCCAAGATATATCTCCATCTGGACCAAAGGGGATAAGCGTCACTGCAAGATATCTTGCGGCATCAACACCGTACTTATCTACAAGTTCCTCAGGAGATATTACATTGCCCAAAGATTTAGACATCTTATCTCCGTTTAAAGTAAAAAACCCATGTGAATAAACAGTTTTAGGAAGAGGAATGTCCATGCCCATCAAAATTGCCGGCCAAATTACTGAATGAAACCACAAAATATCTTTTGCCATTAAATGAACATCTGCAGGCCAGTACTTCTTAAATTTTGTCTCATCATTTGGATAACCAATTGCTGTTACGTAATTTATAAGCGCATCTACCCAAACATAAACAGTTTGAGATTTGTCAAAAGGAAGGGGTATTCCCCACTCAATGGCGCTTCTTGAAAAACTTACATCTTCAAGCCCAAGCTTTAATTTCCCGATGATTTCATTTCTTCTTTCTTCAGGCTGTATATTTATATGTTCTTTATGATTGACATCTGTTATTCTTTCTAAAAGAGCGCCTTGGAAAGAAGACAGTTTAAAGAAATAATTTTCTTCTGACTGTAAAACAGGTTTTGTTTTATGAAAAGGACAACAGTCATTTTCATCTAAATCTTTTTTAGCATAAAATTTTTCACATCCAACGCAATACATTCCTTCATACTTTTTTTTTAAAATCAAATCTTTATCAAATAAGATTTGGACAATATTTTCAACGGCAACAAAATGCCTCTGCTGTGTAGTGCGGATAAAGTCATCATTGGAAATATTTAAAAGTTCCCAAGCTCCTTTAAATTTAGCGCTCATCTCATCGCAAAGGTCTTGAGGTTCTTTTCCTTTGGCTTTTGCAGCTTCTGCAATTTTAGCGCCGTGTTCATCAGTGCCTGTAAGAAAAAAAACATCAAAATTATTCAACCTTTTCCACCTTGCAACAATATCTGCTGCAATAGTAGTATAAGAATGCCCTATATGTGGAATATCATTTACATAATAAATCGGCGTAGTTATATAAAATTTCATTTATTGACCTTTTTTATTTATATCTTGTATTTGTTTTACTGTAAAATTTTTAAACGATTTATTGTCAAAATCAACAGTGACCATTTCTCTTATGCAATCAATGGCGGCAAGTTTTGCCTGCCCTTTTGGCGTAGAAATAGTAGCGCCTATTTCAGGCAAATCTTTTTTTATATCTCTATAGGTATCATTTTCGTAAGCTATGCAACACATTAATCTTGCACAAAGTCCCGAAAGTTTAGTTGTGTTTAAAGGCAAATCTTGTTCTTTTGCCATATCTATTGTTACAGAATTAAAATTTCTTAAAAAGCTCTGGCAACACAATACTTGCCCGCAGGTACCTATGCCGCCGATAATTTTTGATTCGTCCCTAACGCCTATTTGAACCATCTGTATTCTTGTTTTTAAAATATGCCCTAAATCTTTTATAAGTTCTCTAAAGTCTACTCTTGTTTCAGAAGTATAGTAAATGAACAATTTTGAGCAGTCAAAGCTGTACTGGGCACACGTTAACTTCATGTCAAGCTTATGATCAACAACTTTTTGCGAGACTGTTTTATAGGCTTTTTCATTCTTACTTTCATTTTCGGCAATCTTTTTTTTATCTTCGTTAGTAACCTTTCTAAAGATTTTGCCTATAGGATCTTTCCCTTTTTCTATGTTTTTTTTCTTCTCGCAAACAATACCGACTTCAACACTATGTTCAGTTTCAACTATGACTCTGTCATTTAATCTTAAGCCAAAACGACCTGTATCTGCATATATTTTATCTCTGATCTTTCTTACTATTAGTCCCACAACTATTGGCATAATCACCTCTCCTATTTGCAAGAACAAAAAAATATCCCAAACGGATAAAAGTATTAGTTCTCTATGACGTCATAAATTAAAATATTATGGTATCAAAAAGCTGAAAGGAAGTAAACTGACTAAGAAATGGAAACTACTTAATTCTTATTGCCTGAGATTTTTGTTTTCTTTTTGTAGAAAGCAGATTTATATTTTTGATATTATTTTCAGAAAGTATCTCTTTTACAGTTTTTATTGCAAGGTCTGCGGTATTATGGTGATGACTTATATGAGCTAAATAGACATATTTTAAGCTATCTTCCTTTGTTGACACTTTCTTTATTTTGCAAACTGCTATTGCCGCATCTTCATTTGATAAATGTCCAAAGTCGCTTAAAACCCATATTTTATTATCATAAGATCTAAAGCTACTGTCTAACATCATGCGATTATAATTTGATTCTATCACTAAAATATTGCTGTTAATAAGATTGTTTATAATCTTACCGCAAATTTTTCCTGTGTCGGTTACATATCCTATTTTATATTCTTTTCTGTCTAAATAATGAGAAAAAGTAAACCCTAACGTCCTTGAAACATTTCTATCTTTGTGATGTACATCAAAAGATTCTATGACTAAATCTTTAAATTCAAAACTCTTCGAAAACGGCATGTTAAGACATCTTTTAACTTTATCCCCATACTTTTTAGAGATATCTTTTAGAACATTGTCATGTGTACATATGGGAACATTGTTCTTAATTATAAAGTTAAGTCCTGACGCACTTATATGGTCCATATGGGCATGCGTTAAAAATACCACCTCTAAATTTTTGGACGGTATTTTTAAGATATCAAGGTTTTCAAGTAAATATCTAGAACTGCAGCCTAAGTCAACTAAAGCAGCAGTTTTGTCTGTCCAAATAATAGAGCAATTTCCGCTTGACCCGCTTGCAAGAACACAAAAATTCAGACTCAAAGCTCTTTAACCGCTTTCTCTATTGTTGCTACCGCCAAGGCAACTGCAGACTCTATATCTTTTATATTAAATACAGACGAAGGAGCATGAATATATCTTGCGGGAATACTAAGTATTCCCGTAAGAATTCCTTCTCTGTTTGTATAGACTGCTGCTCCGTCTGTCATACCGCCATCAATAATATCTATTTGATGAGCAATATTATTTTTTTCTGCTGCTTCCAACATGATTTTACGTACTTTATGTGGAACTATCGTTCCTCTTCCTGAAGCTTCTATCATTGTTATAGCTGCGCCTTTCCCAAGCTTTAATGCTGAGGTTTTTTCTTCTATACCTGGCATATCGCCGGCTATTGTAGTGTCTATTATAAGAGCAAAGTCTGGATTTATTTTAAATGAAGAAGTTTTTCCTCCTTTAAGACCAACTTCTTCTTGAGCTGTAGCACAAGCATAAACCTGTGCATCCAATTCTTTTATTTTAGAAAGCGCTTCCATAACTTTAACCATAGCATAACAGCATATTCTGTTGTCTGCGGCTTTGCCATAGAAAAAATCCTCATGTAAAATACCCGCATTAGGTTCAAATATTATTTGGTCGCCAATATCTAAGACTTTTAAAACCTCTTCTCTTGAAGAAAAACCGATATCTATAAACATGTTTGTATGAGCAATAGGCTTTTTTGCTTCTTCAGCAGTCATCAAATGTGGAGGTTTTGCTCCTAAAATACCTTTTATATGCTCGCCCTTTTTGTTGATAATTTCTACAAGTTTCCCAGGGAGGATAGAATCATTTATGCCGCCAACTTTGATGAAATATATATATCCTTTTTCATTTACATGTTTTACAACCATGCCAATTTCGTCCATATGAGCAGCAATCTGTATTTTCTTTTTACCCTTCCCTAGTTTACCTATAACATTTCCAAAGTTATCTGTCTCAACACAATCGCAAGTTTTTGATAATGCGCCGGTCATTATCTTTGCAGCGTTTTCTTCATAACCCGAAATGCCGTCAGACATCAATAAATCTTTAAGCAACTTTTCCATTTCATTTCTCCGAAATATTTTTTATCGCATTTATTCTATCAAGTACAGCTGGATGTGAATACTCTAAAAATACTTTTAATTTATGGGGGTGTAAATTAGACAAATTATCTACTGAAAGTTTCTTTAAAGCATTTATCATGTCTTGAGGATGTTTATAAGTTGTTACAGCGTATGCATCTGCATCATATTCATATTTTCTTGATAAACAGCTTGATATTGTTGAAAGCACAAATGACATTGGCGCATATAAAAAAGCAAAGAATATAACACCTGCATATATTGGTTGCGTATCCATAAGGAATGCTTTATACAGCCAAGACTTATTTATAAAAAGCGAGAGAATAAAAAGCATACCCCCCATAGAAATAAAAGAAAATATCATTTGTCTTATTATGTGACCAAGCTTGAAATGCCCCATTTCGTGAGCTAAGACGCTTGTCAATTCTTCAACAGTATGTTTTTGTATAAGCGTATCAAACAAAGCTATTCTTCTTGACTTACCAAAACCTGTAAAGAAAGCGTTTGATTTTGTAGAACGTTTAGAGTTGTCCACTTTGAACAAACCTTTCATTTTGAAGTTTTCTTTTTTAGCATATTCTTCAACAGATTTTTTAAGTTCTCCATCTTCTAACGGAGTATATTTGTTAAACAAAGGCATTACAACTATTGGATATATAAAAGTTGTAAAAAGCTCAAAAACTGTTATTGCTGCAAATGCATATAACCATGCATAATGTGGCGCAATATTTGAAAACAGCCATACTATCACAGAAAATGTTACGCCTAGTATTATTGCGTTTATAATGATAGACTTAAAAAAATCGGATATAAATGTTTTAACGCTCATCTTGTTAAAACCAAACTTTTCTTCTATTACAAATATTGAATAAGCTGAAAATGGCAAATCTACAATTTGGCAGATTAAGTACAAAATACCTGCAAAGATTAAACCAGTAAAGACTGTCCCAAAACCAAAAGAAATAGCTATGGAATTAACATAATTAAAACCGCCCGCAAGGATAAATGCAATCTGCATGACAAGTGTTATTGTGGAAGATAGTATTGAAAACTTGGTATTGTCTTTAAGATAATTTTGAGCTTTGGCATATTTTTTTTTATCAAAAAAGTCTTCAAATTCTTGGGGAATATCATTTGAAATATTTTTAAGATTTAACAAATCCGATATCGTTTCAATTAAGTATATGGCAATAACAAAGGACAAGACCAAACAAGTCAATGTATTCATTAATTTCTCCATTATATGTATTTGAAGCATTATAACTATTTTCACTTTAAAATGATATAATTCCAAGACAAAATTTGTTGATTCTGCGACTTTAGTGCCAAGCATCTCGCGTATAATCTCCTAACTTTTTAGTGAGGCGAGTAAGACAATAACCAAATTATAGTTTAGAAACTACGCTCTTCGTTTTGGTTATTCTCAACAGCTTTGAGAGAGATAATACGAGATAAGTCGCAGCTTTGCTCGTTTTGTACAAATTTTTTTATAAACTCTGTCTAAAAATGTAAAAGGAATATATGAATAAATTAGTTGTTACTTTTTACGATGTTAGTCATGGAAATTGTACTCATATAATAACTCCAAACAATCAGCATATATTGGTTGACATTGGCAGATTAGAGGAATATAGCATAAGTGATTTTCTCAAGACCATATTAGGACGGATAGACATGTTACACCTGACACATACACACAAAAACCCTTTGTATAATTTAGCGTCATTGACAGAACTTGGTTTATTGCCAAGAACTTTGAGTATAGATAGACGCGCTTTCCCTCTCACCCATTTACGTAAGCAACGTCTCTATAATAGTAGTAATAACCAAAGACAAATAACAAGTTCGAGATTCTTTTGCAACACTGGACATAAGCTTCCTATGCCCGCACCTCTAAACAATAAATGGCAATTACAACAAAGTCTAGATAAAAAAATACCGAACCTTTGTCTGAAAGAAATTTGCAATGATGAGGAAATTCTAAACAATGGCGTTTTATATGGGAAAAATGAAGAGAACTAAAGGTATTTTTATAACCATTGAGGGTGGAGAAGGTTCTGGCAAAACTACGCAATCGCGTTTGTTAAAAGACTATTTTGAAGAAATTGGCCGTAAAGTTCTTATCACGCGAGAACCAGGCGGAACTGTTTTTGCTGAAACAATACGAAAGCTTTTATTAAATCCAGCATCTCACCCTGTGCCTTTAAGTGAACTATTTTTATATGAAGCGGCAAGAGCTCAACATATGCAAGAGTTTATTTTGCCCGCATTAAAAGAAGGCAAAGTTGTTATATGTGACAGATTTACAGATGCAACTATAGCTTATCAAGGATATGGCAGAAAACTAGACTTAAAACTTATAACCTTGCTCAATAAAGAAGCAGCTTTTAGAGTATCGCCCAATTTAACAATATATCTTGATATTGATCCTCAAAAAGGATTGAACAGAACAAAAAACTTAAATAAAGAGGTTTATGGATCAGATGGCGATAGAATAGAAAGAGAATCTGTTTTTTTCCATAATAATGTTAGAAAAGGATATTTAAGTCAAGCTAAAAAATATCCTAAAAGAATAAAGATTATAAAGACTCAAAATACACCATTAAAAATATTTAGTCTCATAAAAAAATATTTGGACGCGATATTGTAATGTTCGAAAATATACTCGGACAAAAAAAAGTTAAAGAAATACTTTCAAGCCAAATAAAAAACGCTAAATTAGCACATGCCTATATATTTATGGGACAAGACGGCGTGGGAAAACGTTTAATGGCACAGGAAATAGCGAAAGTCCTTAATTGCGCTACAAACAATTTTAACAAAGGCGAAACATATGCTTGTGGCGTATGCTCTTCATGCGAAAAAATAAACAAAGGTATTCATCCTGATTTACATTTTGTAGATTTTGCAAAGCAGGCTGAGCTTGAACAGTCAGATTTAGATAAACAAAAAGCAATAAAGATAGAAACTATAAGACATATGCAAAAAGAAGCGTCCACTAAAGCGCACGAAGGAAAATATAAAGTATTTATAATAGATCCGGCAGAAAAAATGAATATAGCTGCAGCAAACTCTTTATTAAAAACCCTCGAAGAGCCTCCAGAAAATACAGTTATACTTTTAATTGCAAAGCATAAAGAAACAATCCCTAAAACAATAGTTTCAAGATCGCAAGTTTTATTTTTCCAAGCCTTAAGCCAAGACATAATATCTACTTGGCTTATGTCAAATTGTTCTTTGGATTCAAGGAGAGCAAAAGAAATAGCAGAACTTAGCGAAGGCTCTCTTGAGAATGCAAAAAGATTAGCAAATGAGAAAGAAGCTAGCGGATTATCTTTATGGCATAAAATAAGAGATCAACAGCTTTATATTTCTGATATTCTTGAGCTGTCTAAGAATGTTGCTAAAAGCGGCGCATTAGAATGTGTAGATGCAATGACAGCAGAAGCAAAAAAAGATTTTGGAATTTATCCTGAAAAGATTTTACCAGCTTTAGAACTTTTAAATAACTCTAGAACTTTGCTTTTAAAAAACGTTAATGCTCAAACTGTTTTAGATAATTTATTTCTTGATTTACAAAGTTTGTATTTTTGATCTATTATTTAACTAACCCCAGTGGAGCGTCTGCGAGGTTAATTATCAATATACTTTTATATTTATTATCTTTGTATCAGTCTGGTAAGACTATCAATTGTCGTTATAAAATCTATAAATCCTTCGTTATTCCTGATACGTTTTAAGTGAATTACAAGGGTTGATACATCGGCATTTCTACCAGCATTCTCAAGATCACCAATAATTTCTTCATGAAATCTCGATAAACGCCCTTCAGTTTTTGGAAAAACAACTCTCTCAATGGCGGCATTAACATTATATATATACATCCTTTGAACTCTTTCTCCAGCAGTAGCCCCAGTCTCATTGTCCCTAAGAATTATTGAGACATGTCTAAGAGTTTCCATACAACTAAGCTGCTGTGCATTTGCATTTTCAACAAAAGCAATAGCTTGTTCTAGCATTTGTATAGCTGCTTCAATATCTGCCCTAACTTGAAATAAGTCTGCAATCTGTTGGTCATAGTTACGAACAGTATTCGCAGGCAAAGCAATTGCATCTCTCGCAATAGCGTCAACAATTAAAAAGTCACTAGCAAGAAGATCTGATACTTCTTCAACTACATTATTCCTATTATTTCTTTGATTACGCAATAGATCTTGCGCGGCGCGTTGAGCCAGCTCTATTGCATAATCATAAATATCCATTTTCTTATTTAAATCTGGTGTTAATGGATTTGACACATATTCTTCGCAAGCATCGTGTAATAATACCGCTTCAGCACAAAGAAACAAAACTCGCTGAACCTGTTGAATACGCGCATTAAAGCCATTAGCAATACCCTTGACTTGGGTATTATTAATACTAAGCCAGTTAGTATCTTTTTTTAGTATATACTTTACCAAATCGCTAAGGCCACCCTCGCAAGGATCACTGAGAACACTTGTATGAGAGCTACTAGAAACGAGAACTGTCCTAGCTACAATAACATTACTTTCACTATTTCTTTTTGCACAGCTACAACAGAACAAAAAAAACAAAAGAATCAAAATCTTCTTACTTATAATATTTCTCTTCCTCCATAAAATTTATATATCTTTACATCCGTATATGCTAGTCAAAGTAAAAAGATTTTTACTTTTCCGTTACAAAATTTCTGTAATTTAACATTACTAGAATAAATTTTATAAGTCTTTCATCGTTAATAGCAGCTAGCTATTATATTTTCAAAATTATTCGTTCCCTTACTAACAACAACAGTTCCGCTAGAAATTAAAAGGTTTCTAGCAACAACATTGTTTTCATTGTTGCTCATTGCGCAACTTACAATAATAAAAAGCATGTAATTTAAACAAATAACAGCAAATAACAGAAGTAATTTTCATAGTAGGATCAATCTTCTTATCTTATTTATATTTAATACCGGTATAATACCTACACCTTTTGAAAAAACTATTTAGCTTTAATCAGAAAGAACCTTCTTTATGTTTGAAGACAGTATTTTTTGTTTATTTTCTTCAGATATGTCCAATGCTTTTATAAATGATATTTCTTCTTTTGGATTTTGAATGGGAAAGTCAGAACCATAAATTATTTTGTCAAAACCGTGTTTTACAAAAATTTGTTCAAGTAATTCTTTTTTCATTACGCTTATACTGTCAGAAGTGTCAAAATATATATTTTTGCCTGCTAATTTTTCTAAAGATTCTTCCCACATTAAAAACCCGCCCATATGAGCACCAATAATTTTAAGTTTAGGAAATTTTTTTACGACTTTTAAAATTCTCTCAGGAGAGGAGTAGGAACAAATCTCCCCTGAAGTACTTATCTCTCTACCACAATGCAACAAAACAGGCAAGTTTAGTTTTTGCAGTTCTTCATATAGATGAAATGCCTTCTCATCGTCAACATAAAAATTTTGAAACTCAGGCTGAAGTTTAACGCCAAAAGCGTTATCTTTTATTCTTTTTAATTCTTCTTTGAAAGTGTCAAAAAAAGGATGTATCGAGGCAAAGGTAATGAGTCTTTTTTGTTTTATAGAAAAGAGCCAACTGTTTATTGATACAACTTGACGGGGATACGAAGCTACGGACGAGACAATACTTTTTGAAATTTCTGACTCATCCATAACCTTGAGTAAGTTGTCTACCGTGGGCAAAGTTACTAGTTTTTTAACAAACCTCAACATTTCTAGACACTCTTTTGCCTTGTAAACAACTTTCTCTGGCCATATATGATTATGCGCATCAAATATTTCCATTTCTTACTCCAAAAGCATTATTGCGCTTATTAAATATATATCTTCAGCGCTTGATCCTCTACTTAAATCGCTAACCGGGAGAGAAAGACCTTGGATAATTGGACCTAATGCTTGGAATCCACCAAATCTTTCCGCAATTTTACAACCTATATTTCCAGCATTTAAATCTGGAAATACCAATATATTTGCTTTTCCTGCAACAGCAGAACCTGGAGCTTTTCTTTCTCCAACCGTTGGCACTACAGAAGCATCAAACTGAAGTTCTCCATCAACGTTAACATCGCTTTGACCTTTAAAGTATTCTTGTGTAAGCTTTGTAGCGTCTAGAACTTTATCTAAAACTTTATTGCTTGCGCTTCCTTTAGTTGAGAAAGAAAGCATAGCAACATTGGCATTTTTTCCTGGGAAAAGTTTTTTAAAGTTTTCTACTGTTAAAACGGCTATATCTTTTAAACCCAAAGCCTGCGGGTCAGGGTTTACCCCGCAGTCAGTAAACATAACGGGGTCTTTTATTATAGGATGATTTGCTGGAGGTATCATAAGGAAGTATGAAGAAATAACCTTTATGCCTTCTGCCGTACCAATAACATGCAGACTTGCTCTTAAAACATCTGCCGTATCGTAAACTGCTCCGCCAACACAAGCATCGCATTTTCCGCTCTTTAAATACATCATTGAAAAATATAAAGGTTTCTTTAACAAAGCCCTTGCATCGTGTTCAGACAGACCTTTCTTGGTTCTTGCAGTAACAAAGTCTGAAACTTTTTTATTGTCCAAAAGAGCTTGATCTATATTTATGATTTCTATTGCGTCTAAATCTATCCCTGCATTATCTGCAGTCTTTTTAACGTCTTCAATGTTATCTGCAGGGAGTACCACTGAAGCAATACTATTTTTTGTAAGCATTTCTGCAGCTTTCAAAACTCTAGTATCAAAACTTTCTGGCAAAATTATTTTACCTTTAACTTTTTTTGCCAATCCTAAAATGTGTTCTCTAATGTCCATATATATCTCCTTCTTACTATATAAATGTCTCGAAAATCTATTTTGGTTCGAACTTTAATTTTTCTCTTATTTCTTTTCTTTTAATTTTACCACTTATTGTTTTTGGCAAATCCTCAGCAAATTCTATAATTCTTGGATATTTGTAAGGAGCTGTTACATGTTTAACGTGTTCTTGGATCTCTTCAATAAGATTATCACTAGCAGTATATCCTTTAGCTAAAACAACTGTAGCCTTTACAATTGTTCCTCTTAATTCGTCTGGAACGCCAGTTACCGCACATTCTAACACACAAGGATGCTCCATTAAAGCGCTTTCAACTTCAAAAGGACCTACTCTATAACCAGAACTTTTTATAACATCGTCGCAACGACCTACAAACCAAATATATCCATCTTCATCTTTATAAACCATATCCCCTGTATCATATATCCCGTCTTTCCAAATAGTTTTAGTAAGCTTTTCATCTTTATAATATCCTAGGAATAGACCTATTGGCCTTTCTTTCCCAGTTCTTATAATTAGGCGACCTTCTTCTCCATGATTACAAGGATTATTTTCACTATCAATAATATCTACGTCCCAGCCTGCTGAAGGTTTTCCTATTGAACCTGGTCTCACTTCTACCCAAGGAAACATTGCTGCTAAAGCTACTGTCTCCGTCTGGCCAAAACCTTCTCTTATTTCAAGACCTGTATGCTTTTTAAACCGATAAAAAACTTCAGGATTTAACGGTTCCCCTGCTGTTTCTGCATATTTTAATTTGGACAAATTATATTTTGAGAAATCTTCTCTTATCATATGCCTATACACTGTCGGCGGCGCACAAAAAGATGTGATCTCATACTTTGCCACTTTTTCAAGCAAATCTTTTGCGTCAAACCTTTCGTAATCATAGACAAAAATACATGCTCCGCAAAGCCATTGGCCATATATTTTTCCCCAAGACGCTTTAGCCCAACCAGTGTCTGCAACTGTAAGATGCAAACTACTCTCATCTAGATTTTGCCAAAATCTTGCAGTCATAATATGGCCCAAAGGATAAGATTGATCGTGATAGACCATTTTTGGCATGCCTGTTGTTCCTGATGTAAAGTACAACAAAAACGGATCAGAAGCAACTGTAGTATCTTTTCCTGCAGGTCTATCAAAAATATCAGAAAACTTATTTAACTCTTTTGAATATTCAACCCAACCATCTACATGTCCACTTACTGAAATTAGATGTTTTAGCCCTGGCAAACTTTCTTTTGCTTCCCCTATAACATCTGTAATTCTTTTGTCTGCAGCTGCAACTATAGCTTTTATATCAGCAGCTTCAACTCTATATTTTATGTCTTTTACAGTTAGAAGATGTGTCGCTGGAATCATCAAGATTCCTAATTTATGAAAAGCAACAGCAAAATGCCAATATTCATAGCGTCTTTTTGCCATTACCATAACCGTATCGCCTTTCTTTAAACCAAGAGCTTTAAGAAAATTTGCAGTTTTGTTGCTTTCAGCTTTAATGTCGCTAAAAGCAAAGACTTCTTCGTCACCTTCAGGATTACACCAAACCATAGCTTTTTTGTTAGGCTCAAGTCTTGCTATTTCATCTACAACGTCAAACCCAAAGTTGAAATTTTCTGGAACATTTATTTTACAATTCTTTAAAAAATCTTCATAAGAGTCATAATTAATCTTTACGTATTTTTCCGCTAACATTTAGCCTCTCTTTTATTTAATTTTAGTTTTTTTTAAGATATGTATAATTTAAGTTTAGATTTGAACTTAAGAAGAGCCTAGCTCTTTCTAATTAAACACAATAGCTAAAAACTTTACAGGGTTGCCGCCGACAGCAATCATTGTATGACAATATCCACAATTAAAGTAAACGGAGTCTCCCTGCCCCAAAATATATTCTTTGCTTTCAAAAACAATTTTAAGAGCCCCTTCAAGAATGTAATTAAACTCTTGCCCGGGGATGAGAATATGCATGCTTTATCTCACCCTTTTTAGGTTCAACAGTTACTAAAAATATTTCAGCTTTTTTTATGCGCAAACCCAGCAGCCAAATCTTGACAATTATACTCTTTTCTTCTCTCTATTACGAGTCCCTTATCTTTTTTTACAATCTCTATATGTTTAAGATGAGGGTCCTCTCCTGTAATTAATGCCGTCATTTCAACATTATGCTTGCTTGAAATGATATGAAAAATTTCTAGAGGAATTTCTTTAATTGCGTTTTCATAGTCCAAATAGGTTTTTTCGTCTAAATGGATACTTTTTGCAAAATCTTGAATTGAAAGACCTAAAGATTCTCTCGCAGCTTTTATACGCAATCCAGCTTGATTCAATTCTTTCAGCATTCTCCCTCCAAATTTTCACTTAAACACTTTTTAAAGCACTACGCGCATTAATCATTCAAAGAAATCGATATTCCAACTCTTCCTTTAAAATTAAGAAGCTCTATTGAATTAAAAGGATTATTATATTTTTTTGAATAATCGATAAGCTGCTTTTTTAAAAACTCTTCTATTAATGGAACATTTTTTTCACCTCCATTTTCAAGCACGCCTAAAAATAAAACTTTATTTCTAACCTCTAAAGACTTAACACTTACACCAGTTCCTTCAAGAGCATTTAGTCTTGTAGCTATAATCCTTCCTACAAATTCTTCCTTTGAAATGTCATGCTTATCTCTTATAATTTTATGTATTGAACTGCCAAACATTTCAACAAGACTTCTTGATTCATAGTCAGACCTTGATATACGCATGTAAAAGTAACTTTTTATATCATCTATATTTTGTACTACCCTAAAAAGAATTGTATATGTAGGATCATATGCCGTAACTACCATGAAGTTAATATCAGAGTTACTGCTTAAAACAACTCTTGATATATCTCCGCATGCTATTTGGACTTTACGCAAAGCTTTAGAAAACACTTCGCCAGCGCCAGGCGAGTTAAGGCCATCAACTTTGATATCCAAGTATAAAGTTTTGCCTACAATATACGCTTTTGATTTTTGTCCTGCTTCTTTCTCCAAGAGCTTTTCTAAATCTTGCGTAAGAGTCTCTTTCTTGTAGGTTACCTCGCAAGAACTTAATATAAAGCTTATTAATAAGAGTAATGCCAAATATTTTATTTTTTTCACAATGTATATTCAAATCATAAATTCTGCTGCAGCCATACACAATGGCAAAGAAAAAAAATAAAATGACAACAAAATATTATTAAATATTATCTTTAGTTATCTTCGTTAACAGGTTCTGGTTTTCTTTTGCCTACTGTTGCCATTGTTTCTTCTAACTCGTCAAAATCTAGTTCTTTATCTTTGACAAGTCTTTTTGCTACAGCATCAACAGCATCCCAATTTTCTTTTAAAAATTTTTCTGCTTTAACTTTGCATGAATTTAATATCTCTAAAGTTTCGTTATTTAATTTTTCTTTTAAACTTTGAGAAACTTCTTCTTTTGGTATTGCAGAAAAAGCTCCAACAAAGCCGCTTTCACCCATGCCAACATTCCAAACCATTGCATTTGCTATTCTCGTTGCTTGATTGAAATCTGCAGAAACTCCAATTGTAGAAGTCTTATACTTTATTCTTTCTGCTGTATATCCGCCTAAAGAAACTATAATGTCTGCTATTAACTTTTCTCTGTCGGCGCTATGTAATTCTTCTTTAGGTAGATGAGCTACAAGGCCAAGCGACCCCTGGTGCGATTTTACACTAACTTTAAATACATCGTCGGTAGGATGCATTAAGTATATTGCTACAGCGTGACCAGCCTCGTGATAAGCAGTCATTTCAAGTTCCCTAGGAGTCATATCAAGATTTGTTTCCATACCTAAATCTATTCTATCCATAGCTTCAGACAAATCTTTCATATCAATTTGTTCTTTCTTTTTTCGTGTGGCAATTAGAGCCGCTTCTTTTATCATGTTTTCTATATCTGCTGGAGATTTGTAAACAGATTTTTTTGCTAACCTATCTATTTTAACATCTGGAGAAACGCTAACGCTCTTTAAATAAAACTCAAACAAGCGTTTTCTCTCTTTTAAATTTGGCAGCGTTATAGAAATTTTTCTGTCAAAACGTCCGGGCCTTAGCAAAGCTTTATCTAAAACACTTTCATCGGCATTAGTCGCTGCGATAACTATAACATTGCTTTTTTTGTTATCAAGTCCGTCCATTTCAACAAGCAATTGATTTTGAGTACTGTTAGTTTCTTCCCCAGCGCCCATAAAAGAAAAAGTTCTACCTCTTCCTATAACTTCTATTTCATCTATAAAGACTATAGATGCTCCGTCGGTATATGCATACTCCCTAGCTTTTTTAAACAAACTTCTTACTCTGCCTGCTCCAACGCCTACAAACATTTCAACAAATTCGCTGCCTGCCATTGAAATAAAAGGAATGTTACATTCCGTAGCTATGGCTTTAGCTAGCAAAGTTTTTCCGCATCCGGGAGGCCCAATCAAAAGAATGCCTTTTATAATTTTGCCGCCTATTTTTTGAAGCTGCGTTCTGTCTTTAATAAGCTGTACAACTTCCAAAGCTTCTTTTTTTGCGCCTTCAAGACCTATAACGTCTTTAAATGAAATTTTTATATCTTTTGCTTTTATTTTTTTCTTCTTTAAGCTGGAAAAACCGCCTCTTTGGAAAAATGTCATATACATAAACACAAAAGCCGCAGCTGAGACAAATGCAAAGAGGAGCTGCATAGGAAGTTGCGTAAGAGTCATAACTCTATAGAAAGACTCCATCTGACTTAATCCGTATATCGTACTACCTAAAAGACCACATACTATACCGCCAATAATAAACCAAATCTTATTATTCTTAAAATAAATTTTAAACTTTCGTATCATTTACACTCCCCTGTTTAGCTCCTATTATTTATAAGACCTTCATCAGTTTATTTTGATTTACCTTGGTTTGCAACTGATTCCATAGCCTTTTTTACGGCTTCAGGGTCCCCTAAGTAATAGCTCTTTATAGGTTTTAACTCCTCATCATCAAGCTCATAAACAAGCGGCATTGCATTAGGCATGTTTAAGTTTACTATATCCGCATCGCTTATATTATCAAGATACTTTACCAAAGCTCTTAGACTGTTGCCGTGCGCGGATATAACAATCTTTTTTCCTGCTTTTATTTGAGGGACAATTTCTTTTTCCCAGTAAGGAATTGCTCTTGCAACAGTATCTTTTAAACATTCTGTTAAAGGAATATCGCTCTTTGCAACATCTGCATATCTTGGATCTTTCCCAGAATATCTTTCATCTGTTTCTTCTAAAGCTATAGGAGCAACATCATAACTTCTTCTCCAAAGTTTAACTTGTTCTTCCCCATATTTTTTAACAGTTTCAGATTTATTTAAACCTTGCAAAGCGCCATAATGCTTTTCGTTTAATCTCCAGTTTTTAATTACAGGTACCCACAAGCAATTCATACAAGTAAGAACATTCCAAAGAGTCTTTATTGCTCTTGTAAGAACAGAAGTATATGCTAAATCAAAAGTGAAGCCTTCTTTCTTTAATACTTCTCCAGCTTTTAGGGCGTCTTCGCTGCCTTTTTCTGTTAAATCAACGTCTGTCCAGCCAGTAAATCTATTTTCCTTATTCCAAGTACTTTCTCCATGCCTGATTAAAACAATTTTGTACATCACCATTCCTCCATCTACCATATTTATTATTTTGCGTATTATATTACTTTATAATCTAAAAGACAATTTGCCACCACTATAAAGCAATTTTTCACTTTTAATCATTTTCAATCACTTCATTAATCATCAAAAAGATGTCTTAGCATTTTGTTTAAGAAAGTAATATTGGAGAATGCGTTGCAATAATAAATTGAGAACTGTGTTTAACTAATTCCTTTATCTTTACTAGCAAAGACATTTGCCTAGCAGGCGATAAAGCAGCTTCAGGCTCATCAAGTATATAAAGGCCGTTACCACGAAACCTGTTTTGAAATAATGAAAAAAGACTTTCCCCGTGCGATTGATCGCGTAAAGAGCGATCACCATATCCTCTTACTTGTATATCATCAATATTTGAAGCGACATTATAAAAGCCTTCTGCACGGGGAAAAAATAACCATCTTTTGGGAACGCGGATTTTATTATTTTTATATGCTTAAATAATTCTGAAGATGTATTACGAGTTGAAAAATTGAAATTTTTCGAACCTCCTTCAGCTTTGTGACCAGATAATAAATACTGGACAACAGGCAAATTATAAAGATAAGAAGTCTTCTCCACTCTTTATAGTATATTGAACTTTTTCTATATATCTATTTTCCATTTATATTTCACTAACTGGCAATGCTAGAGTATTCTCATCTAAAGGAAATGTTTGGAACCTTTTTTGATTACAGGCATTATTGTTTTTTCTAACATATACACCGCCTTCAACCATTATTACATCTATATGCAATAATACCAAGCGTTAAGATACTTGTCAATGAAACATTGCTGTTTATTTTAAATATAACTTATATAATTATAATGCGGTATTATCATAGAAGGATATACGAAAAAAAATATTTTTGAGTTTATTATTAGTAGTATGCGTTTCGATAATTTCTACAGCAAATGTTGGAGAACTAAATACAAAAATTAGTTGGGATTTTCCAGCTAAAAACAATTTCATAAAGAGATAGAGCTGCGGTCGGTAATAGTAAAAAAACTCTGGTTGCGTACACGATGCAGTACTTAATATTGGTTAAATAACATACTTAACCTTAACCGTTCCTAA
>JAISEM010000021.1 GCA_031264105.1 Endomicrobium sp.
ACCCCCATTTGGGAAAAATCCTTTAAAAAACGAGCCTCCGCCAGATGTTGTTTGCCATAAGTTTTTTATAGATGCTCCAGGTACAAGACTAGGATTAAAAAGTAAAATATATCCGCCAAATAAAATCATTGCGCATATCGTTATAATTTTAACTGATGAAAATAAAAATTCTATTTCTCCATAAACTTTTACAGTTAAAAGATTTACGACGTTTATAAGCAAAAAGAAAAATAGCGCTGTTTTCCAAACGGCAAGACTAGGAAACCAATATTGCGCATATCCGGCAACTGCAATAAGTTCCGCTATGCCAACTAAAAGATAGTCGGCCCAATATGTCCACCCGACTAAAAATCCTGCAAAGCTATTCCAATATTTATCTGCGAAATAACTTAAAGAACCTGCAACAGGTTCATCTGTGCTCATTTCGCCAAGCTGTCTCATAACTAAAAATACTAAAAATCCTGCAAGAAGATATGCCAAAATAACAGAAGGTCCTGTTGAAAAAATGGCGCTTGCAGTACCAAGAAAAAGACCTGTTCCTATGGCGGTACCTAAAGCTATAAATTGGATATGTCTATTTTTTAATTTGCGTTTTAATCCACTTTCTTGTGGAACAACTTCATTTACATTTTGTACTTCGTTATCCATATTGACGATCCTTTTTAAATTTTATCTTCTGCTGCGCTCTATCTATAAATAAAGTGTAAATGTCGGTGTCTGTCGGCGCTGTATTTTATTTTTAAAATCAAGAATTCTCATAATTTTGTTTTGCGCTATGTAATTTTTTTCTTGAGAGTTTATACCCCAAAAATACTATTAACAGCCATAAGGGAATAGCAACAGCTTGTTTTGCCATGCCAAGCCGTGGCATTGTCATAGCTGACAAAATAAATGCGACAGCTGCTAAAACAATATAGTTTGAATAAGGATAAAACAAAGACGGAAAAACAGTTTTTCTATTTTTAAGATTCATTTGTTTTTTAAATTTCAAATGTGTTATAGCAATAATACACCAATATGTAACTATGCATATAACAGAGAAATTCATAATTACATCAAAAGCTTCAAACCAGTTAGGCATAAAATAGTTTAAAGGTACAACTAAAAACGTAAGCAAGCTTGTAAAAAAAACACTCGCTATAGGCACGCCTTTCTTTGTTGCTTTTGAAAAAACGTTAGACGCGTTTTTCTGTAAAGCAAGCCCGTAAAGCATGCGGCTGTTTCCATAGACACAGCTGTTGTAGACAGATAAAGCAGCGGTAAGAATAATAAAGTTTAAAGCCCAAGCTGCATATTTAAAGCCGATGCGATCAAAAATCATAACAAAGGGGCTTTCAGAAATATTTAAGTTGCTCCAGTGATACAAAGACAAAAGTACTATCAAAGACCCGATATAAAAAATCAAAATACGAAATACTACTTGGTTTGTTGCTTTAGGAATATTCTTTTTAGGATCAACAGTTTCTGCTGCAGTCATACCTATTGTATCTAGTCCGTCAAAAGCAAAAATTATTGTCGGAAAAGCTGCCATAAGGCCAATAAATCCATGAGGGAAAAAACCGCTAAAAGACAAATCCCAAGCATGATAGCCTGTAGTTGCCGGCATCCATAAATTTTTGATTGTAGCGCCTGCAACCAAGCTTGGGTCAAAAAATAAAATATATCCGCCGGCAATTATCATTGCGCAGATAGCAGCTATTTTTACAATTGAAAAAATAAACGTAGCTTCGCCATAAGCTTTAACTGGGGCCAAATTTACTATTGTTATTATTATAAAAAAGAATAAAGCTGTTTTCCATGAAGCAATATTAGGAAACCAATACTGTGTGTAAGCGGCAACTGCAGTAAGCTCTGCTATACTTATTAATATGTATAGTATTGCGTGGTTCCACCCGGCTAAAAATCCGGGAAATTCTCCCCAATATTTATAGGCAAAATAACTGTAAGAGCCTGGAGCTGTTTCCTCTGTATTCATTTCGTTAAGTTGTCTTATCATTAAAAATACCAGTAACCCAGCTATTAAATATCCCAATAAAACTGCAGGCCCTGCGGCAAAAATGGCGCTGCCAGCGCCTAAAAATAAGCCCGTTCCAATACTTGCGCCAAGCGCTATAAATTGAATGTGGCGGTTTGTAAGCTTGCGCTTAAGTTTGTTTTCTTGCATTTTACCGTCCTTATATCTTACAATACAGCAAATAAACCCAACCTTGATGTAGGAATGTCAAAAATTTAAGTTAAATTGCGATATATACTTTTTTTCTTGTTATTTTGTATCCGAAATAAACTATAAGCAGCCATATAGGAACAGCAATAACTTGCTTTGCCATGCTAATCTGCGGCAATGCCATAGCTATAAGAATAAAAAAATAAAATATTAGCGTAATATAATTTGAACAAGGATAAAAAGGAGAAGGAAACGATGTTTTAAAATGTTCCAATTTTTTTTGTTTCTTAAATTTTAAGTGCGAAATTGTAATCATCCACCAATTAACAATAGCGCATGCAACAACAAAACTCATTATTATTTGAAATACATTAACCCAGTTTGGAATAAAATAATTTAAAGGTACAACCAAAAATGTAAGTGTACTTGAAAGCAAAAGCGACGCTGTGGGCACACCTCTTTTGCTTGTTTTTGTAAAAATTTGAGGAGCATTTTTTTGAAGGGCAAGACCATAAAGCATACGACTGTTACTATAAATACAACTATTATATACGGATAGCGCTGCGGTCAAAATAATAAAGTTTAAAGTCCAAGCGGCATATTTAAACCCAGTGTGGTCAAAAATCATAACAAAAGGACTGTCAGTAATTTTTAGATCGCTCCAATGGCATAACGACAACAATACTGCAAGAGATCCGATATAAAAAACTAAAATACGAAATACTACTTGATTAACAGCTTTAGGTATTGTTTTTTTAGGATTTTCAGTTTCTGCTGCAGTTATACCGACAAGTTCTAATCCGCCAAAAGAGAAAGTTATTACAGGCATAGCCATTATAACTCCAATAATACCATGAGGAAGAAAACCGCTAAATGCCAAATTTCCAGCATGCTCTCCGACTCTTGCTGCTTGCCATAGGTTTTTAATTGTAGCGCCAGCAACCAAGTTAGGATCAAAAAATAAAATATATACTCCTGTCAAAATCATCGCGCAGATAGCGGTTATTTTTACTATTGAAAATGCAAATTCCATTTCACCATAAGTTTTTACAGCTGCAATATTTACAACGCTTATGAGACTAAAAAAGAATAAAGCAGTTTTCCATGTGGGAATATTAGGGAGCCAATATTGAGTGTAAACGGCAACAGCAGTAAGTTCTGCTATGCCAATCATAACGTATAGTATCCAGTAATTCCATCCAGCTAAAAATCCTGGAAAATCGCCCCAATATTTATAAGCAAAATAACTAAAAGACCCTGCCATAGGCTCTTCAGTGTCCATCTCGCCAAGCTGTCTCATTATTAAAAATGCCATAAGACCTGAAATCAAATAACCCACCAAAACAGCAGGACCTGCAACAAAAATAGCGCTGCCAGTCCCTAAAAAGAGACCAGTGCCAATTGCGCCGCCTAACGCTATGAGCTGAATGTGACGGTTTTTAAGAGTACGTTTTAAATTAGTATCTTGAAGGTCATTCATTTTTCTTTGCTTATTTTAATGTGCATATCTCTTTCTATTATAGCAAATTAATATGTATTAAAGTATAAATTGTAGTAGTTCAAAACATATAATCGTGGGCGCAGTCTTCAGTTTCGCCGCCGTTATCGCTTTGTATCCGTTTAATTTCAAAAGGATATGCTCTACTCCTATTGCTTCCCTCCCTTCCTTTACCATTATTCTAACCGCTGTATTTCCATTCTTCATTTATATTTGCGAACGTATTTGCTCATAATACTTAAAGTATCCATTTTTATGAGTGTTTTTACTGCTTTAGGTTGAAGTCAGGTAATATTGCATAGTCATTTAAACTTTTTG
>JAISEM010000049.1 GCA_031264105.1 Endomicrobium sp.
CGGTTCGAGCTGCGCCTTTGTCCCTTTCGTTGACGCCAAACTATATACGTGTCCTACTTTTGCATATTAAACCTCTGATGTTTCTGCCCCTTTTACAAAAAACTTATTTTACGTCAAATATATTGTGAACTATTACCCACTCTTGACATAATTTTAATTTAGCGCTACAATGCTAGCACTATTATGGCGTGAGTGCCAGAAATGTTATGTTGCTAAAAATGAGAAAAGGGGCGAAAGAGTGCGCCATATATCACTAGAGATTTTAAAAGAAAGAAAGACAAATATATTAAGCGCAGTTATACATCATTATATAAAGGCAGGTAAACCAGTAGGATCGACTGTACTTATAGATGAGTATAATGTTTCTCTCTCTCCGGCAGCAGTTAGAAGCGTTATGGCGGAACTTGAAGAAGAAGGGTTTTTAACTCATCCTCATACTTCCGCTGGAAGAATACCTACAGATAAAGGGTACAGGACCTACGTAGATAGTCTTTTAAAACTACAAAGTTTTGCCATAGAAGAAGAAGAAAGAATAAGAAAAGATTATGAGCAGAAACACAAAGAAATAGAATCTCTTCTTTCAGAAACTTCACGTATTTTGTCAGGACTTTCTCAATATGCTGGTTTTGTCATGGCGCCTCAGACGCAATATGATGAAATAAGAAATATTGAGCTTGTACAAATTTCAAACAGTGAATTGCTTATTGTATTGCTTACTCATAGTGGAGTAATCAAACATAAAAAAATAGAAGCTTCCCTTTCTCAAGGGGAAATAGCAAAACTTAAAAATTTTTTAAATGAAAAATTAAGAGGTATTTCTGTCGCTCAAGCAAACAAAAGAATAGTATCTGAAATCAAAGAGTTTAAACAACAGGAAGAAGGTATCTTAAAAGCAGCTGAAAAAATAAGTGATGTTTTTTACAATATACAAAATGATATTTATATTGATGGAACATCTAATGTGATTGCTGTTCCAGATTTTAATGATTTTGAACCCGTAAAATCGCTAATAAAGTTTAATGAAAATAAAGAAAAATTTATAGAAGTAATAAGTAAAGATTTTAGTAATAATGGAATCAATGTAAAAATAGGCTCGGAAAATGCCGTTGCCGAACTTAAAGATTTAAGTGTTATAACTACAGTATATAAAAATGGTGACAGGTCTGTAGGTGTTTTGGGTATTATAGGGCCGAAACGCATGGAATACAATAAAATGATATCTCTTGTAAGTAGAGTGTCTGAGATATTAAATAATTTTTTTAAAGATAAAGAAAAGTAGGTTATACGGGAGGGGCAATTTGGAAAACGATAAAGAGATTAAAGAGCAAGAACAGGCTAAATGTGATTGTTGTGATGAAGCCAGAGATGAAAAAATTTCAGAGCTTGAGATTTTAAAACAGTCTTTTGATGAGCGGAAGACTTTAGCTCAAAGCTATTATGATCAGCTTGTCAGACTTAAAGCTGATTTTGAAAATTTTAGAAGACGTTCAGAGAAGGAAAAAAAGGACTATTTAGACTGGGGAAAAGAAAAAATTCTCATAAAACAAATAGCGATTGACGATGTTTTACAACATGCTTTAAAAAGTGCAAAGAGCGGAAATAATATGGAAAGCATTATTGTAGGTCTTGATATGATAAGTAAAGAGTTCGCAAAGATGTTAAAAGAAGAAGGCGTTGAAGAAATACAGTGTGAGAGTTTTGACCCAAATGTTTGCGAAGCATTGGATTATGCTGAAAGTGACGAGGGAGATGGAAAAATTTTGGAGATATATCAAAAAGGGTATAAAATGAACGGCAAGCTAATAAGAACTGCCAAAGTTAAAGTCGCCAAAAATGATAAAAATTTAGAAGATAAAAAAGAAAATTAATATAGGAGGAGTGTATGGCAAAAATCATTGGTATAGACTTGGGAACTTCAAATTCTGCTGCTGCTGTTATGGAAGGCGGCAAGACCACTCTTATTCCTTCAGCTGAGGGAACTACTCTTGGAGGGAAAGCTTTTCCTTCTTATGTAGCATTTACAAAAGATGGACAACTTTTAGTTGGAGAGCCTGCAAGAAGACAGGCTGTTACAAATCCGGAAGGAACAATCAGTGCTTTCAAAAGAAAGATGGGAACTGATTATAAATATAACGTAAACGGAAAAGAGTTTACGCCTCAGCAGCTTTCAGCTTTTATTCTTCAAAAAATAAAGAAAGATGTAGAAGCATATTTAGGAGAACCTATTTCTAAAGCAGTTATTACTGTTCCTGCATATTTTAACGATAACCAAAGACAGGCTACAAAAGATGCAGGCGCTATCGCAGGTCTTGAAGTTGTAAGACTTGTAAACGAGCCTACAGCAGCTTCTCTTGCTTATGGTATAGACAAAGTTGGTAAAGAGCAAAAAATATTGGTGTTTGATCTTGGTGGAGGGACGCTTGACGTAACCATAATGGAAATGGGGACAGAAGGAACTTTTGAAGTTCTTTCAACTTCTGGTGACACACAGCTTGGCGGAACCGATATGGATAATGCTTTGATAGATTATATTGCCGAAGATTTCAAGAAAGCAAATGGTATAGATTTGCGTAACGATAAAATGGCTGTTCAACGTTTAAAAGAGGCTGCCGAAAAAGCAAAAATTGAGCTTTCAAACGTTTTAGAAACAGATATAAATCTTCCCTTTATTACTGCCGACGCATCAGGTCCTAAACATTTAACGCTTAAGCTTACAAGAGCTACTCTTGAAAATCTTGTAAGACCTATCGTAGGAAGATGTAAAGCTTCAATAGATCGGGCAATAAACGATGCAAAGCTTACGACTGAGACTGTTACAAAGATAATTCTGGTTGGTGGCCCCACCAGAATGCCTATCGTTCAAAAATTTGTTGAAGATTATGTAGGCAAAAAAGTAGAACGCGGAATAGATCCTATGGAATGCGTATGCTTTGGAGCTGCTGTTCAAGCTGCCGTTTTAACCGGAGATGTAAAGGATATTCTTCTTTTAGACGTAACGCCTCTTACTTTGGGACTTGAAACTATGGGTGGCGTAAGAACTCCGTTGATAGATAGAAATACAACTGTTCCTGCAAAACGTTCTCAAATTTTCTCAACAGCTGCA
Organism: Endomicrobium sp.; assembly: GCA_031264105.1. GTDB lineage: Bacteria > Elusimicrobiota > Endomicrobiia > Endomicrobiales > Endomicrobiaceae > Endomicrobiellum. The sequence continues at coordinate 3,104 of JAISEM010000049.1, forward strand.
GATAATCAACCTAGTGTAGAAATTAATGTTTTACAAGGTGAAAGACCTATGGCAAAAGATAATTTATCACTTGGAAGATTTATGCTCGAAGGTATACCGCCTGCGCCAAGAGGAGTACCTCAAATAGAAGTCGCATTTGATATAGATGCGAATGGTATTTTGCATGTTTCTGCAAAAGATAAAGGAACTGGCAAAGAACAATCAATAAAAATATCTTCATCAACAAAACTTTCAAAAGATGATATAGATAAATACGTAAAAGAAGCTGAGCAATATGCTTCTGAAGACTCAAAACGCAAAGAGGAAATTGAAGCAAGAAACGAAGCTGATAATCTTGTTTACTCCGTTGAAAAGAGCTTAAAAGAACACGGCGATAAAATTTCTTCTGATGAAAGACTTGCAATTGAGCAGGCTTTGACTGCTGCCAAAGACGCTCTAAAAGGTAGCGATATTGCGGCGATTAAATCAACAAGAGATGCTTTGACAACTGCTTCTCGCAAACTTGCGGAAGCTGTATATAAAGCTTCTCAAACTCAAAATGCGCAAGATGCAGCTGGACAAGGGCAACCCGATAATAACCAAAGTGCTAATAATGGCGAAAAAGTAGTGGACGCCGAGGTTGTTGATGATGATAAAAATAAATAACTTATAAGTGATTAAAATGGAACATTCCCGAGAACTTTAATGACAAAGTGATTATGGAAAGTTTTTAGAGGTTCCATTTAGTCGTATATTAACGTAGAGGGATTTAATGATGTCTCAGACAACAGACTACTCAAAATTAATTTTTCACAGAGGAATGGATTGGAAGAAAATGTCTTATAAATAGATTCTATGGATAAAGATTTAAGAACATCTCTATACAATTTTTGTTATGAACGTTATAGAAATGACTTCAGTGGGATTTATTATTTCGGAATACAGAGAAAAACATTATATTCTGATTTTTTTATAAAGCCTTTAAGTGAAATGCCTTCTTAATTTAGATGAAAAAAGAGTCTTTAAAGAATGGTTTTTCGACAATGCTAAGTGGAATAAAATATATGATTTTTTTGAGTTTTGTTTTTTAAAGATTCAGGACAGTAAGAGAGAATCTTTTACTACTGAATTAAATTCATGTTTAGAAAAAGGAAATTCTGGATATAGAATGAACAATGGTCGTGTTAGTCAAATTATAGATGAGCATGAGATAGAAGCAATCAAAGAATCTTTTAACATTGGAGATACAGAATGTGGGGAAAAAAACATTTGAGTAAAGCGATGGAATTTTTACGGTGTCACAACGGTAGAGACTCGGATTTTAGAAATTCTATAAAAGAAAGTATTTCAGCTATGGAATATGTAGTTAGAGATATAACAGGAGCAAGTACATTAGGTGAAGGATTAAAGAAATTAAAGGAAGGCGAAAAAATAAATAGTTATTTTATAAAGGCATTTCATAAGCTATATGCCTATACAAATAGCGAAGGTGGAATAAGACATGCTAACATGAACGATAATAATAATGTATATTTTGAGGAAGCAAAGTTTATGTCGGTTGCTTGTTCGGCGTTTATAAACTATATTAAGCAGTCGCAATTAAAGAATTATGGTATTTTCCAATCGGGTACAGTTTTGTAATAACTGAAATGTCAAAACCTAATCAAAAAATTGTTGTCGGATATCCCCACTGTAGTCTCATTACGCAGGGTAATTTAATAGAAGACAAAGCGTTGACTGTTTTTGAAGAGTTTAGCATTTGCAGACATTATGACGAAGAAAAAGAGAGATAGTATTTTTCTATTATAGATATTATAGCAGTATTGATCCAACAAAAGGATTATCAAACAGCTAGGAGATATGGAATAAACTTGCTCAACGTCTGCGTAGTGAAGGATCAGTTCAACCGGTAACAAATTGTCGCCGCTTGAAAATGCGATCAGCAGATAGCAAATGGAGAGATACAACGGTTGCTGATATACAAACATTGTCTCGTATTATACAATCTGTTCCGAGTCCAAAAGCAGAGCCAATAAAGCGATGGCTTGCCATTATGAACGTATAGAAGAGGTATCGAGTCCTGAGAATCCATAGATAGATCCAGAGAAACCTGGAAAACGCATGGAAGAAGTGACAAATGGATACAGCGTAGAATGATGGGGCAAGGAACAAGAAATAAACTTACGGACTATTGGAAAAGTCATGGCGTTTAAAGAAGGCAATGAATTTGCTGTTTTGACAAACATAATCCATAAGGAATGGTCAGATTTAACTGTTAACGAACAAAGAAATTAAAAGGATTAGAAGTGCAAACTTACGCGAGATCAATATGAGCGAGGCAGAGCTTATTTTCACTGCTTTGGTTGAACTTTCAACGAGACAAATAGCTGAAACTGAAAATGCCGAGGGTATTGGTGAAAATAAAAAAGCAAGCGTCAAAGGTGGGCGTATTGTAAAGAAAGCTAGACTAGAGCTGGAACTGGAAACAGACAAATCAATCATTACAGGTGAAAATTTTTTTAAAGAAGATATGCCCAAACTTTGAAGTTAAGGAATGAGAAAAAATGAAACGTGATTATTATGAAGTGCTTGGTGTTACCAAGTCTGCAACTAACGACGAAATTAAGTCATCTTATAGAAAGCTGGCTTTAAAATATCACCCTGACAAAAATCCAGGAAATAAAGAAGCCGAAGAGAAATTTAAAGAGATAAACGAGGCTTACGAAATACTTTCAGATGGCCAGAAAAGACGGCAGTATGACACATTTGGACATAATGCTAACGGTGCAGGAGGAAATCCTTTTGGTGGACAAGGCGGATACACTCAATATACAAGCGGCGATTTTTCGAATATGGGAGATATTTTTGGGGATATCTTTGGAGATATTCTCGGCGCGCAAGGTGGGCGAAGGAGTGGTAGAGCTTCTTCACAACAAAGGCGCGGAGAAGATTTGCGTTATGACGTAGATATATCTTACATTGAAGCAATGAATGGTGCTGATATATCAATAAATATACCTAAAAAAGAACTTTGTTCTTCATGTCGCGGAACTGGCAGCAAAGATGGTTCTGCTCCAAAGCAATGCCCCCAGTGTAAAGGTTCTGGACAAGTAAGATATTCTCAAGGATTTTTTTCTTTCAGCCAGGAATGCCCTCAATGTCATGGAAGAGGAACTGTAATAACTAATCCTTGCCCTGAGTGTAGAGGCGAGGGAGCTGTAAGAAAGAGAAAAACAGTAAAAGTAAGAGTTCCTGCAGGAGTTGATGAAGGAACATCTTTAAAAGTTTCTGGTTCTGGGAATGCTGGAGCAAACGGCGCTCCTTCAGGAGATTTGTATGTTGTAGTCCATATGAAGCAAGCTTTAGGGTTTAGAAGAGATGGTGAGAATTTATATACAGACATTTCTATTTCTTTTTCTCAAGCCGCAATGGGTGTAGAATATGATGTTCCTGTTTTACAGGGAAGCGTAAAAGTAAAGATTCCGCCAGGAACACAGCCCGGAACAACTTTGAGAGTGCGTGAGCAAGGGTTTGTAAGACTTGGTAGAAAAAATAGAGGCGACTTATTTGTTAAAGTAAATGTCTCTGTTCCTAAGTCAATGAACGACACACAAAAGAAAGCTCTTTTTGAATATGCAAAATCCATGGGAGAGATTTCTCAAGATTCAAAATATCAAAGCGATAATTTCTTTAAAAAGATTTTTGGATAAAAAAATTAATACTTATGATTTGAAAAGAGCAATCTTTCTACTCTTTGTAGATAGATTGTTCTTTTTTGTTATATTTTTTATAAGATCGATATAATTTTTAAGTTTGCTTTTTAGTCGAACAAAAAAGCTCTCGGCAAATGGCAAAGTCAACTCTTTAACGGAATTTAATTGCGGAGCAAATTTTTCAATGTCCCTAAAGGTGAACGTATCAAGTTTAAAGCTTAAGTAAGTATTTTGCGATTTTGTTGTCATGTAAAATTCTGGCAGAAGTTTACATTTATTGTCTTTACATAAAAAACTTCTTTGCCCATATCGTATCTGATTTTAGGATGAAAACTAAATTCTCTGACATCATCTCTTCCAGTTGGCTTCCCTTCTGACGTTTTAACTTGTAAATACCGAGAAAT
>JAISEM010000044.1 GCA_031264105.1 Endomicrobium sp.
GGAGAATCTAACGGGACTCGGGAGTTGCCTAAGCTTCTGGGCGATTTATTGAGGATAAAACCGCTTTTTACCGCCAATCCTCATCCTAAAGGAAAGCTTGATCAAATACATTCATTGAAGAATGCAAGTTGAAATCACGAGAACAGTATCACCGTATCTCTTACTAACGAAACGGGAAGGGTTGAAAGTGGCGAAACATTTAGTGTCTAAAACAAATGCATTTTGGGAATATGTAGTTCTTGCATTTCCTTTTGAGGAGGTATTAATCTAATGAAAAAACCTGACGTAATTAAGCAGGTTGCCAATGTCTCAGGGTTGAGTCAAAGAAAAGCCAATAAAGCTACCAAAGCATTAGTCAAAGTTATACAATCAGCTTTAAAAAATGGAGACATTATTTCTTTATCTGGACTTGGTTCTTTTAGAGTTAAATCTAGAAAAGCAAGACAAGGCAGAAATCCTAAAACCAAAGAGGTAATACCTATTCCGTGTGGGAAAAAAGTTTCATTTAGACCTACTGCAACTCTGAAAAAAATAATATAAAAAAAAGAAACAAACTAAAATATCAAAGATAAAAAACAAATGAAAACATTTATGGAATTTGTGGGGTTTGTCGCTGGAAGTATAGCTTTTTATTCTTTTTTCCCGCAGATAATAAAATCGCTTAAAACAAAATCAACAAAAGATTTGGCTCTGCTAACCTACGTTATGAACGCTACCTGTAATCTGCTGTTAATAATTTACGGTCTTTATTTTGAGAGGATTGCGGTGTGGGTAACAAGCATCCTAGTCTTTTGTTTAGCAATAACTATGATAATTTTAAAAATTAAATATAGTAAGGACTAAAGACAAGCGACTAACAAATATAAAAGTGAGTGTTTTATATCTTTTTTGCTTTCCTGTTTCAACCCATTAATCCACATCTTAAAGTTATCAATCCGTAAATTGCCACAATCCTAGTGCTGATATTTAGTAACTTTACAAAAATACTTTTTTAATTAAACTTGAATTATGTAAAACAATATACTAATATTATTGTAAAGCAACAAAACTGTAAAACAGGATAAACTTATGGCTAAAGTTTTAAGCGTCTCAAATCAAAAAGGAGGGGTAGGCAAAACCACGATAGCCTATAACTTAGCTTTTGGCTTTGCGCGTCAGAAAGCAAAAGCTTTGCTCATTGATTTGGATAGTCAGTGCAGCGCATCCATGCTTTTAGATAATAATGCGAAAAGGACAACACCTACAATCAACGATGTTTTGTTAAAACAAACAGATATAAATAAAGCCGTTCAACGATCAAAAGGCATCGATTTTATTCCAGCTAGCAAATCTCTTGCAAGTATAGATGGACTTTTAACGCAAGTTGGGAAAGAATATCGTCTTAAAAGAAACATTGATGATTTAATGACAAATTATGATTACATTATAATAGACACGCCGCCAGCTTTAAGCATTTTAACCATAAATGCGTTAACGGCAAGCAATTATGTGCTTATACCGACTACCGCTGATAGCGTTGCTTTATACGGGATAGGACAGCTTGCTGAAAATATTGAGGCAATTAAAGAATTTACCAACCCCGATTTAAAAATTGCGGGGATAGTAATAAATAGATTAAACAACACGCTGCTCAACAAAGACTTATCTAATACGTTAAAATTAATGGCGGAAAAAATAGGGACAAGAGTGTTTAAAACCCCGTTAAGAGAATATATTGCCATTAGAGAAGCGCAATTTCACGGAAGGGATATACTTTGATTACGATACGTCAAGCAAAGCCGCTAAAGATTATGAGAACTTGATGAAAGAAATAAAAGGCGTAATGGCATAATAGTACAGAGGAGAGCTGTTTATGAAAAAAGATTTTTGTGGAGCAAGTCAGGTTGAGCAGTTTTTAGGCATAACAAAAGGTAAGGCGAACAATACAAGTTTAGCCAAAAGTAAGGATAAAAACGCAAAAATAGATGAGGACGAGCGCTATATAAAATTTACTGGATTAATTAAAAGAGGATTAAAGAAGAAGTTGGGTCACTATTGTATTGACAACAATTTAAAAGAATATGAAGCGATAGAAAAAGCTATCAAACAGGTTTTAAGCAACTAAAAGCAATAAAGATATGGAAAGAGAAACAGCGGCAATTCTAAACGAATCCTAAAAATATAGTGATCGTCTGTTGCTAAATGAAGAGGGGCAACAATGGAAAGTCAGGATAAAGAGAAGATATTAAACTTAAGCTATAAAGCGGAAGAAACGGAAAAAGCGCTATTAGAAGTACCTATACCCGTATTCATTACGGGGAATTTTAAAGAAGGAGATTACTACGATGCCAGCATAACGGCGGCAGGAGGCAGAGCGTTAATTATTGAGACTGAAAAAGACGTCGCAGATCTAAAGGCAGGATTAAAAGCAAACAAACCGCCAAAACCGCCAATCTTAGCGTTTGAGAGCATTTCCGAGTCAGGTGAGAAAATAAAAGAAGCAATTATAAGGGTGTTGGATGAATTAGGTATAGATTACCTTGTAGCGCCAATAGATATTATGGTCAAGAGCGGAGACTTTGGACATGCTGTAAAAGAGCAAATGGAGCGGGCAGAAAAGAAGAGAATCATAGAAAAAAAGATAAAGTCTTTAAACGCGGCGGCAAATCTTCAAGATTGCTTATATCAAATAGAGAAAAACGCAGCCGAGTCGGCAGTTAAAACAGGGTTTAATGAATTTGACGAAGCACTAGGCGGCGGGTTGCGAAGAGGCAGACTATACGGCATAGGAGGAATAAGCAGTTTAGGAAAAACAACGTTTGCGTTGCAAATAGCCGACAATATTGCGGTAAATAATCAAGACGTCTTGATTATGTCCTTAGAAATGGGGAAATATGAACTTATGATAAAAAGTATCAGCAGGGAAACGCTTAAATACTGCGAAGGTAAAGGAATAGAGAAGAAAGCAACGACGGCATTAGAGCTTATGAATGGCATGAGCGGTAAAAAATATGAAGAATATGATGAAGATAAAAAGAATGCAATACAAATTGCAATAGAAGAATACAAAACAAAGCAAGCACGACATATATTTATTAGCGAAGGGATAGGCGATATAGGGGCAAAGCAAATAAGAGAAATATTAGATGACTTTACGCAATTAGGGCGTCCTGCTCCAATGGTTATTGTAGATTATCTGCAAATAATGTCTGCATATAATGAAAGGTTAAACGACAAACAAAACACAGATAAAAATATGACGGAGTTAAAACGCATAAGTAGAGATTATAATATTCCTGTTGTCGTCATATCGTCGTTTAACAGAGACAATTATTTAAATGAAGTTAGTTTTGAGAGTTTTAAAGAGAGCGGCGGGATTGAATACAGCGCAGACGTGCTAATAGGGTTGCAATTAAAAGTTAAACGGAACCGTCAGGGAAACAATACAAAAGCAAACGAAGAGATGAGAGAAGCAATAAACGAAGCTAAGAACAAATATCCTAGAGAAATAGAGTTAGTAATACTGAAAAATAGGATGTACAAAGCATGGAGCAAAGTAGGTTTTGAGTATTATCCTAATTATGACTACTTTAAAGAAAATGTAGAGGCTAATCAGAAGCAAGAAGGGGTAATCGCAAAGAGACAACCCCAGCAAGTCGCGGGTTCAAATCCTAGAACGATAGGATAATATTTCTTGTTAGGTAATATAATATAATGATACTGAGGAAAAAATGAAAAATAAAAATTATACACACAATTCAAGAGAGATGATGAGCGTAGAGTTTATAAGAGCGGAACAACTTAAGAAAACAAAACCGACGCCAGACTTTTACGAGTTTGACAAAGAAAAAAATATAGTAGAAATTAAAGAACATATCCCTAACAGAAAATATGAATTTAACAGAGCGGGATATTTTTATTTGCAGGACGCAGCCAAATATCTCTGCACGCACCATAAAGACGCGCTGTTTTTAAATGACAGTATCTATATCAAAGCCGAAGTTAAGCCAACTACCTTTACTGACATTACGATAGGCGAGTTTAAATACCAAAAAGAAAAACTAAAAACCGAACTTGCCGAAACTAGCGACCATCGATGCTATATTCCAAACGGAAAGGGCGGTTATTATCTTATGCATCCGTTTATGGTTATCCCTGAGAGCGCAAGTAATGAAGAATTAACTGAAGAAGAGAGGAAGAGATTCTCTAATATCAACGCACTTAAAATTAAAAAATTTCACTTTTATTTTGCAAAACCTATGTTTGAAAAGTATCTCAACAGCGGGCAATATTTTCAACACCCTAAAAATTTATATGCGAAAGTATGGGATACTATTATGAAGCTGGACATAGGCAATAATTCAGATGCTCGTCTTGTTGAAGGGATAGATTATCAGCGACGTATAAATTATAAAGAATTATTGTCCGAGACAAGATTTGTGGCGGGATATATAAGATTTATTGACTATTTATACTTACATGGAGCGGGCAATCCAGATGTAAAATCAATATCAATAGATGACGCCAAGTTGGTTAAAATGTGTTGCCCAAGTCTGACTCAAACCCACAAAGACGGGCGGATATTACTCCGAGATAAAGCTAAAGCTGACGCTTTTATCAGGATGATAGTTGTTCTCACTAACCGCTTTAGTTCAGATGGGCTTGATTACCAAGTAAAAGGCGTCCCTAAAACCAATCCCGATAAACCTAGAACATTGATTTTCGAATTTGACCATCCGCAACGGGTTAAAGAAATACATCAAAACAAACTTAAAGCAAGTGGGCAGGCAGGGGAAAAGGAGTTTTAGTATTGGCAATTCACTAAAACTACCGAACAATTCACTAAAACTACCGAACCTATTACAGATTATTACAAATAATCTTACAGGGCAAGGGCAGTTCGTTGCCACTGCCTGCCCTTGCCAAAAAGAAACAGAAAAGACCAACAACAACGGGTTCCCTATGAAAGAAGAAGCAACAAATCTTTTCCTGCAAAGGGAATCTTTGGCAGGAAAGATGGGGAATACCCCTACTTCAGCTGAATACCCAGAAGCCCAAACAACCTTAACAGCAACTACACTAGGGGGCGTGCCACCCCCAAGACCCCCCTTTGCTCCAAAGGGAGCAGAAACTAATCCTTCGATATAACGAAGGTTCTATCAATGATTTTTTCTATCTAATTGCCATCTTTTATATTTCTTAGATTATTGCATTTAATATGCATGGTACAGTACATGAATCAGACTTCAATCCAGATGGAAGAGGGCGGAGTGTCTGAACAGAAAAAGGAACGGCTTTTGTACGGGAAATTGAGATGTTCGCACACATGCAGTCACTGACATATTTGCAACTGCATAAGATTGGATACTTGCGATGGTATGGACTTGATGGAAGCAGGGTTAAGCGCCCGCTAATGCCGTTTTAAAGCGATATTTTCGGGTTTAGGTAGCTAATGTGTCCAAAACTGATTTCTTGCTTATTTTTGGCTTTAAAGAGCCAATGAGCAAACGGATTTAACCCAAAGGGCAAAGACCCAAGCGTAATGCATTTCTTGGCAGGAGGCAAAGTACCAAAAGCCAAGAAAAGCCGCTTAAAAGGGCAATAGCGGGGCTTTAAACAAGGGTTTAAGTAAGGCTTGAGGGCTAGGGTACTTGTATTAAGTTATGAATGAGTTAGGAAGTTTAAGTAAGGCAAGAAAGATAAGGTTTAGTTAAAAGGCATAGCATGAATGGCATGCTATGAAGGGTATGGCAAAGGAAGGAAGTCTGGTTAGAGTCATTGACCACTTGCCAACTTTCATGTGAAACAGACCTCCGTGATTACGGGCTTTTTACCATTCCTTTTACCATCTATTATCATATTCTATACATCTAATCACATCAACAATCAAAAATGGCTTAGGACTAACCGTTAATTGTCATTTACAGCTTACCTTTACTATCCTCACTTAAATGCATACCACAATCCTTCATTAATGGCATAGGCACAGTTCTTATGCTCTCATACGGAAAATTAAAACAGAGGACAAAATAAAGCTTGACAAATGATTTTCTTTTGTGTGATAATAGATTAAGAAATACGTGATAATAGATTAAGAAATACGTGATAATAGATTAAGAAATACGTGATAATAGATTAAGAAATACGTGATAATAGATTAAGAAATACGTGATAATATAAAACACAAAAACGATTGAAAAATGAATACATTTTGATACAAATTTTTTCAAGATATTTTTCCCTATAATTTATAATATATAATTAATAACGCACAAAAAAATAAAGCATATAAAAGTATAATCAAAAAGGAAAAGTAATTAATGCCAAAAATTAAAGACCTCCTAAAAGATGTGCTTACTAAATCAGAATATGATATTTGGGTTGAACCAATAGTAGAACACACCTCAGGACAAACAAATAGTGCAATATTAATCGTTCCTAACATTTACTTTAAAAACAGAATATCAGAAATACTAAAATCTCAAAACCTATCTGCTGAAGTAATAATACACAAACAAGAAGACTTAAAAACTACACAACAACCTCCTTCAGAAATAAAACAATCATTAAACACGAAAACCTTACAGATGGAAAAGCCCTACAGTAAAGAAAAAGTAGCTACCAGCGATATAGTTAACAGCAAATTCTTTACATATCCAATAACAAACAGCAGATTAAAATATGCCACAACAGAAATGATACTTAATGGCGAAGAATACATAATTCATAGAGGAAAAACCACGCCTAACCTTGATGAAGAACCTATAGGACAGCTAGACACAAACCACTTAAGAATACTTCTTGCTATAATACACACTTGGCAAGACCAAAATTGCAAATTCTTAGGAGTAACTGCAATAGTAAAAATATCTTTTTCAATCAGGGAAATAGCTAAAAAAATAGAATATAAAATAAGTGGACGAACTATAAAATGGCTACAACAAAAGATTGAAGAATTAAAAAAATATCCAATAACATTGGAAAGGAAGTCAGACGGAAGAGCAAATAGCTTTACATTTTTAAATGAACTTACAAAACAAACAAAAGAAAAAAATACTAGAAAAAGCATAATTGTGCTAACACTAAATCCGATATTATCACAACAACTGTACGAACGAAAGGCAATACTAAGGAACAAAGATTGTTATAAAATCAAAAATCCCACGTCGTTAAAATTTCTACTTACCTACGACAAAAGAATATATGCTTCTCAAGAACAATTTAAACTAAGCATAGAAGACATTGCCGAAGATTTGGAACTGCGAGGAACTACTCAAAATATAACCAAAGCAATCAGTAAAGTAGTTAAGAATCTCAACGGGTACAAGCTGACAGACAACAGCGAAATAAGTCTAGAGCTTGCAAAAGAAGGCAGAGAAAGGTATCTTATAGTAGGAAAAAGGGAAGTAGTACCAACCTTACCGTTGGGAATGACAACTGAAATATCAGCTATTGAATGTTAAACAAAATAGTAAATCTCAAAAAAGGACATGTCTGAAGATAAGTCCATAGTGTTGTTGTATGCTGACTTATGGCACAAATATAATAACAAATTAAAACAATTAAAATAAGGAAATGAGGGGAAATAGAATGTCCTTTTTGCTGAAGATATGTAGATTTAGCCTTGGAGATTTTGAAGACAAAGAATTTAAGTATTTTGTACGAGTAGGGCTTCTTTTCTTGTTACTAATTGGCATTTATTGGACGCTAAGACCGTTAAA
>JAISEM010000043.1 GCA_031264105.1 Endomicrobium sp.
ATCGTACATAATTACTTAAGAAATTGTAATAGAACGGCTTTTTGGGCATGAAGTCTATTTTGAGCTTGTGCAAATATGGAGTCTTCATATTTTGCCATAATATCTTCGCTTATTTCTTCACCCCTTACAGCGGGAAGGCAGTGCAATACTATACACTTTGAAGAAGCTTTTTTAAGGAGTTCAGCATTTACTTGGTAAGGCGTAAATAGCTTTTTTCTCTTTTTTTCTTCAGCTTCAAAGCCCATAGAAGTCCAAACATCTGTATATATTACGTCAGCATTGTCTATAGCATTTATATCGCTTGTAACTTTAATTTGAGCTTTGCTCTTTGATATATATTCCAAAGATTTATTCAATAATTCCCTGTTAGTTAAATATTCTTTCGGGGCTATTAAAGTTAAATCCATGCCTAAAACAGAAGCTATTGCAAGGAGAGAATTTGCAATATTGTTGCCGTCACCAATGTAAACAACTTTAATCTTTTTTAAATCGCTTGGATTTGTTATTTTATGAAACTCCATCATGGTCATAACATCTGCCAAAATTTGGCAAGGATGTTCGCGATCGGTAAGACCATTTATTACAGGGACGGTTGAATATTTGGCAAATTCCTCAATGTCGGAATGTTTAAAAGCTCTTATCATTAGACCGTCTAAATAGCGAGATAATACTATGGCAGTATCATGTATGGATTCGCCTCTTGAACGCTGCATTTTTTCAATGTTGAGAAAAATTGGCGTTCCACCAAGTTGAACCATTGCCGCTGAAAATGAAACCATTGTTCTTGTTGAAGGTTTTTCGAGCATTAACCCTAAAGTTTTGCCTCTAAAAACGTCAAGAGGTTTTCTTTTTTTCTTTAACTCAAATGCTTTGCTTAACAAATTTTTAATTTCTTTTAATGACAGATCGTAAATTGATAATAAATCTTTTTTTGCCATGATAGAACTCCCTTATAGAAGATGGATTTTATCAAAAATATATGCTACAAATCAAATTATACGGGTTGATTTCCCGTGTCTTAATGATGGAGATAAGAAAAATGGAGCTTATAAAAAACGCTGCAACAGCTTTAAAAGAGTCAAAATATGCAGTTGCTTTTACAGGGGCGGGCATTTCAGTTGAAAGCGCGATAGCGCCTTTTAGAGGTGAAAACGGAATTTGGAATAAATATGAGGAAAAATTTTTTGAAATAAACTATTTTTCTTCACATCCAAAAGAAGCTTGGGAAATGCTCTGTAACGGTTTTTACGAAGCAACTCTTAAAGCAATTTCAAATGCTGCTCATAATGCTCTTGCAAAACTTGAACAAAAAGGAATAATTAAAGCTGTAATTACGCAAAATATTGATAATCTTCATGCAAAAGCAGGAAGTAAAAATGTATACGAACTTCATGGAAATGCAAGTAAACTAACATGTATTCGTGATGGAAATAAATATCTAGTGCAAGATTTTGATTTAAAAACTGCTCCTTGTTGTAAAAAGTGTGGAGCAATCTTAAAACCTGATTTTGTGTTTTTTGGAGAAATGCTTCCAGGAAGAGATATGAGTATGTCTATTGCTGCAAGCAGGAACTGCGACGTTATGCTTGTTATAGGGTCCACGGGTGTTGTCTATCCTGCCGCGTCGCTCCCTTTTGAAGCAAAAAGGAATGGCGCAACAATTATTGAAATAAATCCCAACCCATCAGCTTTTACAAACGAAATCGTAGATATTTTTATTCCAGTGGAATCTACAAAAGCAATGACACAAATATCAGAATTATTGTGACAGTAAAATTAAAACATATAAATCATGTATGTTTTATAAAAACACTTGACTTATATACAAAAAACTGGTAGGATGCGATTGAGCTACTTTAGTTTTTTTAAGAGGACACGCATGGCTGCGCCATTTATAGAGATAAAAAATGTTTCTAAAATATTTAAAAATCAGGACAAAGAGTTTAAAGTTCTTAAGGGCATAAATCTAGAAATACAAAAGGGCGATATTTTTGGAATTATTGGGTTTAGTGGCGCTGGCAAATCTACCCTGATACGATGTATAAATCGGCTTGAGACAGTTTCTTCCGGTACAATCCGCATAGGCAACTACGAAATAGACAAACTTTCCAAAAAAGAGATGAATCTCTACAGGCAAAAAATTGGCATAATATTCCAACATTTTAATCTTTTTGACTCAAAAACAGTTTTTGGCAACGTTGCTTTTCCTTTAGAAGTAGCAGGTAAAAGCAAACAAGAAATAGAAAAAAGAGTAGCTGAAATTCTAGATCTTGTAAACATATCCGATAAAAAAGATTTTTATCCGGGACAGCTTTCAGGCGGGCAAAAACAGCGCGTTGGCATAGCAAGAGCATTAGCCAACAATCCAGACATTTTGCTAAGTGACGAGGCAACTTCTGCATTAGATCCTGTAACTTCTCTTTCAGTATTGGATATTTTGAAAGACATAAATAAAAAGCTTAGACTTACAATTATTTTGATTACGCATTCTTTGGACGTTATAAAGTATACGTGCAATAATATGGCAGTTCTTGAGAATGGCTTAATAGCAGAAAAAGGAAGTGTCAGAGAGATTTTTGCAAACCCTTCAAGCGAAACTACAAAAGTTTTTATAAAAAACAATTCCGATCTAGCAAAGGTTGACTATCTGGTCGGAGGCGAAGGAATATGAAAGAGTTTTTGGCTCAAGTTTTTAGCGTAGAAGTATGGGAATATGTTTTGCCTGCAACATGGCAGACTATATATATGACAGCTATATCAACTACCATTACAATAACTTTTGGTTTGTTATTTGGAGTTTTGCTTTATGTTACAGATAAAGACGGTCTCCATCCTATGGCCATTTTTAATAAAGTGTTTGGGGCAATTATAAATTCAGTTTTGTCTTTACCCTCAATGATAGTCGTTATAATTTTTTTACCTTTGTCAAAGTTTATAGTAGGCGTATCATATGGACCAAAAGCATTTATTGTATCTTTAGCTATTGTCTGTATACCCATATTTTCAAGACTAGTTGAAAACAGCATTCTTGAAGTATCTAAAGGCAAAGTAGAAGCCGCCAAAGCTATGGGCGCGCCAAATTGGGATATTATTTTAAAAATTATGTTACCAGAATCTTTGCCTACTTTAATAAGAAATTTTGTAGTCCTTACAATTACGCTCGTCTCAATAACGGCAATCGCAGGTTCTTTTGGAGCTGGTGGACTTGGCGAGCTTGCCGTACGTTTTGGATACAACAGGTATCGTACAGACATCCTTGTAGCTGTTATCATCGTTCTATTGGCTGGTGTTGAAGTTCTACAGCTTTTTGGAGCATTTATCTCTAAGAAAATACTTAAGAAGAGACACCTTGTGTAAACGTTTGGTGCTCTAAAGGGAAGAAAAATGAAAGCAAAAAAATTTCTTACAACGGTATGCGTGGCATTATTTACAGGTAGTATTAGTTTTGCCGCAGACCCAAACAAAGTTGTTTTAAAAATTGCGGCGGATGCCGTTCCGCACACGGAGATCATAGAACTTGTTAAGCCAGACTTAGAGAAAAAAGGTATCACTATAAAGCTTTATACGGTAATTGATACAACACTGGTAAACACGCAAACCTCTGATGGGGAGTTGGATGTCAATTATTTTCAACATGTTCCATATATGAAAGCTCAAGTAGAAGATAAACGTTTAAGATTAGCTAATGCTGGCGATATACATATTGAGCCAATGGGAATATATTCTGACAAATATAAATCAATTTCAGATTTACCATCAAATGCCAAAATAGCTATTTGCAATGACAGTACCAACGAGTATAGAGGACTTCTACTTTTAGAAAAAGCAGGATTTATACGGTTAAAGAAATCTACAACCCCTTATAATGCAAGCATACGCATGATAGGAAAATACATAAAGCCTCTTAAAATTACAGAGCTTGATCCTTCTTTAGTGACAAGAGTAAGAGATCAGTTTGACGCTTACATAGTATGGTCAAGCAAAATTATAGAGGCAGGTATCGATATAAAGAAAACAAGAATATTTAGCGAAAGAGAAGATTCTCCTTTTGCAAATATAATTGCTGTAAGTCCAAAGAGATTAAATGACCCGGCTATTATGGTTTTGGTAAAAGCTTTAAAGTCTGATAAAGTAAAGAAATTTATTGCAGAAAAATATAAAGGTGCGGTTATGCCTGCAAATTAAGATTTAATCTCAAATTCAAATAAAAAGGCTGCCTAAATTTGGATAGCCTTTCTATTTTTTTACTTTTAGGAAAATTATTAAAAAAGTATTGACATGCAGAGAAGAATATACATATAATATATAAAACATATATATATTATATGTATTAAATTAAAGGGAGATGTCAAGCATGAAGAAGTTTCTAAGTAGTTTGCCAGCAAGACTTGTTTTTAGCATTATTATAGGAATTACTGTCGGCTGTATCTCGAATGCGTCTGTGATGCAAATTGTTGTTACTATTCAGAATATTTTAGGGTCTTTAATATTTTTCTGTGTACCTTTAATTATTATAGGTTTTATTGCTCCTTCAATTACAAAATTGGGTAATGATGTTTCAAAAGTGTTATTGTTAGCAGTTGGGTTAGCTTATGTTTCAAGCATTGGTGCAGCATTTATGTCTGCTTTTGGAGGTCTTGAAATTATACCTCATTTAAAAATAAGTTCTCCAATTGCCGAGTCAGAAGAGGTACCAAAGATTATATTTAATTTAGGTCTTACACCTATCTTAAGCGTAATGAATGCTTTAGTGCTTTCTATTTTGATAGGGGTTGCTGTAATCTGCACTAAATCTACAGCAACGGCTAATTTGCTTGAAGAATTTCATAAAATTGTTCTTTCTATAGTGACAAAAGTAATTACGCCAATTTTACCTCTTTTTGTAGCTTTTACATTTTGCTCTTTGGCATATGAAGGAGTTATAACAAAGCAGTTGCCTATTTTTGTTAAAGTAGTTTTGATTGTGATTATAGGTCATTACATATGGCTTACAGTTTTATATACAATTGCTGCCGTATATTCAAGAAAGAGTCCATTGCGCGTTTTAAAATATTATGCTCCTGCATATTTTACAGCTTTAGGCACAATGAGTTCGGCTGCAACGCTTCCAGTAGCTTTAGAAAGTGCGCGTAAGTCAGATGTTTTACGTAAAGATATGGTAGATTTTGGAATACCTTTTTTTGCAAATACACACGTTTGCGGATCTATACTTACTGAAGTGTTTTTTGTTATGATTGTTTCGCAGGTTTATTATGGAGCGTTGCCTTCACTAGAAACTATGATTATGTTTTGCTTGCTGCTAGGTGTTTTTGCAGTAGGCGCTCCTGGTGTTCCTGGGGGGACAGTGATAGGTTCCTTAGGTTTAATTACTGGTGTATTGGGTTTTGACGGCAATGCTGTAGCGCTTGTTATTTCAATATTTGCTTTGCAGGATAGCTTTGGTACTGCTTGCAATATTACTGGAGATGGCGCTTTGACGCTTATTCTTTCAAAATTTGTTGATGGTAATAAAAATGATGTTGTTGATATAAAGCCTGATACTTTTAACTAAAAAAATGATAAAATCGGTTTATACAAAATGAGCGCTATGAGGAGTATTCTATCAGTAAGAAAGATATATTGGAGACTACAAAGTGAAAAGAAAAGTGGCAGCATTTTTGGTAGCAAGCTCGTTGTTTGTTTCAGCTGATGCGTTTGCATCGGACAGTGTGTCTCAAAGTTTAGGAATTAAAACAGATCTTTGCGGATCTTTTGTTTTGCAGAGTACCCCTAAAGCAAATGATGGTGACGATAAAGGTTTATCTTCCGCTTCATATTTATTTGACTTAAAGCTTACTAAAGAATTTGAAGAATATGGAAAGTTGCTAGCACGCTTTAAAGGCGGTAGAGGAAATGGTCTTGAGCTTGGCGGAAGTGATGATAAAGGTGTTAATACTTTGTCTAAAGTAAACGCCAACGCTGATGAAGCTATAGAAGGAGAAATTGAATTTGCAAAAGTTGTGGAATTGTATTATGAACAATCAATTCTTAATAGCAAGCTTACGATAGATTTTGGTAAATTAAACTTCTGGTCTTTTTTTACTGCTAACAAGTTAGCTGATGACGATGGAACCAAATTTATAACAGGTTCTTTTGCTAGCGATCCAATAATAGACTCTGTTGCTCAACGTACAGCTTTAAGATTGAAGTATGCTTTAAGTGATAAATTTGATATTTCCTATGCGTACTTTACAACAGATCAAGATCATTTTGATGCGTGTGGAATAAATATTGCTCAAGTTGATTTTAAGCCTTCTACAAATGGTAATTATAGATTATATCTATGGGAGAATAATCAAGTTCACTATAAATATAGCGATAATGCTTCAAAAACAGGTTCTTATGGCTTTGGCGTAAGCGTTGATCAAGTTATAAATGAAAATATTGGTTTGTTTGTGAGGTTTGGGTATAAAGATAAGTCTGCTGGTTTTCATGTTACCGATAAAGATGGTAATGGCGTAGCGCCTACTGCTTTCGTTTTGCCTAAGTCATTATCTTGGAGCTTTGGCGCCCAAATCAATGGTTGCGTATGGGCAAGAACAAAAGATACAGTTGGTATTGCGCTTGGTCAGATATATGGGTCTTCAGACGCAAAAGGGCATATTGCTACAGATGGTATTTATAATGGAAGTAATAATGGAAATTATAAAGATGGAGCAGAAACAGCACTTGAAGTATATTATAAGTTTGTTATAAATGATTATCTTGCTCTTACACCAGCTATTCAATATATTGCAAGTCCAAGAGCTGGAAATGTCCCTGATAATGGCGACAATAATGTATTTGTGTATGGCATTAGAACAGTGTTTAACTTTTAAGATTAATAAGCTTTTTGTTAACTCAAAAGAAGGTTGCTTTTAGTATCTGACAGCCTTCTTTTTTTTATTGAAAAGTTAAATTTTTATAAATAAAATAGACCTCCCAACTATTTAAGGTAGGAGGTCTATCAAACTTCGTTACTTATTTTCTGCTT
Organism: Endomicrobium sp.; assembly: GCA_031264105.1. GTDB lineage: Bacteria > Elusimicrobiota > Endomicrobiia > Endomicrobiales > Endomicrobiaceae > Endomicrobiellum. The sequence goes on from JAISEM010000043.1 coordinate 7,013, forward strand.
ACTTGCTTTATTCTGCAGTAATAGTGGTTTCAGTAGTAGGAGTTGCCGTTGTTGTATCTTGTGAAACTTCAACTACTTCTTCTTCAGCTACTTCAGTCGCAACTGGAGCTTCTTCTGCCGCTTTTTTCCCGCCGCATGCTGCTAGAGCGAAAGCGCATACTGCAAATACTGCCGCAAACAACGCAAATTTCTTCATCTTTACATCTCCTTTAAATAATTAACTGCTGAGCGACATTCTATATCTTTTATTTTTCTTTTGCAAGTTCTACCCATTTATGCTAAACTGCCGTCGTGGCTACGATTCAATAATTTCTTACGACAAAAGATGGAGCTAATGGAAAAAGTTTGCGCCTTTGTAGATTGGTTGAACTCGTATCTGCGGGGACATTCAATGTTGATTTTCCTCTTAGGAACTCATCTTTACCTTACTTTTAAAACTCGCTTTATCCAAAAGAAAATTTTTTTAGGCATAAAACTTTCTGCTAAACACGGTAAAGAATGTGGAGGTGATATCTCATCCTTCGGTTCTCTTGCTATTGCTATGGCTGCAACAGTAGGCGCTGGAAATATTAATAGAGTAAAGACTAAAAAAGGCACTATGCTTGGCGGTGCTATGTATGCGTTAGAAAGAGGTCTTAATTTAAAATTTTAAGTATACTTTTTGCTTTATTTGGCAGTATTGCGGCTTTTGGTATAGGCAGCAGCGTGCAATCAAATGCTGTAGTAACAGTTTTAAATGAAAGTTTCAATATCCCTATGATGGTTTCGGCCATATGTATATCAGTTATTTTGCCTTTGATTGTTTTAGGTGGATTAAAATCAATTTCTGATTTTTGTATAAAATTTGTTCCATTTATGGCTTTCTTAATATATAGTAGGATGCATAATTATTCTTGTAATTAACAAAAGTTATGTTTTGCCTGCTTTATCAGAAATTGTTACATCGGCTTTTTCTCCAATTGTAGCTGCAGCTGCAAAAACTAGAAACTCTGTTAGGTAAGCTCTTATAACAAGCACGGGTATATTTTGGAGCACTGTCGTTATTTGTGCGCCATAACAGGTATTGTATTAGTTTCAAGCATTATGGCTCATCCAAATGCAGTAAAATTGAAATAACATCAACGGGACTATTCTTACACATATAGCTTTTGGCCAAATAAAATATGTCGGATCAATTATTTTAACTTTTGGCCTTATTACATTTGCTTTTACATACATATTGTTAATAAAATACAAAAAGCTACGCGCGCTGATATATCGGCGTAGCTTTTTGTATGTATCATAGTCTTAACAATTTTACTTTATAATTTCATCTCAGACTTATAATTATTTAAAGCATTAAATGCTTGCGAAACAGATTTGTAAGCTATAACGCCTTATATGTATTCAAGCCTTCTTTCAATGCAATATTTTCTCTGCAGGCTTTTCCCAATCCCGCGCTTGCAAGCTGTAAACCATAGTTTAACGTAAGCGCGCACTGCATTTGTTGTTAATCCAACCCTGTTTTCATTGTTATTGGCTTCTTTCGGACAATCAATCCTCATGCTAGCCCTCTGTCTCTTATGATGATGCGATTGCGTAGATATGCAAGTTATACAATGCTTATTATAAAAAGTTGATAGCAAGCAAATGTTATTTATTTGTGGTTATTTTTTCAGTAACTTTAGCTCCAGTTTTTGGATCTGTCCCTGTAAGAATTAAATAATATACTTCTGGAATCAATGCGTTGCTTGCTGATACATAAACTGACGAGAGATAAGCTTTTTTATTGTTTATGAGAATTTCAGCTTTAGGTTCTCCGTTTACTAAAGCAATTGTCATAGATCTATCTTTAACAGCTTTCAATATCAAGGTATAGGAATTATTTTCTTTTTCTGTTGCATTATAACCATAAGCCTTTTTTTCAAAAACAGAAATTTCTTCGCGTTGGCCTTGTTTTGTAAATAAAATCCAATAAGCATCAATAGGTTTTTTTCTATCTATGTTGCCGTTTGCGTTTAACCTTACGTCATACGTAACAACATTAGCGTTTTTGTTGCGTTCTATTTTAAAAAGATTTTTATTTTCTGCAGAAACTACTGAATTTAATAAAAATAAACGAGTAATCCACAAACTTAAAGCGATAACTGTTTTTTTCATTTTAAACCTTGCCTTTTTGGTTTATAGATTTGCATAATTATACAAATTTCTTACCAAAGTATAATGTTTTGTATTTTGTGTCATAAATTTCCAGCTTGAAACTAGAGGCATTGGCTTGCATAAGTTGACATTTATTTATTCTATAGTATAGAATACTCAAAATTAGTTAATATAAGGGGTTTTTTTATGAGAGTGTCTGCTAAAGCTAAATACGGGTTAGCTGCCATGATATGTTTAGCGCAAAAATATAATAGTAATGGAGAGTATATTACTGTTTTGAGTTTGGCTGAAAGACTAAAAATTTCAAAAATATATTTAGAACAGGTTTTTGCTCTTCTCAAACGGGCTGGCCTGGTGCTGTCTATAAAAGGAGCGCGTGGAGGATATCAACTTTCCAGAGCGCCTAAAGATATAACTGCTTTTGATATAGTGTCTTCAATAGAAATTTCTTTGTTTGAAAAAAACTCTGACTCTTTTCTTGATGGTGAAGAGTCTATAGAAAAAACAATTCACGCTTCTGTTTTAGAAAGATTAGACAATTCAATTCATTCTTCTCTTTCTGAAATCTCTCTTGAAAGCCTTGCTCTTGACGTTCAAAAACGTTCTTCAGAAAATGGTTATATGTTTTATCTTTAAGAAAAGAAATTTTTGTTATTTTTAATTATTTTGTATAATTTAAAACTATAGAAAACTTTTTATCTATTCCCTTTAGGGCAGCTTGTAAAGGGAATTTTTGGGTTTATTAATGAAAAATTTTTCAGCTGTAATACTTGCTGCAGGCGTAGGAACTAGAATGAAGTCCCCTTTGCCTAAAGTTATGCACAAGCTTTCAGGCAAACCATTAATAAAGTGGGTTGTAGATACTGTTTCCTCTTTAAAGCCTGACAATATAGTTGTAGTGTTAGGGTATGGCGTGCAAAAAGTTGAAGAATATTTGTCAAAAATTGATGTAAAGAACATTAGGATTGTTTATCAAAAAGAACAGCATGGTTCTGCGCACGCTGTGATGCAGGCAGAAAAAGTTTTAAAAAACTATAGCGGAAGTATTTTGATTTTAAGCGGTGATGTTCCTTTAATTAAAAAGTCTACATTATCTTCTTTAATAAAAGATAATCAAAAAGCTAATTGTTCAGTTGGAGTTTTAGCTGCAGAAGTTGTAAATCCTTTTGGTTATGGCAGGATTATAAAAAAAGATAACAATTCTTTAGAAAAGATAGTAGAAGAAAAAGATGCTGATATTGCTCAAAAACAGATAAGATTAATAAATTCTGGCATATATTGCTTTGATAAAAACTTATGGAAAGCTCTTTCAAAAGTAAAACCTAATAACGCAAAAAAAGAATACTATATAACAGACACAGTCGCAATTCTTAAAAGTATGGGCAAAACTGCATATTTAACTATAACAGAAGATGAAAATGAAGTAAAAGGTATAAATAACAGAATAGAACTTTCTCAAGCTGAGACTTTTTTGAAAGACAAAAAAGTAGAAGAGCTTTTAGAAAGCGGTATAAGTGTTATAGATACAAATAATGTTTATATATCCTACGACGCAAAAATCGGTAAAGACAGCATTATATACCCTGGTGTTTTTGTTGGCACAGATGTTGTTATAGGGCAAGGTTGTGTATTAAAAGGGTCAAGTTATATAGTAGACTCTAAGATAGACTCAGGAAGTACGGTTTCCTATTCATATATAAACGGAGCTATTGTAGGCAAAAATGTTAAAATAGGCCCCTTTTCACATATAAGGCCTGGCTCGGTTTTAAAAGATAATGTAAAAGTTGGCAATTTTTCAGAAACGAAGAAAGCAGTGATAGCAAAAGATTCTAAAGTTAATCATCTTTCTTATATAGGCGACGCTGAAATAGGAGAGAATGTAAATATAGGCGCCGGCACAATTACTTGTAATTATGATGGAGTAAATAAACATAAAACTATAATAGGAAGTAAATCTTTTATAGGTTCTAATGTTAATTTTGTTGCTCCGATTAAAATCGGGGAGAATGTTTTAGTAGCCGCAGGTTCAACAGTAACGCATGACGTACCGTCAGGAAAACTTATAATAGCAAGGTCAAGACAAGAATTGAAACATAAAAGAAATAATGTGAAATAGAAGTTTTAATTAAAAGGGGAATTATGAAACTTAAGATTATTTCGGGTAACGCTAATATAGAGCTTGCAAAACAGATTTCTCAAAAGCTTGACGTTGAATTGAGCGAAGCGAAAGTCGGGCGTTTTAGCGATGGAGAAAGTCAAGTAAAAATAGTTGACAATGTTAGAGGTTCAGATTGTTTTATAATACAGCCTACATGCCCTTCTGTTAACGAAAATTTGATGGAGCTTTTAATTATTGCCGACGCTTTAAAGAGAGCCTCAGCAAGAAGAATAACTGCCGTTGTTCCTTATTATGGATATGCAAGACAAGACAGAAAGTCTGAGCCAAGAGTACCAATTACCGCAAGGCTTGTTGCAGACCTTCTTACAACTGCAGGCATTACAAGACTTTTAACTATGGATTTGCATGCGGGACAGATTCAAGGATTTTTTGATATTCCTGTAGATCATCTTTACGCAAAACCTATATTGTCAAAATATTTTGAAGATAAAAATTTAAAAGATGTAGCTGTAATTTCGCCTGATGCCGGAGGCGCAGAAAGAGCAAGATCTTTTGCAAAGCTTATCCATGCAGAATTAGTAATTGTTGATAAGAGAAGACCTCGTCCTAACGAAGCCTGTATAATGAATGTTATAGGAGAAGTAAAAGGCAAAACTTGTATAATATTAGACGATTTGGTTGATACAGCAGGAACTTTAACAAAAGTTGCAGATGTTATAAAAGAAAAAGGCGCTACAAGAGTTCTTGCCGCAGCGTCTCATGGAGTTCTTTCAGGGCAAGCAAAGCAAAGAATACAAGGTTCGGCTTTGGAAGAGCTTGTAATAACGGACACAATTCCGCTATCAAAAAAAAGACCGAATGAAAAGATTGTTGTATTAAGCGTAGCAGCAATGTTAGCTGAAGCAATCAAAAGAATTTCAAAAGATGAATCAATAAGCGCTTTATTTTAATAAAAATAAACTTCTGGTGTAATAAAATGGAGGATTTGAATGAATGAAGTAATTTTAGATGTTGAATTGAGAACATCTGGTTCCAAAGGAAATCTTTCTTCTTTGAAAAAAGATGGAAAAGTCCCTGCCATATTTTACGGAAAAAATGTTAAAACGGAATCTATATCCGTTATTGCTAAAGCTTTTGCTTCAATAATAGAAGAAAACGGAGCAAATGTAATCATAGATTTAAACTTTAAAGATGGAAAAAAGCCTGCTATTGTAAAAGAAATCCAAAGGGATGTTTTAACTCAAGCACCTATTCATATAGATTTTCATGCAATCTCTCTTGAAGATAAAGTTGAAGTTTTGGTGCCAATACACATTGACGGCGTTGCATACGGTGTTAAAAACTTTGGCGCAACTATGGAATTTATCGTCAGAGAGGTTAGAGTGAAGGCTCTTCCTAAAAGCATACCGCAGAAGATCAGCGTAGACGTAAGCCATCTTGGTATAGGACAAGGGATAACCATAGCTGGTTTGCCTAAACTTGATGGCGTTGATTATGTTCAAGATCCTTCAACAATGATTGTCAATGTTATAGCTACAAAGATTGAAGAGGAAAAGCCTGTAGATGCGGCAGCGGTAGCAGGTACAGAGCCAGCTCAACCTGAAGTTATAAGCAAGGGTAAGAAAGATAAAGAAAGTGAAGAAGGAGTAGCAGCAGCCCCAGCGGCAAAGAAGTAATATAATAGATTACGGAGTTGCCAGTGTCTAAGCAAATTAAACTTTTTGTCGGGCTTGGCAATCCTGGTCATAAGTATGAAAATACCCGCCATAATCTTGGTTTTATAGTTTTGGATTCTATAGCTTTAGCTAAAGGCCTTGAGTTTAAAAATTGGGATAATATGGCGGATATTTCTTTTTATGAGCCTTGCGGCAGCAAAGTCTGGCTTTTAAAACCTACAACTTTTATGAATCTTTCAGGCTACGCTGTATCGTCTTTTGCAAAATATTATAAAATCGGGCCTGAAGAAATAGTTGTTGGCTATGACGATTTTTCTATACCTCTTGGGCAATATAAAATTAGAATGTCTGGCTCTGCGGGTGGACATAACGGCACAAAATCCATTATAGAACAACTTCATACAGATAAATTCCCTAGAATAAAGTTTGGTATAGGTCCATTTCCAAAATTTATGAATATGGCAAATTTTGTGCTTTCAAAATTTTCAAAAGAAGATGAAGATAAAATAAATTCAATAAAAAAGCTTTCAGTTAAAATTTTTGATGAAATAATTGCATCTGATGTTGATAAAGCAGCTTCTAATCTAGCAAACAAAAAGCTCTTGTATGAAGATTTTACGAATTCGCAGAGTTAGAGATGGTTTAACAGATAGAGTTTCCGAGACGCTGTCTTGGAAAGTGGCTATCTCTAAGGTTAATTCACTTAAGCCATATTTTGAATAATTAAGAAAAAGATTTTCTACTAATTTAAAAGGTTCAAAATGCATAAAAACAGAAACAATAGAAAAGAACTGTTGCTAGAAAATATTGTATATGGCCGAAATTCTGTTTTAGAGCTTCTTAAAGCAAGTAAACGCGCAGTTAACAAACTGATGGTTTCACAGACGGCGCGAGGGACTGTAATCTCAGAAATAGTTTTTCTCGCAAAACAAAAAGGTATAGCCGTCCATACTGTCCCACCTGAAAAATTTGATAAATATTCGCAACACTCGCAAGGCGTTGCTGTAGAAGTATCTCCTACAGAATATATTGAAATAGAAGATTTAATAAAACAATCAACGCAATCATCTTCAAAACCTCTGATTGTAATATTAGATGGAATAGAAGATCCTCATAATCTAGGCGCAATTATAAGAAATTGTGTGGCTTTTGGGGTTGATGGGATAATAATACCAAAATGGAGAGCTGTTGGCGTAAATGAAACTGTTTCAAAAGCATCTGCAGGAGCTGTAGAACATATATCAATATCAAAAGTTTCAAATTTAAGTCAGACTATAGATTTATTAAAGGAAAACAGTTTTTGGATTGTCGGGGCAGAAAACGGTGGACAAAGTCTAGAAAGTTCTGATTTGCCTTTTCCATCAGCAATAGTTATTGGAAGCGAAGGTCTTGGCCTTCATAGTCTTACCAAAAAACATTGCGATTTTTTAATATCAATCCCACAGAAAAATGTCATATCTTCACTTAACGCCTCTTGCGCTTCTGCTGTAATTCTGTATGAAGTTTCTAAAAAACGTTGAAGATTTTTCAATTTGTCAAAGCTATGCAAGGATTAACAATCAAAACCTTGCATAAATTTTATATTAGTTAAAAGGTTCCGCCACTCTCACTATATACTTGCCTTCTCCTCTCATATATCACAAACTCTGCCTGCTTCTTTATCCCTCTTCCTTTTTTCTTTCTCCCTAATAGCGCTCCTACTTCTTCCAAAATAACTATCCTCTCTTATTCAAACTTACGCCCTATTTCTCTATTTCCTCCAAACGCTACTGCCAATAAACTTACAAACTTCATTACTTCCATACTTCTCATAATACTTCTTTTCTTTTATCTGCTCCATCCCCTCTTTTAGCAGCTGCTCTACTTTTCTCCCTTCCCCATATTTTATCTCTACCGCTATCGCTTCTTTCCCTTTCTTTAACGCCGCATCTATCCTTCCTTTGTCCGTATGCGCTTCCCCGCCTACTTCATATCCCACCACTATCGTTAACATCATTAACATCGAATGATAATAGTCTCCTAGTCTTATATGTAAATCATATGGGATATTTCCAAATAACATCCTTAAGCTTTCTTCTAATCCTTGCGTGTCTTTCTCTCTTATTTGCTTTCCTATATTTACTCTTAACTTATTTATTTCCTTGGATTGTCTATTACTGTAATACTCTAGTATATTTGTTAGAAATGCTTCCCTTGCTTCCATATTGGGAAAGTCTATTGTATACTGATCTCTATTATTTTCTACCTCTTTCTTTTTTATTGTTAAATATCACGTCTGAAACAACAATGCTATATTCTCTATCTTGCTATCGCCTCGGCTCATTAACGATCTCGCATTTACTACTTTCGCCTCTATAAATAATTCTAAATCATCTCGCTGTCTTATTTGTTCTATCAAAAATGTCGGCGTTCCAGTCTCAAACCAATAACTTTCAATTTCTTTCTTATCAAAAAACATTAACGTTGAAAATGGATTATACGCAAACGTCTTCCCATCTCACGAATATCCGTTATACCACTTCTTTATCTCACACAACACTTCTTCTACTCTAACTTTGTTTGCTTTTGCTGCATCTTCTATATACTCTTTAAAATTACTCTCTAGCTCTTCTTGCGT